>DATCIR010000092.1:0-26280 GCA_036507695.1 Gammaproteobacteria bacterium
CCGCGGGGAGATTCTCCTTCAGCGTGGTGGGCGCGCTCTTTAACAATTGCCGTGCTTTCGCTTGTTGAATCTTGAACAGTTTGGCGAACGCTTCTTCAATATAGTGTTCACCTTTTTGTCTGTCACCGTAACCAGTGAGAATCACTCGATAAAGTTCTTGAGACATGGTCGTACTCCGATACTAATAGGTCTGGATCAATGTAAATTGCCGTTGGCTTTCTCAATCCGTAAACAGATTGTTTAATTATTTTATCTATCGGCTTTTTGGCCGGCAGGATTAAGCCCGGATCGGCTGCCTGTCGCCCCGTGAACAACTCCGGTTCTGGATCCAACATCAAGGCTGTGTCTACCATGCCGTGTTCGTTCCGGTGCCGTTGTCCTGGCTGTTCCAGCGCCGCGTGCCGTCGGAATCAATTTCCAGCCGGCCGTCACCGGCCTGGCCGTTTTTAGGCACCGCTCTCAAGGTGTAGGCGCTTACCGTGGCGGTGGGAATTGACAGGTCGTAGTATTTATTGCTGCCGTCCACGGGTGCTTCAGCGGGAAATACGCCACCACCACCTACCGCCGCGCCGGCATAGGTATTGTTTTGCGTGTAATACCGTTCCATGGCGTTGGCGAACCCCATCAATGCCGCCTGGGCGTCGCCCCGCCGCGATTTAGCCACCTGGTTCTGGTAGGATGGGTAGCCAATGGCGGCAAGTATGCCGAGCACCGTCAGGGCAATCACTAACTCGATCAGGGTAAATCCCTTGTTATGCATTTTCATAGTTAAACTCCCATGAGTAGCTTGTTGTTTTCGTCAGCGCCTGTTCCGGTTACTGAACGCGCCAGCGGGTTTTTCTCGGCGACAGAACAAAATTCGGGTCTGGTGCTTTTTCAGTACCGATCAGCACAACCGGACCATTGTCATGAAAGATGATGCTGGGTTCCGGAGGAATACCGCCGCGCACCAGTTCCATCTTGCGGTCTTCAACGGTGAGGTCGCCACCTGAATCATTAAAGTCGTACACCGGCGTGCCATCCGCGATATTGATCAAGTAAGCGCGCGCCGTACCCTGGCTCGGCGAACAGGAAGCGGATGCTGTCGCGACAGGCGTGTAGGTGGTAAACATGACCTGGCCCGAGAACGTAATGGATTTTGCCAGCACTTTCTCACCCACAAAACTGCCGCCCTGTTTCAGGTAGATGTACAAACCCTCTTTACCCGCGAGTGCGGTTTGCGCGGCAGCCACCTCGCTGGTGGCGCCCTGGCCGATAACATTGGCCGTTGCATCATAGAGGTCATTTAAGGTGATGGCGGTATAAACTGGATCACCGTTGCCGTCGACCGCGGGCGAATAGACGTTGGGATCGTGCACCACAAAGAACGCATCATGGATATCGTCATCCAGCGGATGGGCGCGGTATCCCGAACCGATCGCAATATTGATATGCTGATAGTCGTCCGAAAGCGAAACATCGGGAATGTAATAGAAGCGGCGGTTTTCCGCTGCCGTACCGCCGCCCAGTTGCGCGATAACGCCGCCGGTCGCCAGGTTGGCGGCGCCGGTGTTGCCGTTGTTGTCGATATCAAAACGCCAGATCTGCGCGCGCATGTCGCCGACATACAAACGGTCCGTGTAGCCATCGCCGTCAATGTCGAGTACACGCACATCCGACGGAATACTATTGGTCATCGCGCTGAGCACGAGGTTCGGATCAGTACCTCCGGAAGAGCCGGCGGGTCCGGCCTGCCAGAGTTTCGCACCGGTGCTGGCATCCACGATAAATACCGCGCGTCCTTCGCTATCGTCCGCGGCCAGGTTGTTATCATCCTGGTCGACATCGTATCCGCCGCCGAAGATCAACACGTGCTTGTCCACGCCGTTCAGTTTGATCTTGCCCTTGGTGGCAGCCGACCAGGTCTGGGCCAGTTCGCTGAATGTTCCCGTACCGCCATAGATGATCCATTTCAACTTGGGCGCGCTGCGGTCGGTCACATCCAACGCATAGTAGTTTTTGCCGCCGCGGCGCATGCCCTGGTAAAGGTAGACATGCTCGCCGGTTTCCAGCGTGCCGCCGGCGGTTAGTAGTACGCCATTGCCGTTGACGTCATTCACCCAGGAAGTTAACGGCCCGTCCAGACCATACAGGTGCGCAACGCTGCTCGAATTTATCATTAAAGTGTTCATATTGGGCAGCAGTTCCTGAGGCACAAAGCTAAATACTTCCGCGCCATTGCTGGTATTAACGGCGTGCAGGTGGCCTTCGTTGGTGCCGGAATACAGGGTCATGTCAGGACTCGCGTCGGTGCCGCCGTAACTAATCAACACGGGCTTGGTGTGCAGCGGATCGCCTATCAGGCGCCGTATGTCGGTGTCAACGGCATCGTTATCCTGATCCAGGACGTCAACGCCGCGTGTCCATTGAAGGATATCGGTTCGTTCATCATCCGTCATGGCCGCATCGCCCAGCATGGTTTTGGTGATGGCGGTATTATCTTCATGCAATGCATTGGCGGTGGCCGTCAGCTCCGCATTCGCCGGCGCCGTGCTGCCGGTATAAGTGTAGATGGTGCGCGGCAGGGCCAGCCGGCTGGCCGCGCCGCCCAATTGCACGGCATCACCATCCGGTGCATCCGCGTCCGCGGTCCAGAAACTTCTGGCCGTGGATTTAAAGAATCCGGTGTTAACATCAATGGCCGCGGCATTATTGGCATCGACAATGATGGGCGGGTTACCGGCCAGTTTGAAACGTTTCACGTTGCCGTTCCATGCGGGCCGCTCATTGGGGCGGAACAGGGCGTAGTAAAGTTCCTCGCGGTGGGTAAAGCGGTTAAACGCGTTCACCGACACCGCCGGCGCGATAAACGTGGTGTTAATGGCCAGGATTTCAGTCAGGATGGCGGTAAATGCATCCGCCAGGCCCGCCGTGTCATCAGCCGTATAGTAACTGCCGCCGCCTTTTGCAGCTGCGCTGCTCAACAGGGTCTGGTCGGTGGCGAAGCCGATGGTATAGGTAATGACATTCTGGGTATCGTCCAGGGTGCTGCAGTCCTTGGTGTGCATGTAATCCGCCAGCTCATCCAGGCAATTGCCGGAGCAGGACGATGCGCCGGTCACCGTGGAAAACCCGCTCATGCCGGTGATGCTGCTGTCAGCGCCGGTGTCATAGGTGGGCGCGCCATCGGTGAGCAGAATGACGAAGTTCTTCTGGCATTGATATTCGATGGGGCTCACGTAATTGCCGCCGTCCAACACGCCGGCCACGTTGGTGGCCGGGCTTGAATCGTCGCCGTAGCGCACCGCCTCACCTTTGTAAAACAAATACGACTCGTACAGCGTTTCAGACAGTGGTGTCCACCCATTGGCGGTCATGGCGTTAACCGCGTCTTTGTAAGTCTGCCGGTTGCTGTCGTTCAAAAACTGCATGGGCATTACGAAATAACCACCGTCGCCACCGCTGTCAAAGCGCATGACCGCGATATTTACCCCGCTGATGCTATCCATGAGGTCGGAAAATACTTCCTGCACGATCTGCAGGCGGGTTTTGGTGACTATGGCCGCGGCACTGTTGCGCCAGTTGAGATAATTGGCGTTGTAAAAGGTATAGGTTGTGCCGGTATTATTCCAGTTGATGCTGTCGCTTTGCACGTTTGTCCACGGCCCCCCGCCGCCTTCATCCGCGGGATAGAGGTCCGTGGAGGCATCCGTTTCACCGTGAACGCCAAAATCAGCCATGCATTCAACGGGATCATCGTGGTCGGAGTTGCTCAGATCATCCCATTGATCTCCACGTTTCTTTTTTCCTTGTTTATAACGCGCCGCCCGCCCGACGTAATAACCGTTGCCGGTAGCGCCGAGCGCGGTGCCCGCGTCATCACAGGTAAAACTGGTGGTATTAATATAGTTGTCGGTGCCGCAACTGGGTGGATTGCCACTGGTGCTATAGTAAATCCGGGTGGATACGCAACTGCCGGTATAGGCGGTAGCGGGATCATAGCTGCCAACGGAAACCTCAACATCGGTATCCATACTGCCCGAGGTGTCAATAATAAACACCAGGTTGGGGACCGCCTCGGAAGGCACGGTGCTGCTGCCCACGTAGATTTCTGTATCCACGGCCAATACCGGGCCGCCGGTAATGACAATCAGGCAGGTTGCAGAAAACAGTATCTTGAATTGTCGGGTTAGGTTTTTCATGGCGCATTTCACTCAGTGTGTAGTTGCTGACCGCTGTCAATGATTATCCATCGTTTACCATCTGACCCTGATGGCGGTTTTCACGTCTTTACTTTCTTTAAAAATGACAGTCCCTGGCTTTCCGGATAAAGAGCCGATTTTGTCCCGCGGCACCGCTTTTCCTTCCTTGAAAAACCCGGTCTTGCTGTCGATGATGATTGTTACCGGGCATTTCTCACATCCATCCACGGTAACAACACCGCCAACCAGCTTTTTGTCCAAAGCGGCAGTTACGGAATTAGCTTCAACGGCATCGGCCTGCGACACGATTTTTCCAATCGCCATGGCGGGCAGGGTGAAGCTAAGACCCAATACAAAAATAGCTGTGGTTAGAATTCTGTTAGTCATGATGAATTACCTCTGTAACCTGAATGATGATAAGCAATCCATTAAGTGGCGGCCGGTGCGGGGCGGTCGACAGTCTGTATATGGGTTTCGGTGGTGCTGGTGGCGTCAATGGTGGCCGTCGAGGTGACATCAAACGCATAACAGGTGAGTTCACCGAGTGATGTCTCCGGGCAGGCGTTGGTGCCTATATATGACACCGTTGCGGTGCTGGTCAGTGTGGCGTTTGCCAGGTAGCCGTTAGGATCGTTGTCATGGCTGATGGTGGTCGAAGTATCATTTAATCCGGCGTTGATTGCTGTCACCAGGGGGTCATCGACTTCATCATAGAATGGATTGGCGTTTACACCGGCGCCGCCGACATCACCCAGGTTGATCACCCGTTCGATGGTGGACTCTGAAGCCTGGAACACCAATACAGATTGTTGAAAATTGTGCGCCATGCGTTCTTCGAGGTTGGTGTTGGAAACGGCGGAAAGACTGATAATGGTCAATGCCAGCAACATCATTAAGCTCACGACTAATGCCGCGCCTGCCTGTTGGGTTTGTCTGATAGTAGTCATAACAATTACACTCCTTACTTCTGTGCTGAGCCGCTTAAAAAGTGGCCGTATTGCGCAACGTAATCGTCCTGGTATACACCTGGCGTATCAGTGCATCGCCAAATGGTCCTACGGGCGGTGCGTTAAGCAGCACATATACTCCAGCGTCCGAGCCGCCTACCGCGTTCACGGTATTAACCAACAGAGCGACGCGCACGCTGGTCACCGGATTTGCCGCCACAACGTTGCCGGCATTGAGATAGATGTTGGTAGCGCCATCACCGTCTGTATCCTGTCCGTAAAGTATCTGCATGTTTTCAATGCCTTCGGCGATCAGGCCGGGCGTGACACTGCCGTTACCCAGGCACATGAGGTTAGTGCCGTCAATGTAGTAACGATCGGTTGCCGTGCCGCCGGTCGCATTGCCCAGGCAATCCGTGGCGGATTCATAGTTGATTTCAACGGCGTCGCTGGCGGCGCCGCTTGCCAGCGTGAATCCAAGGCCGGCGTTTGCACTGCTGTTATCCAGCGTATTGGCGGCGGTGAAGGCGGTAATGCTGCCGGGGTCGGTGGTATAACCCGCCATGGCGATATTTCTTGCAAGAATGTCGAGGGCAAAACGCGCATTTTCCTGCAGGCGGCTGACACCGGACTGCAGATTGTAGGTCTGCTTGCTGCCAAGAAAAATCTGCATGACCCCAGCCAGTAAGATCAGACCCAGGGTGATGGAAATCATGATTTCAACCAGGGTGAAGCCTTGTTGCAGCCGGCGCGGTAATGGGCGATTGTGAATTAATTTTTTCATTGCTGGATAGTCATCGAAACGCTTTGTGAAACGGTATCCGCGCCACTTTTATCCGGGTTGATCTCAGACCAACTGACGGTAATAGTATGGGGCGAACGATCGGTGCAGGGATCTACATCACCGCCTGTGGGATTGGTATCAGTACAGGTAATTGTTGCCGCGGCTTGAGGCAGCGCGGCTTGTACACCGCCGGCGCGGGCGCCGTTGGAGTTTACACCGCAAAACCAGATGTTAATGTCATACGCCGCCATTTGGGCGGTAGTGCAGGCAGTCGCGGCCTGCGCGCCGGCATTATAGTATTCGCTGCAATGAGTGGCGGGAAACGCTCCGCAATTGATGTTTGACGCCGAGTCGACGTTCATATACAGGTTCTCATTGACGGCATCGATGTTGGCCCGCATGCGTTCGGCGATGTCATTGGCCAATAAGGTTGCCTGAGTCCTATAGGTTGCGCTGTTGGTGCTGCGCATACCCGTCAGTTGCAGGGCGGCCATGCCCAGTAAGCCAATCGACAGGACGACAATAGTGACCAGTATCTCGATCATTGAGACGCCGGTGGAGTTGCGGATTTTCGTGCAATGTTTCCTGGCCATAATTATTGTCTTAACGGTAATTAAACTCACTCAAGCGCATGCAAGGTTTGCGGTCACAACACGGCCGGTATTGGTAACGGTAATTTGCCGGCCTGTTTCACCGGTGCGGTCATCGCAAAGTTCAAGGGTATCGGTGGCAGTGACGTTGCCATTGGGCTGGTATTGAAAGGTATCGACGCCGCCGTTGCTGTTTAAGGTGGAACTGCCTTCCAGCGGGGGGAATGCCTTTAAAGTGGCTCCGCCGTTAATTGTCACGGTCCAGCCTGCTCCCCATTCATCGGTAGCCGTACCGCTATCCGTTGCAGCAACGTCGATGTTTACTTTGCGCTTGATGGCTTCGCTGCGCGCGAAATTCATAGCGGCGACAAATTGATTGGCCTGCGAAGAAATCCGGTTGCCGGATACAAAGGCGGTAAAACTGGGTACCGCGATGGTTAGCACAATGACCGCCACGGCCAGCGTAACCATGAGTTCAATAATGGTGAAACCGCTTTCCCGGCTAACGGGTTTCCTGTGGACGCTATGCGTTTCCAAGCGGCGATGCGCCACGCGGCAGTGCGGGTTGAGAAAAGCAACTACTGCGAGGCATGCAAGGCTAACTGCTATCAGTGTTTTTACTACCATAATGCGTTACAACACCATTCACCGTTAAATCAACTTGTGACGTAGTGTGTATCGGAAGTTTATTGCTTATGTTGAAAGAATTGGCTGCCTTTTATACAGGCAAAGTGACCGCTGGTCAGGAAGTTAAGATTGATTAGCGCTTTAAAGCGACGACTAGGGGGATTTTGCGACATGCATCACATTAGGTGCAGGACAGCCGTCACAGTTGTGATTTGGGGAGTGAATGGTTCATAGAAGAAATCGAGCTGATTATATCATGGGGAGTTATTTCTGAAAGCGCTGTAAAAGCAGAACGGGGATCGCTTACGGCATGCGGCAAATGGATAGAGTCCGGAGGGTAGTAATGGTGAATACCGGCGGCAGGCGTGGCGTTAACAATGGAAGGGTCATTGACTATTCTTCCGATTCGGTTTCCACTCTATCCTTTTCCATGCCCAGTTCCTTGATTTTCCGCGTCAGGGTATTGCGGCCCCAGCCGAGCAGTTTGGCGGCATCCTGGCGGCGGCCACCGGTGTGTTGCAATGCGGTTTCAATCATAATCTGCTCAAACCGTGGTACGGCATTGTGTAGTATCGTGTGCTCGCCGCGTGATAATTGCTGGTTTGCCCAGCGTCGTAACGATCCTTCCCAGTCGCTGTCTTCGCCGGTTTTTTTGGATTCTTCCAGCAATTCCGGCGCCAGGTCTTCCATGTGAATGGTCTTGCCGGGAGACATTACGGTCAGCCAGCGGCAGGTGTTCTCCAGCTGCCGGACATTACCGGGCCATTCGAGTTGCGAAAGATAAGTTTCCGTCGCCTTGTCCAGTTGCTTCACTTCCATGTTCAACTCTTTTGCCGCCATTTCGAGGAAATGTTTCATGAGCAGCGGAATATCCTGCTTGCGGTCCTTTAATGGCGGCATGTGAATGCGAATCACATTCAAGCGGTGGAACAAATCTTCACGGAACTTGCCGGCCTGCACGCCTTTTTCCAGATCCTGGTGGGTGGCGGCGATGATGCGCACGTCGACTTTGATCGGGGTATGGCCGCCCACCCGGTAAAATTCGCCATCGGCGAGCACGCGCAACAGGCGGGTTTGCAGATCCGCCGGCATATCGCCAATTTCATCCAGGAACAGCGTGCCGCCATCGGCTTGTTCGAACCGGCCTTTGCGCTGGTTTTGCGCGCCGGTAAACGCGCCTTTCTCATGGCCAAACAGTTCCGATTCCAGCAGGTCCTTGGGTATCGCCGCGGTATTGAGGGCGATAAAAGGCTGGTCCGCGCGCGGGCTGTGCTTGTGCAGCGCCTTGGCGACCAGTTCCTTGCCGGTTCCTGATTGGCCCGTTATCAACACTGTGATCTTGGAACGCGACAAGCGGCCGATGGCGCGGAACACTTCCTGCATCGAGGCCGCTTCGCCGATGATCTCGGGTGTTACCGATTCTTCGATTGCGGGCGCCACTTCCAGCTGGCTGACGGAATGCTGGATCGCGCGGTTTACCAGTTCAATGGCGTCATCCACGTCGAACGGCTTGGGCAGGTATTCAAAAGCGCCACCCTGATAGGCGGACACGGCGCTGTCCAGGTCGGAGTGCGCGGTCATAATAATGATGGGCAGCTCAGGGGCCTGCTGGTTTAGTTTGCTTAACAACGCCAGTCCGTCCAGGCCGGGCATGCGGATATCCGTGATGATGGCGTTGGGCTTACGGTTACCGATTTCCTGCAAAACTTTTTTGGCGTTGTCGAATGTTTCAACCGCCATACCCGCTTGTGTCAACGCGCGTTCTAAAACCCAGCGGATGGAGCGGTCATCATCCACCACCCAAACGGATCTCTGGCTTAAGGGGTGTTTTATATTGGATGCGGCTATGTTGTTCATGCGGCGATACCCATTTTAATGTTGTTGAGAATGTACAAATGGCAAAAACACGCTGAACACGGTATTTCCCGGTTCGCTTTTGCATTGAATAATTCCGCCATGCTGTTGGATCAGGGATTGAGAAATGGACAATCCCAGGCCGGTGCCATCAGCGCGGCTGGTCACCATGGGAAAAAATATGGTTTCGATCAGGTCTGCAGGAATTCCCGGGCCATCATCGATAATGTCTATTTGGCAAACCAGTTTGTAGTGGGTTTGCCCAATGGTGAACTGACGCAAGGCGCGTGTCCTGAACGTGATGGCGCCTTTGCTGCCTACGGCATGCAGCGCATTTACCGAGATATTCAACAGTGCTTGAATCAACTGGTCACGGTCGGCTTCCACTTCCGGGATGCTGGGGTCGTAGTCATGAACGATATTGACCCGCTCTGGTTTGCCCGCCTTCAGCAGTTGCGTGATGTGTTCGGTAATTTCGTGAATATTAATGGGCTCGCGTTGCGGCGGCTTGATCGGGCCTAATAACCGGTTGACCAGGTTGCGTAAGCGGTCCGCTTCGCCAATGATGATATTGGTAAACTCCTTTAAGCTTTCGTCGTGGAGTTCACGTTCCAACAACTGTGCTGCGCCGCGCAAACCGCCCAGCGGATTCTTGATTTCGTGGGCCAGGCCGCGGATCATGGCGCGCATCGCGTTACTCTGTGCGAACTGATGTTCTTCGCGCGTAATGCGCTTACCGCGGTTCAGACTGTTTAATTCAATCAACATCAGGCGTTTGTCGGCATTCAATTTATCTTTCGTGTCAAGCAGAGGCGTCAGCACACAATCCGTGTTAATGACGCGGCGGTTCAATAGCGTGATATCCTGCTCGCGCAGGGTAAACGGGTCGCCGGTGCGCAGCACCTCGCGAATATCACCGGTGAGGTGCTGGTCCCCTGAAAACAGTTCATCAATACCCGTTCCCTTCAAACGATGAATACTGGCTTCAAACAGGATTTCTCCAGCCGGATTGATGTATTCGAGCTGTAGCTCGCTATTGAGCAGAAGTACGGCGTTGGTCAGCCCTTCTACAATTTGCTTATATAAATCAATATTTTGTATCACTTCCGGCCCTTTCAGTATTAGTTAGCAATTTCCAAACCAATTTCGGTTTGAAACGCTGGCGTTTCTTGCAAGCCAGGGTTGGTTTTTAAATATTTTATTAAAAACATAATGTTACAAACCATTGGACGGTGATTGCAGCGCGCGGCCCTGGACTGTTGAGTAATTTTTGTATCAATCAGGCGCAAAACGCTGCACTTCAGTTAATATTATTGCACTATAATGGTGCATTGGTGTTAGGAAAAGTAAAAATTTGTGCTCAAGCGGTGCCTGAGCCGAATGGCACTTACTTAACGCAATTTTTTGGATTTTCGTTATTCCGGCATTTTTTTAAGCATGCCCCGGCAGGGTGTAAGCCGGGGCCGGAATCCATGAAACTGCCACTATTGTAGATTTTGGATCCCGGCTTTCGCCGGGAAGACGACGGTTCTGAGCTTAAGTTAAGTGCCATTCGTGCCTGAGCCCGGTATTTTCACATTGCGATGGGCGGCGGGATTTTTTACTGCTTGAGCACGTGCAGGGTGATGGGGCTGGAGCTGGTCAGTACCGCGCCGGCCTGGTCCTGGATCTGGACGCTGATGGATTGGGTACCGCGCTGCAGGTTTTCCAATTGAAATACGGCTGAGTCGCTTTTCTGGTGGGCAGCGCCATCGATCAGCACCACGTAACGATGTCCTGCCTGCGCATCCAGGGCAGGTTGGGAGGCCAACTGGATTGAATAGATGCCGCCGTTGGCGCGGATGGCTTCGTCGTTTTGGATATTCATGATGGTCACTGCGGCATACGCCGTTGCCGGCTTGCGGTCTTCGCTATCCGCCGCCTTGGGCGCCGGCTTGGGGGAGGGTTTGAATTCAGGGGCCGAAGCGGGTGTTTTGGAGTCATATTCCAGCGCCGGCGGCGGTACTTTCATGGGTTCATCGCCTGCTTTTTGCGGCATGTCGGAATAGCGGATGACCTTACCTTCCTCGTCAACGTGCTTGTACACCGCGGCCTGGCCGGTAACGGCGAGGAAACTCAATAGACAGATTATGATGAATGCTCTTTTCATATTCCAATGATTCGTTAGTTTGAGGGGAAATACCATTAACTGGGCGATAATAACGCAAGTATAGACTAGGTGGTATGCGCTTGGTTTTATGCGGCCCAAAAAAACGCCCCCGGTCAGGGGGCGTTTTACTTTTAACTTCCACTTTCTACTTACAAGCTATAATACATGTCGAACTCAACCGGGTGAGTCGTCATGCGCAGACGGGTTACTTCTTCCATCTTCAGGTTGATGTAGGCATCCAGTAAATCATCCGTGAATACACCGCCTTTTTTCAGATAGTCACGATCCGCTTTTAACGCGTCCAGCGCCATGTCCAGCGCATGACAGACTTTTGGAATTTCCGCTTCTTCTTCAGGCGGCAGATCGTACAAGTCTTTATCCATGGCTTCGCCCGGGTGGATTTTGTTCTGGATACCATCCAGGCCGGCCATCATCATCGCCGCGAAAGCCAGGTAGGGATTGGCCATGGGGTCCGGGAAGCGCACTTCGATGCGGCGTCCTTTCGGGTTGGCCACGTAGGGGATACGGATAGATGCCGAGCGGTTGCGAGCGGAATAAGCCAGCATAACCGGCGCTTCAAACCCGGGCACCAAACGTTTGTAACTGTTGGTGGTTGGATTGGTAATCGCATTTAATGAACGCGCATGCTTGATAATGCCACCGATATAATACAAGGCCGTTTCCGACAGGCCGGCGTATTCATTTCCGGCAAACAGGTTCTCGCCGCCTTTGGCCAGGGACTGGTGGCAGTGCATGCCGCTGCCATTATCACCCACCAGTGGTTTGGGCATGAAGGTCGCGGTTTTTCCGTAAGAATGCGCAACGTTCATGACGACATATTTCAGGATCTGGTTCCAGTCGGCGCGTTTGGTCAGGGTTTCAAACCTGGTGCCGATTTCGCACTGACCGGCGGTAGCCACTTCGTGATGGTGCACTTCCACGGGAACACCCATTTCTTCCAGCGCCAGGCACATGGCGGAACGAATATCGTGCAAGGAATCCACGGGAGGAACCGGGAAATAACCGCCTTTGATGGTGGGGCGGTGGCCGATGTTGCCATCTTCATAAACACGCTCGGAGTTCCAGCCGGACTCTTCGGAATCGACTTTGTAAAAAGCGCCACTGATATCGGCGCCCCAGCGCACGTCGTCGAGAATGAAAAATTCCGGTTCAGGTCCGAAATAACAGGTGTCCGCGATACCGGTGGACTTTAAATAAGCTTCCGCGCGTTGCCCCAGGGAGCGGGGGTCACGTTCGTAACCCTGGCCGGTGGAAGGCTCGAGGACGTTACAGCGCAGGATCAGGGTATTCTCATCCGAAAAGGGATCCATCACCAGCGTGCTTGGATCCGGCATTAAAATCATGTCGGACTCATTGATACCTTTCCAGCCGGCAATCGAGGAACCATCAAACATTTTGCCGTCGGTGAACACGTCCTCGTCGACCGTATGGCTGGGCACGGAAACGTGCTGTTCTTTCCCCCGGGTATCTGTGAAGCGGAAATCCACAAACTTCACATCTTTTTCTTTGATCATAGATAAAACGTCTCTTGCGGACATTACGAACCTCCTCGATGAATAAACGTATAATTTTTTACGGTCATGAAATCTTTTGGAACAATTAATTCAAAACATTGCTGCCCATGGTGCAGATAATGTGCCACGCAATAACTTTATATAAATCATTAAGTTATATAGAGGAAAACGGGTTTTAAAATGCCTATATGCACTATTATAATGCGCATTTTATCAATATGCACAATATTGGTGCATCAATGAAATAGGACCCGGGTATCAGCAATATTCTTGTCTTCCATGCTCGCTTGGGTGAGACGTTTTGCCACCCCCAGAGCGTGCTGCTGACTCTCCATCTTGTCGAGCGGTAATGTTACCTCTACATGGATTTTCCCGTCCAGATAGTGGAGGGTGATATTGTCAATTAAATCCGCTTCCGGGATATTGCTCCAGGATTGTTTGAGTTTTTTGATGATGGTTTGCCGCAGCGGCAGGTGATCGCCGCGCGCCATCATTTCGTCGTCTTCGGGATCGATGTGCACCATGACGTCGGTGACCTCGTCTATATGTTTCACCACCTGTTCCCGGACTTTTTCCCCGATCTGATGCCCCTCCGACACGCTCAATTTCGGGTTCACCAGCACATGTACATCCACCAGGGCCTCACCGCCCATGCGCCGCGTGCGCAGGCTGTGCAACTGGCGTACGCCATCCACGTGCATAATGGTGTTGTTAATGGATTCGACCGTTTCCCGTTCCAGGGCGGTATCGACCAGCTCACGCACGCTTTGCACGCACAGGCCCCAGCCGATTTTGATTATCATGGCGGCAACGCCAATGGCCGCCAGCGCATCGAGGTACTGGAAGCCCAGCATCGTGCCGCCGACTCCCACCAATACAATTACTGACGAGATGGCGTCACTGCGATGATGCCAGGCATTGGCTTTTAGCATTCTGGAATTGACTTTGTTACCCACTCGCAGGGTGTAATGGTAAAGGAATTCTTTCACGGCGATGGAGGTCGCCGCGACGATCAAAGCCAGTATGCCCGGCTGCATTAGGAACGCGGGTTCGAGAATACGCCGCACCGCATCCACCGCAATACCACCCGCCACCACGATGAGCAGTAAACCCAGGGCAACGGTCACCACCGTTTCAATCCGGCCATGCCCATAGGGATGGTTTTCATCCGCTACCCGGTGTGAATGTTTTGCCGCGATCAGCACCATGCCGTCGCTGATTAAATCCGACAGCGTATGAATGCCGTCCGCGATCAGTGACTGGGAGTGGCTGATGTAGCCCACCACAATGGTAATGAAGGAAAGGAACAGGTTGATCACGGCGCTTAGCAGGGTTACCCTTTTTGTCTCCCGGTAACGATCACTGCGGGCCGAACTGCCGAACACTTTATCCACGAGAGGGTGAGACGAGTGATGTTTAGGGCTCAAGGCCGTCAACCTCGATGGTGATGGTTATTAATTTATTATTGTCATTTTTCATCGCGAGCACCTTGTGGCCATTGATGCGGGACCAGGTGGGTATATCGTGCATGGCGCCGGGATCGGTGCAGACGACGGTCAAGCGGTCGCCTTTTTGCAACGCCTGCACGGCGTTTTGGGTGCGAATCACGGGTAACGGGCACAATATGTTGCGGGCATCCAATTGATGTTCGCTCATAGGTGCCAATCCTCGGGTATTTCGCTGGGTTTTAACGGGGTCACGGCTATTTGCTCAAGCTCGCCATTTTTGTGATGGATCGCCACCTCAACCTGGCCGGCGTCACGGCCCTGGCTGTAACGCGCCACCAGCTGCGCCGCCAGCAGCAGATCATCATGACTGACTTCGCCGTCCACCAGGGCCAGCGGTCCGCCATGACTCAAGGTGCGCAAGTGCGTGAAGGATTTGCGGTAGCCTTCCAGAAAATTGGTTTCACCTTCCTCCCGGCTGATGATCAGCTTGAAATGCGGGCGCGGCCGCAGGTGGCGGCCGACTTTGAGCAGCATGATATCGTCAAGTTCGTAATCGCGGCTGCCACGGGTCCGCCACAAATCGGCGAGTTTATTGGAATAATAAGCATCCGTCAGGAAACAACAGCCGCCGGCGGGTTGCGCATATTCCTTAAATCCGAATTTTTCCGCCAAGGCCATTTGCGGTTTGCGGCTGCGGCCCGAAAAATCGTATAAGCCGTCACGATCAAGCCAGCCTTCCCGTTCCGGCCGGGTGGGCGGCAATTTTTTCGCGCACAAGGGCCGCACCAGTAAATCACCGGCGCCGGATTCCTTTTGCACCACCGGCATCACATGCTTGAGTTGCGACATGGGGCGTTGTCCCATCACTTCACCGGTAATGATAAAATCAAAACCGTGCTGCTGAATCCATTCGTAGGCCTTGCCGACCATGAAACTTTTGCAATCCAGGCAGGGATTCAGGTTGGCGCCGTAGCCGTGTTTGGGGTTGATGACCACGCTTTTGTAAGGTTCGATCACATCCACGATGTGCAATTTGATTCCCAGTTGTTCCGCCACCCACAACGCGTTATTGCGCTTGGGTTTGGCTTGTTTGCGAATGGCGTGGGTGTGCCCTTCCACGCAAAATCCGGTGAAAAAATTGATGCCCTCCACATGGACGCCTTGTTCCATCACCACCCTGGCGGCCAGCATGGAATCCAGGCCTCCTGAAATCAGGGCAATCGCTTTGCGTTGAGAAGTCATAGTCAGAATATACCAATGGAAAAAATGGGTTAGCGGACCGCTGCGCGCTAGTTTAACGCATTCAGCAATTTTTTTCTGTTAACGCGTGTGGCGGTTAAGCGAAGAACACAATTCCCGCGGTGTTAATGGGTTATCCGGGGCGACAGGGGTTATTAATGGCGGGTTTGACCGCGGATCCGGTCACTGAGGTAGCTGCCATGAGTGCCTGCGGCCGTTGCCGGCTGATCACCGAGTTGCCGCATGGTGTATAACAAGTCGCGAATCGGCACAAAGGATTGTGATAAACGGTAATAAAGGCCGGCGATCTGGTTCTCCACTACCACGGACAGATGCTGGTAGGCGCCGCTTCCCAGTTCAACAAAATAATTTTCACTGACCCGTTTGCGCCGGGCGCGTTTGGGAAAAAATCCGGCATGAATCAGGCAGACGTCGCCCACGTCGCGCAGCTTATCCTGCTTGCGTTGACCGGAGGATAAAAGGCTTTCGATATAGTCCATAGCGAGGACCTTGGTGGCGATATCCGGTTTACTGAGAAAACGCATTAACAGAAAAACCAAATAACTTTGCAATTCTTCATCGAGGTAAATGTGCGCGGCATTTTCCGCTTCACAAACCAGCGAATGCCATTGAGCCGTTGAGGTCGGGTGAAGTACTAATGTCCGCATACTTAGTTAAGTCCCTGGTGTTGCTCGTTATTCAGAGTATCGGCAGGGCGGCATCGTTCCTTAACGCAGGCGCTTAAACGGATTAAATTTATTAATAGACGAATTTTCAAACGGCGCGCAATTTGCCGCACTGCGTTGATATCACGTAGGAAAACATAAACAACCCTGGCCGGCGCGGGCTAGCGGATGGTATTTTCGGTGCCTTTGATCAGGTTGCGGATATTGCTGCGGTGGCGGTAAATCAGCATGGCGCTCATGGCAATAGCGATGATTAACAGGGGCAGATTGGCTTCGAAGAACCAGAAATAAACGGGCGCCAGGCCGGCTGCGGTCAGCGCGGATAAGGAGGAGATCTTGAAGAGTTTGGCCATGATGAGCCAGGTTGCCAGCACCGCCAGGCCCACCGGCCAGGATATCGCTAAAATGACCCCAAACGCGGTGGCGACGCCCTTGCCGCCCCGAAAGGAAAAAAATACCGGATAGAGATGTCCCAGAAATGCCGCAAAACCAATGATACCCAGGTTGGCGGGTGACTGCTGGAACGCGTAACCGATCAGTACCGGCAGGAAACCCTTAAGCGCGTCGCCGGCGAGCGTAATGGCGGCCGCTGTTTTGCCGCCGATGCGCAACACATTCGTCGCGCCGGGATTTTGCGAACCGGTGGTGCGCGGGTCCGGCAAGCCCATCAGTTTGCAAACGATGATCGCGGTGGATAACGAGCCCAGCAAGTAGGCGCTGGCTACCAGGATAAAAAACGTGGCATTGAGTTCAAACATCGTCGTCATGGCGGTAGGCGGGTCCAAATCCGCTGTTTATTGTTTAAGTTGCGCTGAATTGGTTATAGTGTACCCGGTTTTTAGCCTGTATCCTGCCATTATCAACGGCCCGATATCAAGAAGTCATTGTTTACAATACCAAAGTACGGACAAGTGAATGGACATTATTTATCTGAACGACCTGGAAATCGAGACCGTTATCGGAATTTTTGCGTGGGAACGCCGCGTCAAACAAAAAGTCCGCTTAAGCCTGGAAATGGCCGTGGATATTCGTAAAGCCGCCGCGAGCGACAGTATTGATGACACCTTAAATTACAAATCCGTGGCAAAACGCCTGATTGATTTTGTGGGCAACACTGAATTTCAATTGGTGGAGACCCTGGCCGAAAAGGTTGCCGGGATTATCCTTAATGAGTTCAACATCCCCTGGGTACGCGTCAGGCTGAATAAGCCGGGCGCGGTGCGTTACGCGGGCGATGTTGGCGTCATTATCGAGCGTGGTAACAAATTCTAAATAAAATAAACAGGGCTCCGATAATGCCGCAGGTTTATGTCAGTGTGGGAAGCAATATTAATCGTGAAGCCATGGTGCGTTCCTGTATTGCGGCGCTGGACCAGGCCTTTGCGGGACTGGTGAAATCGCCGGTGTACGAAAGCATTGCCGTCGGCTTTGAGGGGGACAACTTTTACAACCTGGTGGTGGGATTCAACGCCGAAGAACCGCACGAGGTGGTGCGGATACTGCGCGATATTGAGTTAACCCATGGCCGGCATCGCGGCGAAAAGAAATTCGCCCCGCGCACACTGGACCTGGATTTATTATTGTTCGGCGAGTCCGATTTGCACAGCCAGGGATTGGACGTACCGCGCGGTGAAATCACCCGTTACGCCTTTGTATTGGGGCCGCTCGCCGAACTGGCGCCGCAGGCAATACACCCGTTGCTGGGCAAGTCATACCAGGATTTGTGGTCCGGGTTTTGTGTCGATAATCCAGAGCAAGCCGACTCTATCTGGCCGGTGACTTTTATCGGGTGACGCAATAAATAGTTTAAATACAATTCGTTAACTTCGTATTGGGCTAGGTTCGGTGGCGTTTACCGGTAAATAAATCCGGAATCTATCCGCTATATTTTTTTATCACAATTGCATTTTTCCTGTGAATGATGTTCATTCCTGGATTTTTTCAGGGGTATATGCTTCTATACTTTTCAATATAAATACTATTCCTACGTTTATTACTGTTCCGCGTCTGGTATAAAATAGTTTATGTACAACGGCAACGACACCGTCAGTTTTTATGTGAGGGAGCAAGCTTCGGCTGACGGCCATCCTAGAAAACCCAAGTTATTAATCGTGGATGACTCCGCGACCATCCGCGCGACTTTGTCCCGCGCGGTGGGTGATGAATTTGATACCCATGTGGCCACCAACGGAGAAGAAGCGTTGCAGTTGCTGGAGCATGACCAGGAAATCGATCTGGTGGTTACCGATCTGGCCATGCCCAAGCTGGATGGCTACGGGTTGATACAGCAGATGCGCGCCCATGAGTCTTCACGTTTGGTCAATATGCCGGTGATCGTGGTGACCGGCGCCAACGATACCGAAGCCAGGGAGAAGGCTTTCATCGCCGGCGCCAATGATTTTATCGGCAAGACCAGCGATCATGTGGAATTTCTTGCGCGGGTGCGCGCGCACGTCAAGCTGTCGCAGACCATTCAGGAGCTGGAACAAAGCCGGCGCTATCTGAAAGAGCAGGCGAACACCGATCCGCTGACCAGACTCGCTAACCGGCGCAGCTTTTTTAGCTCGGCGTCGGCCAGCCTGGCGCAGATGCTGCGTCAAAATGAAGACTTCAGCATCATCATTCTGGATATCGATCACTTTAAACGCATCAACGATACTTACGGCCACCAGGCGGGCGATATGGTGTTGCAGCAGCTGGCCACGGTGTTAGCGACGGCGATTCGTGAAGGCGATACCCTGGCGCGTATCGGCGGCGAGGAATTCGTGGTGGCATCGCCGTATACCAACCGCTTGGCGGCTATCGTGCTTTCCGAGCGTTTGCGCAAGGCGGTGGAAAACGCCGAGTTTGTTTTTGAAGGCAACCGGATACCGGTGACGATCAGCCTGGGCATCGCCTCGATGAATAAAGGCGATGACGACGTGGACAAACTGCTTGGCATCGCCGATTCGCGCCTGTACCTGGCCAAGCAAAAAGGCCGCAACCGTATATGCGCCTCGGATAAGACGAGCAGGGCCGACCGCCTGGTGGATAGCGATATGGTCTGCCCCAAGCTCGATGAAGCCCTTACCATGATCACGCACGGCAATATGTTCCGCTTACAACCCCATCTGTCCGAACTTGGCGAGCAGCTAATGCCGATTCTGGAGCTGATCAGCCAACAACACACCGACCCGCCGCTGGATCTCGAAGCGATTAAAAAAGTAATCGCATCGCTGGCAAAGCCGGAGCTCTAGCGGCGCGTATTACGCTTTCCGCCAGGCCAAGAGCCGGTTATTGACCGGCATTTCGTAATCATGAATTAACTGCAGATGATGCTGGCCGGCGATTTCGTCGAGCGCTTCAAAATTGCGGATGCCGCTTTTTGGATCCCTGGCCTTCAACCATTCATCAAAATGCGCATTGCTGTCGCTGGTGTACTTGCCGCCGTAGTTAAATGGGCCATAAAGGCAGAATTTTCCACCCTTCCTGATAACCGCCCCGACACCGCGGAACATTTCGACGACTTCCGGCCAGGACATGATATGCGCGGTATTGGCGCTGAACACGGCATCATATTGGCGGGCCGGCCAATGGTGTTTTGCCACGTCCAGTTCCAGGGGCGGCAGCACGTTATCCAGGCCCGCTTCGGCGGTCCAGGCGATGATACTGGCGTGCTGTTCCAAGACATCGCTGGGCTGCCAGTGGAGATGCGGTAGCTCTTTGGCAAAAAACACCGCGTGTTGCCCGGTGCCGCTGCCGATTTCCAGAACGGTATGGGCATCGGCGAATTCCTGGCGCAGCACCTCAAGAATGGGGAATTTGTTTTCTTCAGAGGATGAGGAAAAGGATTTCATTTTTCTGCCTCCTCAACTGTTGAGCGAACGGCCGCCATCAACATTGATGATATGGCCCGTGGTGTAAACGGCGTCACGGATCAGGAATACGACGGCTTCGGCGATATTACTGGGGTCGCCGCGCCGTTTCAAAAAAGTCCGGGAAATAATCCGTTGCTTGGTGACTTCATCCAGCTCTATTTCCGGCCACAGTATCGCGCCGGGCGCAATGCCGTTAACCCGTACTTCCGGCCCTAATTCGCAGGCCAGTGATTTGGTCAGCATGGCCAGCCCGGCTTTCGCCATGCTGTAGACCGGGTAACGTTTTAACGGGCGGTCGGCGTGAATGTCCACGATATTGATAATGCACCCGTGTTGTAACTGTAAATGGGGAGCCGCCGCTTGTGATAGAAAGAAGGGCGCTTTCAGGTTGGTGCCGATCAGGTCATCCCATTGGTCATCGTCCACGGTGCCGATGGGGGTAGGGTAGAAGCTGGAGGCATTGTTCACCAATACATCCAGCTTGCCCCAGGCCGCGACAGCGTCCTTGATGATGGCCGGCAGTTTGGAATAGTCGAGTAAATTGGCCTGTACCAGCACCACGGAGTTTTCCCGTACCGCGTTCAATTCATTTTGCAGTTCCAGGGCGCGGGTGCGCGAGCTGTGATAATGCAGCACCAGGTTGGCGCCCAGCGCGTGCAAGGAGCGGGCGGTTTGCGCGCCCAGGCGATGCGCCGCGCCCGTGATCAAGATGACTTTCCCGGTCAGGCCGGAATTCGATGTGTCAGCAGGCGACTCTGTGTTATTCTCCACGCCTTTACCCCTTTTGGTTTTTGTACCATCACTGTAGCGTAAAATAACGCTTAGCGAAATCCGGCAATTCAGTGCCGGTGCGCAAAGGGCTGCCGGGGCCGCTGTAACCGGTATGAGTAATTGCTAAAAGACCATGAAATCACTGGAAAAACAGTTGCTTCAGTTTCCCGTGCCGGACGAGGCCGCGCGGCAACACAGCCAGCGCTTGATCCGCGTGTTGATCGACGAGATTGAGCGATGCGGCGGCCGGATCAGTTTTGAACGCTACATGTCGCTGGCGCTGACAGCCCCCGGCCTGGGTTATTATGTGTCGGGTAATCAGAAGCTGGGCGCGCGGGGCGATTTTGTCACTGCGCCGGAAATTTCCCCGTTATTCTCCCGCTGCCTGGCGCGTCAATGTGCCCCGATACTGGCTACTTTGGCTGAACAAGGGGACGCCGGGGTGCTGGAATTCGGCGCGGGTTCGGGTGTCATGGCGGCGGATATTTTGCTGGAACTGGAGCGCCTCGGGATATTGCCGGCGCGTTACTGCATTCTCGAAGTCAGTGGCGAACTCCAACAGCGCCAGCAACAAACCTTGCAGCGCGCCGTCCCTCATCTTATGGATCGCCTGCAATGGCTGGAATCCTTGCCACCCGCCGGATTTCGCGGCGTGGTTCTCGCCAACGAAGTGCTGGACGCCTTGCCGGTGCATGTGTTTTTCAAGGAAGACGGCAGGCTGGGTGAATATTATGTTGCCTGGAATGGCGAACAATTTGTTTGGGAAAAAAAGGGGTTCAGCAATGAACTGCTGGCGGCCCGTGTCACCGCCCTAAGCCGCTCATTGCCGGATAATTACCGATCCGAAATCAACCTGGCCATGGACGCCTGGATCGCGTCGGTCGCGGAATTTACCCGTCAAGCGGTGGTGTTGATCATTGACTATGGTTTTCCGCGCCATGAGTATTATCATCCACAACGTGACCAGGGCACCTTGATGTGTCATTACCGGCACCGCGCCCATGATGATCCGTTTGTATATCCGGGATTGCAGGATATCACGGCGCACGTGGATTTCACCGCCCTGGCCGAGGCGGCGGATGCCGCGGGATTGCAGGTTGCAGGTTATAATACCCAGGCCATGTTTTTACTGGCGAACGGGCTGGACACCATGCTGCAGGCAGGTGATGTTAATGATCCGGAATTTTTAAACCGGTGCCGGCAAGTTAAAACCTTGACCCTGCCGGGTGAAATGGGTGAGTTATTCAAGGTGATGGCCCTGACCAAAGGCTACCACCAGCCCTTACAAGGCTTTCAATTGCAGGATTTACGGGCCAGGTTGTCACCAAATAGTATATTAGATAAGTAGCAGGTAATTGTATGTCAGAAAAGATCAAACAAACCCAGTCCATGTTGGCCAAACATCATGGTGATGGCGGGGAGTTTGCCCAATTGATGGAAGCGTCCTATGCCAGCCGGTTCAATGAACAGTTCTGGCGGATGTGGGAGCGGGATATCATGCCGTTGCTGCCGCCACAGCCGGTGGTGGTTGACCTGGGTACCGGACCGGCGACCTTTATCAAGCATCTCGTTGTGAAATATCCGGCCATTAAGGCGTATGGCGTGGAGTGCGCGCCTTATATGCTGCAGGCGGTGGGTCAATTGCCGGCCAATGCGGAAGTCATCGAGGCGGACCTGCAGGATCCGCAGCTGCCGTTTACCGATAACAGTGTGGACGCCGCCATCGCGTCGGTGGTGGTGCATGAAATGCATCAACCGATACGCATGTTCCGGGAGATGCGGCGCGTGTTAAAACCGGGGGCACGGTTTTATATTTATGACTGGGTCAGGGCGCCGCTGCAAAATTATCTGCGGTTTATGGATAACAATCCCTTCGATGAAAGCCTATCGCTGGAGTCACTGGAAGATATGTTCGTGCATTTCATCGAGCACAATCGTTTCAGTCTTGATGATCTGGTGTTTATGATAAAGAATACCGGGTTTCAGGTAATCAATAGCGCGTTACAGAACCAAGGGCAGCATGCGTCCTTGCTGGTAGAAAAACCTCACCAATAGGTTAAGCTAACTTTATGGATTTATTACAAGCTATCGCATTAGCCTTGTTACAGGGCTTTACGGAATTTCTGCCCATCTCCAGCTCGGCGCATTTAATTCTGCTGCCGCAAATGGTGGAAGGCTGGTCGGATCAGGGGCTGGCGTTTGATGTGGCGGTGCATGTCGGGACCTTAAGCGCGGTGTTAATTTATTTTCGCCGCGAAGTGACCGAGATGGCGGTGGATTGGGGCAATTCCCTAAAGACTCGTCAGCAAACCATGAACAGCCGCTTGGCCTGGGCGGTGTTATTCGGCACCATTCCGGTGGGACTGGCCGGATTGCTGTTCAAGGACTTCATTGAATTGAATTTACGTTCGCCGCCCGTGATCGCAATGGCGACGGTCATTTTCGGATTATTGTTATGGTGGGCGGATGTGGCCGGCAAGCGCAATCGCGATGAATACACGATCACGGTTCTGGATGTGATTGTCATCGGCTGCGCGCAGGCGCTGGCCTTGATACCCGGCACCTCGCGTTCGGGCGCCACCATCACCGCCGGCCTGTTGCTGGGTTTGTCCCGGGAAGCGGCGGCGCGGTTTTCCTTCCTGCTATCGATACCGGTCATACTATTGTCCGGCGCATTGGTAACGCTTGACCTGATCCAGGAAAGCGTGCCGGTGGAATGGTCGTTGATGATTATCGGCACCGTGCTCGCCGGAGTGACGGCGTATTCCTGCATACACTTTTTCCTCAAATTGCTGGAGCGGATCGGCATGCTGCCGTTTGTGATTTACCGCCTGATAATGGGGGCGGTATTGTTTTATATGTTTGGGTTTAGCTTTTAACCCAGCGTTGCAAAAAAGCGGTTTGGACCAGCTGCGGAACACTGCTACGCTTTAATTCTATCGGCAATATTTAAGCGCAGGGTAGTACTAGTGTCGCGAACCAGAAATATCGAAACATAAAACGGCAGCTTTTTCCGCATGGCCGCGTTGCTCGTCGTTGCCATAGTCCCCGTTATGACGCCTCCTCGCGCCTTGCCCTGCGAAAAAATCCCTCCGTTTTATTTTGTTCCCCTCTCTGGTTCGCGACACTAGGGCCT
Source organism: Gammaproteobacteria bacterium (assembly GCA_036507695.1). Classification (GTDB taxonomy): domain Bacteria; phylum Pseudomonadota; class Gammaproteobacteria; order SZUA-152; family SZUA-152; genus JAKEGK01. The sequence continues at coordinate 23,805 of DATCIR010000092.1, forward strand.
CTGGATGGTAAACACAATCGGCTGACGGTGCTTCTTCAAAGCATTCACCATCACCATTCGGTTGATGACCAGGTTGTTGCTTTCAATCATGCCGGCTATTTTCGGAATATTCCGCAACCAACCCGCCTGGTAAAAGATCGTCGCGCCAGGCTTCATGTAATTTTTCACTTCCCGGAAAAAACGTTCATGGACTTGCCAGAGTGCCTCGCTTTTTTCATCATAGGGATAATCGATGTTAAAAATAATGACATCAAACTTTTCGCTGTTTTTAATGGGGCCAAACAGGTCGCCCTGCCGGACGTCGATGACATGGGAGAGATTGTGAAATCTGGCGTTATAGATGGTGTCATCCACGGCGTCCTGATTAAGATCGGTTGCCACGACCTTACGGGCTTGCTGCGCGGCGAAAATCGCCTGGATACCCGCGCCCGTGCCAATATCCAGCACCTCGTCTCCCTCATTAATAACAATATTTTCCAGGAGAAATACGCTTTGAATGGATGGCACCACCGTAGTCTTGGTGATAAAAAATTCCTTTCCATTGGCGACCACTTTATTCTGGCTGGGATTACTCAACTGATAACCGTAATATATCAGTTCCAGTTTCCCCGGATGTTCAATGACATCGCGGTATCCCGTCGATGATGAGCACGAAACTAATGCAAAAACAGTTGCGCAGGTCAGGAATGTTTTACGGCAATGCATAAGCGTTGATCGATTGTTGAGTGTTGAATTTATGCCTGGCGGACAGGCTGTCACATATAGAAAATAAGGAAGAATAAGAGGTCAAGTATAAATAAGTAAATAAGAGGTCAAGTATACTATTGATTCTTTATATGTAAGCATCACTACTCGCCTTACTCTACGCCTGTCTCCCTTAAAGAGTAAATATTGTACTTGACCCCTTTCTCTTTCTTTGGCATTGGAAACGAATGTTGTTCTTGACGGCATCGACGCAAAAACGCGAAACCCAGGCTACTTGCTAATGCGCTTTTTTCTCACAGCCTCGGATTTCGTTAGATCAACTACAACAAGTCGCCAATAATCTTTATCAATAAAGACATTTCCGCACTTGCAACCGATGTTATCGCTAGGAACAGACGGTATAACAGTTCCGCAGATGTTACATCTATAAAATATGTCCTTATCTCTTGGAACGTCAGCGGTACTATTGAAGGCTGAAGAAATAATTTCATATTCCAAATTACTCATTTTATTACCTCCAGGTATCCGTCATCAATCAACTGTTGCGTAATGGCCTGGCCATGGCGTTGTCCTGTGCAATTGAGTTCAACCCAGATTAAAGCGGTGGGGTGAGGATGTCAAATGTAAGGCCTGACCCCAAGATTCTGACCCCAAGATTGTGTATGACCCCAAGATTGTGACCCCAAGATTGCCTGGACTCTGTATGGCTTGTCGAAGCTGATCATTACTCATGGCGGTTATATCCAACACCGACACATTCTTCATCGAATAAAATGTGAGTTTATGATTTCGAGAGTTTCTTTATCAAGATTTACAGCAAGACCAGGGTTACCAGAGGGAGACCCTCTAAGACCTGGAGATTTTGATGAATGTTCAAATATCACAATGTAATCAGTCTTTGATTCCGATAAAAGTATATTATAACCAGTTAGGTTTAGTTTTTTATCCGAAAAAACAGACTTAGCTATTAGGATAGCTTGTAATTGCTTATCTGAAATAGTTGTGAGTAACTTGGTGTTATCAGCCATAGGTAGCATACTTGTTAAGCATAGTAAAAAAAATATTGCCGTTGTAACTAACCGATACATATTATTATAGAGTATTGGTTATGCCAGTGTTGGGGTCGTAAGACTTAAATTGCCCACTTGGTGTACCAAGGTATCCTTTGTAATTTGGAATCCCTTGACTGTCTGCCTTTATGCCTTGGTAGTCTGGAAAAGAAAAGTTATCACTATTAAAGTCATCGTTTTTAGGATTACTCGTTCCAATCGCCTTACCTGTTGTTGCATCCATTGTGGAATAGTCGCCATGCGTATGATAATCACCTACTAGTACGCATCCGGCTGGAATGGGCGCTGCATGTGGATTGACTCCTTGATCAGAACCTTTGATTGGGCCAGAGAAGCCATATAATCCGGTTTTTGGGTCTTTGAAAATAAGGCCTCCGTATTCTAAGTTGTCAGCGATAGATTTTGGATTAGCATCAATGAGAGCTGCTCGCGCAGCAGAATCTTGATTAATAAATCGTCGATCAATAGATTCTTTACATTTCAACCCCAACGGATCAATCCAACCAACCGGATTCGGCGCATACTGGTAGTTGTTGAGTCCACCCAATAATCCTATCGGATCCTGGTTGATGAATTGCCCGGACTCCGGATGATAGTAGCGGAAGCGGTTGTAGTGCAGGCCGGTTTCGGTGTCGTAGTATTGGCCTTGGAAGCGCAGGTTGTTTTCGACTTCGTCGATTTCTTTTAGCGCCAGGTTGCCG
>DATCIR010000093.1:0-19320 GCA_036507695.1 Gammaproteobacteria bacterium
TGTTTTAACTGGCTGCTGTAAATACAACGCAGCTAGTGCGTTATATCCGCTTGTTTGGTGACGGCTTTATGCAACATCTCATCGACAATCTTTTCTGCTTCAAACCAATCACGCAAATGTTCATCGCCTTCAAAGCCGCGCGCTTTTGCGCGGTAATAAGCCGCTTCCGCGATCATTTCTTCACGTTCTTCCGGTGTTATATCCGCTTCCGCGAGCTCACGCAAAGTCGCCTGGTGAGCCCGCGTCCGTGTTTTAGTCTTTCCTTTTTGCATTTTCCTTGTCCTCGTGCGTTTTAATCAAGGATTAATCAACCTTGACCGTGTGACGGTGCGCTTTTTTCACTTTTGGCAGCGTGATTTCCAAAACCCCGTCCTTATAGGTAGCTTTGGTGTTTTCACTATCCACTTCAGCGGGTAGTGCGACAGTGCGGGTGAATTCACCGTGCGTGGTCTCGCAACGGTAGTATTCGCCTTTTTCTTCCTTCGCTTCGTGGTGGGCCGTGCCCTTGATCGTCACACTGGCTTCGCCGACTGAAATTTCCAGCTGGTCTTTTTCCACACCGGGTACTTCAGCGCGAACCAAGACTTCTTTTTCACGATCGATGACATCGACCTTCGGCAATTTACCGCCAAAAGGCGCTGCGCCTTCAAGTAATGCCGGCCATTCCCACCGCAATGGCCTTAACCATCCCCGTGGAAACAGACTTTCAAAATAACGATCCATTTCATCGAAGGGGGTTAATGCACGTGTAGGTTCAGCCTTGCGCACTTCCTTGCCTTGTGTTTCGGGTTTCAATTTGGCTACTTTGCTCATTGTTCTCACCTCCTTTCCAGATAAAAATTACATTCACAAACGATACGCGCTATATACAAAATTTGCTTGGTTTACAAATTATATATAAGCACACACTAATATAGCTTGCATTGATCTTTATCAACGATTATAAATTTGTTGAGCAAATTGATGTAACGCATAAAAAATTCCTGCCAGCCTGTGTTTTAATATGGGCTCTTTACACGATGTCTGAGCTAATGCAATGACCAAACTCAACGCACATGAAAAATATTTAAGTGTGATCCCGCATTGGCGAAACGCCACATGAACCACGCTTACAACTACATGACGCGCGACCAACTGCAGGTGCTGATCGACGAGTTACGCGCCATGGGTTACCGCTGTGTGGGTCCTCAGGTCAGGGACGGCGCGATTGTCTATGATAACTTTGCCGCTTGTGCCCAGCTTCCACAGGGTGTGTCGGAGCAGCAGTCCCCTGGCCGGTATGTCTTATCCAAAACCGGCAACCAGCGGTATTTTTCCTGGGCGAATGGCCCGCAAGCCATCAAGCCTTATGTGTTCGCGCCCCGGGAAAACCTGTGGCGCACTGAGCAGAACGGCGACGGCCAGCTCCGGTTTGTGGACCTGACACCTGATCCTGAACCAGTCGCCATCATTGGCGTGCGGGCCTGTGACCTGGCGGCGCTCTATATACAGGACAAGCATTTTCTGCATGCGGAAAAAAAAGATCCGTATTATTTGGCGCGCCGGCAAAAATTATTCCTGGTTGCGGTCAATTGCACCCATCCCGCGGAGACTTGTTTTTGCGTGTCGACGGGCGACGGACCACAGGCCAGCTACGGATACGACGTGGTGTTGTCGGAGTTGGACGATGGTTTTCTGGCGCACGGGCTGAGCGACAAAGGCCTGGAGCTGCTAAAAAAACTTGCCACCGTCCCGGCGGCTGAATCGCAGCTGCAACAGGCGCAGGAGGAAATCCAGCGCGCGGCGCAACAGCAGACGCGGCGTTTACCGTCACAAAACCTGCAGCAAGTCTTGTTTGATAATCTGGAGCATCCGCGTTGGGAAGACGTTGCCGCACGTTGCCTGGCGTGCGGCAACTGCACCGCGGTTTGCCCCACCTGTTTTTGCCATTCCGAAGATGAAGCGCCCGCATTGGACGGATCCCACAGTGATTACTTCCGGCAATGGGATTCCTGTTTTACCCAGGGCCATAGCTATATACACGGCATCACGATCCGCGCGGCAACGGTGCAACGTTACCGGCAATGGTTAACGCATAAACTGGGTAGCTGGCATGAACAGTACGGCCGCTCCGGTTGCGTGGGCTGCGGACGTTGTATTACCTGGTGCCCTGCCGGTATCGACATTACCGAAGAAGTCGCCGCTATTTGCGGAGACAAAGCCGATGCTTAATCCCTATTTGCCCTGTGAGGCAACGATTATCGAGCGGATCCAGGAATCACCGACCCTGTTCACCCTGCGCTTGGGGTTTACCGATCCGCGAGTCCAAAGCCATTACCAATTTCAACCCGGCCAGTTCAACATGTTGTATTTGTACGGGGTGGGCGAAGTGCCGATTTCCATTGTGTCCGATCCGCAGGATGAACATCTGCTGGATCATACCATCCGTACCGTGGGCCGGGTGACCAAGGGCATCGCCAGGTTGAAAGCGGGTGACCGGCTCGGTGTGCGCGGTCCCTTCGGCCGGGGCTGGCCGTTGCTAAAAGCCGAACAAAAAGATGTCGTGGTTGTTACCGGCGGCCTGGGCTGCGCGCCGGTGGTATCGGTGATCAACTATATGATGCGCCGCCGGGAGCGTTTTGGCTTGGTGAATATCGTGCAGGGCGTCAAACACTCCAGTGATTTTATCTGGAAAGAACGTTATGACCAGTGGCGGCAGGCGCCGGCTACTCAGGTATTGGTGGCGGCGGACGCCGGCGGGCCGTTATGGCCCTGGCATGTGGGTCCGGTTAACGGATTATTTGACGATTTGAAATTTGATAAAGACCGCGTCATCGTCATGATGTGTGGCCCGGAGGGCATGATGCGGGTGGTGGTCAAGCATATGTTAGGGAAGGGAGTCGATGAAGGCGCATTATGGCTGAGCATGGAGCGCAACATGCATTGTGGCATCGGGCATTGCGGTCACTGCCAATACGGCGGTAAATTTATTTGCCGCGATGGTCCGGTGTTTTGTTACCAGGACATTAAAGATTTGTTCGGTGTAAAAGGGTTTTGACCATGAAACCGAAAATTGCCGTGCACAAGTTCGCTTCCTGCGACGGTTGTCAATTGGCGTTTCTGAACGCCGGTGAAGACCTATTGACCCTGGCCAATCTGGTGGATATTGCGCATTTCGCCGAAGCCGGGCCGGTCGACGCGGAAGCCAAGGTTGATATTGCCTTTGTCGAAGGCAGTATTACCACGCCGGCGGACTGCGGCCGTATTCAGCGTATTCGCAAGCACAGCCGGTATTTGATTACTATCGGCGCTTGTGCAACCGCCGGAGGACTGCAGGCATTGCGAAACCTTGCCAACACCGATGACTGGGTCGCCGCGGTGTATGCGACGCCCGAATATATTCAAACGCTGCCGGCGTCGACACCCATTCGTGATCACGTTAAAGTGGATCTCGAATTGTGGGGCTGTCCGGTCGATGCCCGGCAAGTGTTACGCGCGGTGCGCGACTTGTTGTTCGGCGTTACCCCCAAACTGGAACACGACAAGGTTTGCCTGGAATGCAAACGGCAACAGCATGTGTGTGTGATGGTGAGTAAAAACGTGCCGTGTATGGGACCGGTAACCCGCACCGGCTGCGGTGCGCTATGCCCGAGGGTGGGGCGCGGCTGTTATGCCTGCTTTGGTCCCGCGGAGGGGACTAATACCGGGTCCATGGGTATCAGGCTGCAGGGCTTGGGTTTGTTGCCCGAGGCGATCGCCAAGCGGTTTTTGTATATCAATAGCGAAGCGCCGGAGTTTCGCGATGCCGGCACACGTTGGAAATCCAAATAGTCTTAACCGAATATGACAGACCATAAAAACATTCTTATCGAGGTGCCGGTGCTGTCCCGGGTCGAGGGCGAGGGCGCCTTGGAGCTGTCCATCAAGGATGGGCAAATTGAAAAGCTGCACTTGCGTATCTTTGAACCGCCGCGCCTGTTCGAAAAACTCCTGGAGGGCCGCCCTTATACCGATGTGCTGGATATCGTGGCGCGCATTTGCGGCATCTGCCCGGTGGCCTATCAAATGAGCGCGGTGCACGCGATGGACGGTATTTTTGGCATTCGTGTCAATCCCTGGGTACGAAGCATGCGCCGCCTGCTGTACTGCGGCGAATGGATCGAAAGCCACGCCTTGCATATCCATTTGCTGGCGGCGCCGGATTTTTTCGGGTTTGCCAATGTGGTGGACATGGCCAAGCAATATCCCGATGAAGTGCGCCGCGGGTTAAAACTGCAATCGCTGGGAAACCGCCTGTTACGTTTGCTGGGCGGGCGGTCGGTGCATCCGGTAAGTGTGTGCGTGGGCGGGTTTTACAGCGCGCCCGCTATCGGCGCGGTCAAGTCCCTCTTGAAAGAATTCAAACAGGCCCTGCCAATGGCGCAGGAGTTGGTGCGTTGGACGGCCGCCATTCCGTTGCCCGATGACTCGCAGCCGTTTACCTGTGTGGCGCTGCGTCATCCCGATGAATATCCGCTGAATGAAGGGCGCATTGTCTCCAGTACGGGACTGGATATCGCCATCGACGAATACGCGAATCACTTTGCCGAAACGCAGGTGGCGCATTCCACGGCCTTGTACTCCCACTTAAACGGGCAGCCGTATCTCGTCGGGCCTCTGGCCAGGCTGAATTTGAATTTCGATCAGTTACCCGATGCGGTTCGGCAATTGGCCGCTGATTCCGGTATTCAATTGCCGAGTCAAAATATGTTTCAAAGCGTCGTCGCGCGCGCGGTGGAAATCTATTATGCGTTGCTCGAAGCGATTCGCATCATGGAACAGTATGAATTACCGTCCGCGTCCTGCGCGGAATATTCTCCGCACGCCGGAGTAGGCTACGGGTGTACTGAGGCGCCACGGGGTATTTTGTGGCATCGCTATGAGCTAAACGCGCAAGGTGATGTGGTGCAAGCCACTATTATCCCGCCGACCAGTCAAAATCAAGCCCGAATCGAACAGGACCTGCGGGCGTCATTAACTTCCTTTGGGCTTGATCACGATGATGACGCGCTGCGTTTGCGCTGTGAAACAGTGATACGCAATTATGATCCGTGCATTTCCTGCGCTACACACTTTCTCAAACTCAAAGTCAATCGCTCGTGAAACCGATTGCCATCATTGGTATCGGTTCACCCTACGGGGCCGATCAAACCGGGTGGCGCGCGGTGGAATTTCTCAAGCAGGATCATACGCTGCAAACTTTGAGCCGCGGTCAAATCAACTTCATGAGTTGTGACCGGCCGGGCGTGATGCTGTTGGACGATATGGCCGGTTTTGACTGTGTTATTTTGATCGATGCCGTGGCAGGCGGTGACCGGGGTAAAGTGGCTCAAATCAGCAAGACTGATCTATTGAACGATCAACCGGGATGTTCCACGCATGATTTCGGGGTGGCGCAGGCGCTGGCGCTCGGCAGCCAATTAGACAGTTTGCCGGAAACCATTGAGCTGATCGGCATAGAAGTTGGCGATGCAGCCATGAACTACCTGCCTGAGGTTGAAACCCTTACTCAGCTCAAACAGTTAATTTACGCACTGGTTCGGCGCTTTTTGTTGTCGCCGTAATTGTCCAATTACTTCGCCATTCAAACTAAACCTGTGCGGCTTAAACGGTGTCTCCTGATGCGAACACCAGGATATTTTGCGTCTCCGGTGACTGGTTTTTCAAGAAATCAATCAAATGACGTTACGTCGGAGGTATCAGTATGATCAGTGTTAAGTATCGAATAGTCTGGACTATGATAGGTTGGGTGTTGTGCAGTTCCGCAATGGCGGCGCACGGCAATGCTATGGATCTTATGTACGAATTCCAGTATGCGCAATTAATGGATCCATCCAACGAACAACTGCAATTGGAAAAAGAAGGCAACGTGTTTATTTACGCTGGATTAAAGGAATCCGATATTCAATCCGCGATAGATAAGCACTATGATCGCATGGGCTCCATGATGTTCGTCAATGTGGTGTGGACCGATGAGGCGGGAAATCCATTGACTGATCCGGATACGGGCGAAGCTGTGGTGGATAGTGATTGCTGAAACCAGTCCAGATCAACGGGGTTGCTTTCCCGGTGATAAATCAGCGATGGTTGCGATGGGCTGCGTTAAATCAACAAACGGAGGTGGTTAAAATCAACGGCCACTCAACCGTTTGTTGATTTTGTTGGTGCGCGAAGCTAGCAAAAAATTAATGCGTGGTGATTTTTGTTAAATGATTATTTTTTCGTTTCGCGGACCGAACTCAGCCAGCCTTGGTTTTCAGGCAGATCGGCCGGCCGGAAAACATCTACTTTCTTGAAGTACTGGTCCACCATGTACACACGGCCGTCCTCATCGACGTCAATACCCGCAGGCAGCATGTATTCGCCCGGTTTGCCGGTGAATCCACGGTCCCCGACAAATAATAACAATTGCCCTTGCGGATTAAAGATCTGGAAATTTCCAAACGCGGCGTCGACGACATAAATATTCCCGTTCATGTCGGCCGCGATACCTTTGGGCCGGGAAAATTGACCGCTACGGCGGCCGATGGCGCCAAAAGCAGTTTTGAAACTGCCGTCGGCGTTGAATCCCTGAACCCGGAAGTTACCGCCATCCACTACATAGACGGTGCCATCCGGGGAGGCGGCTGCCTGGAGCGGAAGGTTGAACTGACCCTGTTCGGTTCCCCGGTCTCCCACGGTTTTTAGATGTTTTCCCGTTATCGCGTCAAAGATATACATATGATGGTCCTGGGTGTCGACGCCACCCGTATCCACGACGTAAATCCGGGTGCCATCGGGGCTAACCGCTATTCCCGATGGCCGATGGAAATACTCGGTACCCCCAATTGCCCGCAGGAATTTTCCATCCTTGTCAAAGACTACGACTCGCCTGGCGGTATTGTCCACCACATATAAGGTGCCATTATTCCTGTCGACAGCAATGCCAATGGGTTTGGTGAGTTGGCCCGCGTCTTCCTGACCGATAACTTTGAATTCTTTGCCCGGCAGATCAAATAACAGTACCACACGCTGCACGGTATCAGAGACGTACACTCTTCCCTGGTATACCGCGACCGCATAGGGCTTCTGTAGTCCGAAGCCGGAGCCGACCGAGCCGGTGGCAAAGGTTTTAAAACGTTCCATTGCCGTGGCTTCTTTGACATCGAAACTGGTTCTTAACGTGCGCTCATAAATAAACCGGGGTTTTTCCGGCGGAGGCGGATAGACAGGAGGAATGAACTCAACATCTTTATGCCCGCTGGAGGAACAGCCATTGAGAAAAAGCATTGCCAGTACTAACGCGCTGAGAAAGTAAGCAAATTTTTTATGCATCGGTTTGACTTTAAATATCGAATTTTAAATACCAGGAATTATTTGAAGTGGCATGGCATGTAATTGCGTGTATGGGGTCGCCAATACGCAATTGCTGATATTATTTCGTATGGCAGGTAAAACACAATACCTCGGCGTTTGCGCGCAGTAACAAATCGTTGGTGGTATTGTGTACATTGTGACAGGTCATACATTCCACATTACCGTCATACAGCTTTACGCCATTGTCAAAACCATTGGGATGGTCGGGCGGACGAAAATCCGGATCGTCCCAACCCAAGCCGGCGTAGCGCATGGAAATGGGATGGTCGTTTCGCAAATCCGTGCCAATCACTTTGACTTCAATGCTGTGGGCAATTTGTCCATTGTGACACTTTCCACAACTTTCCATGTCGTCGTTGGCGTTGAGGCGCATGTGCATTGCGTTATCCTGGATGGGATCGAAGGTGACGGGTTTGAAAACCACCATGTCAACGGCCATGGTGCCATCATGGCAAGATAGGCAAAGCATGCTGATCGGACTGGGCCTGCCAGGCCGGGTGTCCAGGGTTTGTGAGCCGGATTGAGGATAAAGTTGGTAATTTTCGGTCGCGGGCACATAGCGGTTCCAATCCTGGATACCCCCAAAATCAGCCGGTTCGGCGCCCGCTTCTTCCGGCGGGATATGGCAATAGACGCAGGAATAGCCGTAATCGGAAAACGCGACACCGGGCATCGCGACCACACCCGCCCGATTGTTCAAGCCGGTAAAATCATGCTTGGATCCAAGTATTGGATCATCAGCCCCCAGTACTGGATCGCCGACAATGGCTACCGCCATGGCGTAGGATCCAAGCAACCCGCTTATTAATAGAAACGATACCAGGAACAGACCAACGCTTGCTTTACCACTTGGTACTGTCAAATTCATTGGATGATACTTCCCGTCCTCTTTGAGCCCGCCCGCTTTGAGATAGTATTGACTATTTGCAATAATCTTTCACTGACAAAGTTAATCAGGGTTTTTTATGAATATATCGAATAACTTATCAGTTATTGTTCCTTGCGCAAAATTAGAGTATCGCAAATTGCCAACCTTAGCCACTTTTTGCGGTCACAGCGTTGTATTACTTTAGAAAATAAAAGCTGCTTAATATCAGCAAGTTTTATTACACTGTCGCTATCGGATCAATTGAGTGAATTTTAGGAATGCTATTCTCTAGAAATTGCATTTTTGGGGTAATTATCAGCGGTTTAAGCGTATTCACGGTTTCCGCGCTGGCAGCGCCGTCCGGCACGGCGCCTGCTCCGGCAACAGATGGTTTAAGTGGCAAGGTCGATGGGGCCAAGGTGTACCTGCGGCACTGCTCGATATGCCACGGGGACAATGGCGATGGCAACACCCGCGTCCAGAGCAGCCTGAGACCGCCACCGCGCAACTTTACGACGCTATCGGCCGCGCTGGAATTAACCCGGGAACGAATGATTCATTCCATCAGCCATGGGCGTCCCGGTACCGGCATGATGGCGCATAATGACCGCTTAACCGCGGCGGAAATTGCCGCGGTTGCGGACTATATCCGCACTGCATTCATGAAGTCTGCCGATGATAAGGAAAGGCGGCAACTAGCTAAGCATGTGGGTGGCGAGGAGATTTATTCCAAACATTGTGCCGTATGCCATGGTGATAAGGGCACCAGCGCGGTGTGGGCGCGCAGTGGTTTGAATCCGCAGCCGAGGGATTTTACGACGGCACAGGCGCGCCAGGAATTGACGCGCGAACGCATGCTGATTTCAGTTGCCAATGGCCGGCCCGGTACGGCGATGATGCCGCATAAAGATAAGTTAACCGCAAACGAAATGGAACAAGTGGTGGATTATATCCGGGTCGTGTTCATGAGCGGACCGATTGCCTTGGCGCCAGCAACACCGCCAGGTGTTGAGGCACACAAAAATCTGCCGCCCGTGGCATCTCCAGGTATGCCAGGGCATCCGCCAATGCCCGGTTTTGACGTTCCCAGTTCAACACCCGGCGCGCCTTTGCGCGTCAATCCACATCCGCCGAGTCCCCAGCAAGGGGCGCACCCGGGTGGCGCGCCCGGCAGTGCGGCGCCAATGGGCCCGGTGGTCAGCGTTGATATGAACGCACCCCTGCCTAAAGGGCTGCAAGGCAATGTGGAGCAGGGGCGTACGTTTTACCTGCACAATTGTTTTGTCTGTCATGGCGTGAGCGGCGATGGCAATGGACCGCGCGCGCATTTTAACACCCCCCGGCCGCGAAATTTTACCAGTGAGGTGTCGCGGCGTATGTTGAATCGTGAGCGTATCTTTAACGCCATCACCCATGGCAAGGTGGGGACGGTGATGCCGGCATGGGGAAAGGTGCTTGACGATCAGCAAATCGCAAACATTGCCGAGTTTGTCTTTACTACGTTCATCCAGGTAAAAGCCCCGGCTGTAAGCGATAAAGATCATCAATCGCAAAAAGTCAGTTTAATCAAAAAAAAAGTCATTTAACCCAGTCCCCTGAACAGTCGCCGGCACCCAGTGCCGGGTTTACGGGTTCGGTGGATAAAATCCAGCGCAGCACGACCGCAACCAATAGCAGCCATGAAGCAGGGCGGGCTATTTATAACTTTTATTGTTACTTCTGTCACGGCTATTCAGGCAATGCGCGGACGCTGGCGGCGAGTTACATTGATCCGAAGCCGCGGAATTTTCTTGCCATATCAACAAATGAATTGTCCCGCGAAACAATGATTGACGCGGTAGTGAACGGACGCCCAGGCACCGCGATGCAGAGTTTCAGTCATACCTTGACACGCGTTGATATCGAGGCGGTAGTTGATTTTGTGCGGCTGGAATTTATGGTGAATAAGGCGGAAAATACCCGCTACCACACTGCGCGGAACGGATGGGCCAACCATGAGCGTTATGCGCCGGCGTTTCCGTTTGCGTTGGGTGAAATCGCGCTGGATACACCCGGGGACTCCTTAACGCGGGAGCAACAACTGGGCCAACGAGTGTATTTGGAGAGCTGCGTGTCCTGTCATGACCGGGCAAAAGTCAGTGACGACGGGGCTATGTGGGAATTGCGCGCGGTGTCTTACCCGCGTAACCAGTATTCCCACCAACGAGCTGCCGACGCTTCGGCCGTTGACGCAACAACGCGGGCTTCGCCTTACAGCAAACACGGCCACGCGCCGGCCGTTGAAAACCTTTCGCTTAAGGAACGGCAGGGTGAACAGTTGTTTCAGCGTAATTGTGCATTTTGTCATGCGGCGGACGGCAGCGGCAAAAACTGGATCGGCAGTTTTCTGGATCCCCAGCCGCGGAACTTGACGGATGCCGATGTCATGAAAACAATGCCACGTTCGCGTTTAAAAACCGTGATTCGGGACGGATTACCGGGAACCACCATGTCAGCCTGGAAACAGGTGCTGAAAGATGAAGAAATTGACAGTATTATTGATTATATCGGTCGTGCCTTTCACCCGGTCGCGGATGAGAGCACGAAACAGTAAACGACAAACGAAGAAAGCTGGAATAGCGTGTTAGGAGCGCCAGGTGACTGACAATAGAATAAAAGTGGGTGTGGTGGGTGGCACCGGCTACACCGGTGTCGAGCTGCTGCGGCTGTTAGTGAATCATCCCAACGTTCATCTAACCGCGGTCACGTCACGCTCTGAAGCTGGTATGCCGGTCGCGGACTTGTTTCCCAGTTTGCGCGGGCATCTTGCGTTGCCCTTTACGGATCCTGAAAACGGTGAGCTGGCTGATTGCGACCTGGTCTATTTCGCAACCCCCAATGGGGTCGCCATGCGATCCGCACCCCAATTACTGGCGCAAGGTATACGGATCATCGATCTCGCGGCTGACTTTCGCTTGAAAAACCAGAAAGAGTGGGAACACTGGTATCAGGAAGACCATGCCTGCCCCGAATTGCTGGCAACGGCGGTGTATGGATTACCGGAAGTCAATCGCGAACAAATAAAATCGGCGCAATTGATTGCCAATCCAGGCTGCTATCCCACGGCGGTGCAGCTGGGCTTGCTGCCATTGCTGGAATCAAAATGCATCGACACCAAGAGCATTATTGCCGATTGCAAATCGGGAGTCAGTGGCGCCGGACGTAAAGCCAGCCTGGGAACATCACTCTGCGAAGTGAGTGAAAGCATCAAGGCCTATGCGGTGCCGGGACATCGGCATTTACCGGAAATCGCGCAAGGATTGAAAGCGGTCGCCGGTGGCGATGTTGAGCTGGTGTTCGTTCCCCATCTCGTACCCATGATTCGCGGTATTCACGCCACTCTTTACGCCAAATTAAGTGCTGCCAAAACGGGCAGCGAAAACGCTGCCGCCCTGCAAGCCATGTTTGCGCAACGCTACCAGGACGAACCGTTTGTGGATGTACTGCCCCAGGGCAGCCATCCCGATACCCGCAGTGTCAAGGGCGCCAACTATTGCCGAATCGCGGTACATCGCCCCTTAAACGGTGACACCGTTGTCATTTTGTCCGTCATCGATAACCTGGTCAAAGGCGCTGCGGGCCAAGCAGTTCAAAATATGAACATAATGTTTGGGCTAAATGAGTCCGCAGGGCTAAATAACCCCGCTTTACTGCCGTAATAACTGTAAATCCTCCGCGTTACGAGAACCGTTTTTCCAAGCGGTTCTCGTGTGGAGGTATTCCATTGAAATTCAAGGACTCTTGATTGCGAGAGTCCAATGAAGGAAAGAAAGGACGGCAGATTTACATGGCTTCGCAATTAATCATCAAATCACCGCAACCCCGTAAAACCGCGTTGTTAATTATTGTCATTGCGGCCTTATTTATCGGGACGGGATATGGCATGTATTACATTGGCCATGACAGCGCGGGATTTGATAACGCGGTGTTAAAAGTCGCGCACGTCACTCTGCAGCAACAACTCCATGAAATTGAAAAGGAAAACTCAAAATTACGGGAAAAAAACGCGGTTCTGGAACAGGCGGCCATCATCGATAAGAACGCCCACTCTGATGTGAACGGATCATTAAAACAGTTGCAGAATGAAGTATTGGAATTAAAGGAGCAAGTCGCGTTTTATCGCGGCATTGTTTCTCCCACGGAAACAGCGGCCGGTCTGGCGATTGCCAGTTTCAAACTGAGCAAGTTGGGCGAAGAGTCAGGTTATCGCTTCAAACTGGTATTGACTCAGGTAAAACTAAACGACCGAATCATCCGTGGCAAGGCCACAATATTCATAGACGGGCTGCATAATGGCGAACCAAAGCAGTTCAACGTGGCGGCGTTGATGGGGAATACCAAGGCGGGTATGAATTTGAATTTCAAATATTTTCAGACGATCGAGGGCGATATGGTATTACCGGAAGGCTTTATTCCGTCGAGTGTGCTGGTGGATGTCAAGCCTTCAGGCGCCGCTCAAAATGCGCTATCGCAAACGTTTAACTGGGTCGATGTCATTTCATGAAGCAGCCCGACTACATTATTTAACGTCGATAAATTAGGATTTTGGTAAAACGAAACAACGAGAGGTAGCGTGTATGTTTGGTAACAAGAAAGGTAAAAAAGGTTCGGATCTGGATTCATTGATTGGCGCGAACACGAGAATAGTCGGTGATGTGCACTTCAGCGGCGGACTGCGTATTGACGGAACTGTCAAAGGCAATGTGATCGCGGAAGGGGAAAATTCTCTGGTGACAACCAGCGATAAGGCGCGCATTGAAGGCAATGTGCATGTGCACAATATCGTGTTGAGCGGTGAGGTGATTGGCGATGTCTATGCGCTGAAACACATTGAACTGGCGCCCAACGCCCGCGTTACCGGTAATGTTTACTACAACTTGATTGAGATGGCCGGCGGCGCCGAAGTCAATGGATCACTGATCCACTATGATAACAAGGACGCCAAACCTGCCCAGAAAGGGGAGACAGGACAGGCTGAATCATCCACTGATTACGAGACGAGCCATAGCGAATATGGCGTGGAATCCGAGAAAAAAGCGCAAGCGGGCTATAATTGATTGATAGTTTGTATAATATATAGTTGACTAAATTACTCAGTAATTGCAAACTAAATTGGTGGTTGAATATTACTAAATTAGCAACTACATACAGCGTATAATTGCGCTCGATATTAATCAGTTTTGGAGGATATCTAATGGATACCCCGGTCGCCAAGCACGAGACCGACGGCGTTATTGTCGTCACAGCCAATGCGGCACGAAAAGTTAAGGCCTTAATTAAGGACGAAGGAAATGAGGCCCTTAAATTACGCGTCTATGTTACCGGGGGCGGTTGTTCCGGGTTTCAATATGGGTTTACCTTTGATGAAAAGTTGAATGAGGGAGATACCACGGTTGAAAAAGACGGCGTCACTTTTTTAATTGATCCCATGAGTTACCAGTACCTGGCCGGCGCGGAACTCGACTACAAGGAAGACCTGCAAGGCGCCCAGTTCGTGATACGCAATCCTAATGCGTCGACAACCTGTGGTTGTGGATCGTCGTTTTCCATATAAACTATTTCTAGTAGTAACGGATTACAGATTTACCCTTTCCATCGTTGAAACAAATAATTTGTTCAGTTATTTGAACAACATACGTTATCTGAACTAATGTTGTTCGTTGCGGTGCCGAGAAAATCGTAGGCGGCCGCGGTTTTGCTATCCTTACCAAAGAACAATTTTCGAATAGAGGATTTACGATGAGTGAGTACCTACCTGGATTGGCCGGTGTTCCTGCGACCAAATCAAATATTTCCGATATTGATGGCGAGAAAGGCACATTGTCTTACCGTGGCTATCCCATCGAGCAACTCGCGGCCAAAAGCTCATTTGAGGAGACGACGTTATTGCTCTTGGACGGAGAACTTCCGACCAGGGAGCAATTGCTGAGCTTTGACATGCAGCTAAAGGAAAACCGCCGGGTCAAGTACAATATTCGAGAATTGATGAAAACACTGCCGGTTACCGGGCACCCGATGGAAATGCTGCAAACCGCCGTCGCCTGTCTGGGAATGTTCTACCCGGGTAATGAATGCTTGACGGGTAGCGACGCCTGTGAGGACTTATATTACATCCACAATATGACGGTGAAAATCATCGCCAGAATGGGCACTATTGTCGCGATGTGGGAACATATCCGCCGCGGTGATGATCCGGTTCCGCCGCGTAAAGATCTGTCACATGCGGAAAATTTTTTGTATATGTTAAATGAAAAAGAGCCGGATCCTCTGCTGGCCCGCATCATGGACGTATGCCTGATTCTCCATGCCGAACATACCATTAACGCATCGACATTCTCTGTATTGGTGAATGGATCAACGCTAGCCAGTCCGTATAGTGTTATTGCCTCCGCCATCAGCGCGTTGTCTGGACCGTTACATGGCGGGGCAAATCAACGCGTATTGGAAATGTTAGAGCAAGTGGGATCTCCCGCCAAAGCGGAAGAATATGTCGATAAGAAGTTAGCCAATAAAGAAGTAATTTGGGGTATGGGGCATCGTGAATATAAAACCAAGGATCCCCGCGCCAAGATTCTGCAAAAAATGGTGACGGATTTACTGGAACAAAAAGGGGGTAATAATCCGCTGCTGGAGACCGCTATCGCGGTAGAAAAAGCGGCGGAAGCACGTCTGGCCCACAAGGGTGTATACGCAAACGTCGATTTTTATTCCGGCATACTCTATTCGGAGATGGGTATACCCGCCGATCAATTTACCGCGATTTTTGCCATAGCCCGCTCCGCAGGCTGGCTGGCACACTGGCGTGAGCAATTAACGGATAACCGTATCTTCAGGCCAACTCAGGTATATACCGGCCTGCCATTACGCGATTATGTCCCGCTGGAAAAGCGATAGTGCAGTGGATGTATAACCACGGGTGTGGGTTAGAAGTTTTTATAAACGCCGGTCGGTGATGGAAGAACTGCTAAGCGCAACATTGGTGCGGCCTAAAGTGTCAAGCAGCGTCAGGTAACCCTGCGTATTCAGTTGGAAATCCGTACGATATTGCGCAGCGATTGGGGTGTCATCCGGCAGGTTCACTGTCAGGGGATTGCGGTGGATGCCGTTGATACGGAATTCATAATGCAGGTGCGGGCCAGTAGCCAGGCCACTGCTGCCCACGTAGCCGATGATGTCACCTTGGTTCACCATATTGCCCGTCTGCAGGTTGCGTTTGAAATTTTGCATGTGAGCATAGACCGTGCTGTAACGGCCGGCATGCTGGATCATGACGGTATTGCCGTAGCCGCCTTTCTTACCAATAAACGTTATTCTTCCATCGCCAGCTGCCCGAATTGGGGTACCGTCCGGTGCGGCATAGTCAACCCCGTTGTGCTGGCGGATACGGTTGAGCACAGGATGGAAACGCTCACCGAACTTGGAACTGATGCGCGTGAAATCCACCGGTGTCCGTAAAAAGCGCTTGCGCATGCTTTTACCTTCCGGGGTGTAATATTCCGCACGGCCGTTGTTATCGACAAAACGTACAGCGCGATAAACGTTGCCTTTATTCGTAAACTCGGCCGCGAGAATGTCACCATTGCGAACTTTTTTGCCATCCAGGAAATATTCTTCGTAAACCAATGAGAAACGGTCGCCGGTCTTAACGTCCAACACGAAGTCAATATCCCATCCAAAAATGTTGGCGAGTTCCATCGTCATACTGCCGGGGATTCCGGCTTCCTGAGCCGCTATAAATAACGAGCTTTCAATTCTGCCCGCGGCGTAGGCGATACGCTTATTCAATTCAAGTTGCACGTCGGATGCGGTGTAGGAGTCTCCGTTTTTAACCACGTGGAGTGACTGCTCGTTATTGATAACATAAACGAGTTCACGCAGTTCATTATCAACGATCAGAAATTTTAATTCTTCGCCGGGGATCAACCGTTTTAATTTGATTGTGGAATTACCTAAGCGGACGATTTTATGCAGTTCCTTCGGATTCAGTTGTAGCTTGGAAAAGATGGTTGCCAGGGTGTCGCCTTTTAACACTTTCACGCTTTGCCAGTTGATTTGCGGAGCCTCGAAGGCATCATCAACCGCAGCAACATCATAAGAAGGAATCTCAAGCGGCAAGTTGATTTTGTCGTTCAACGACACTTGCTGGAACCCGGCGGGTCTGCTTAACGTAATCAGAGAGCTGGCGCGTGTCGCAACCGCGATATCAGAAATCAAAAAGAAGATAACTCCGAACAAACCCACACTCGCAAACAGGATGACCCAGTGGGCGTAGGGAACACGCTTGCGACGCTTTTGTCCCGATGATTTTCTATTTTGTTTAGTGACAGGACTCTGTGCCATGTGTCTACTCACGAAAAAGACTACCTACTACAATAATAATAATCGCTAGTCGCTGCGTTGGTTACTGCGCTTGTTACTGCATTTGTTACTGCGTTGAATACTGCTTTGAGCTGCTAATGAACACATCATGTTCACAGTGGGTTTCAGTATACGCATCTACGTAGGTAAAAATCTAGCAAAAATTACCCTATAAATGCCTTTATCAAAATCACTTTTAACGAGAGTCTGACATTTCCAAATATAGTATAAATAATGTCATCGCCCGTGTGGCGTGTGCCATGAAGCCTGTCACACTTTTGAAATTGTAGAATAAAGGAAATTTTACTTTTCAAACACCCACATACGGTCGAATTTTGACCAGACTAAATACCGCTTAACAGTTGAAGACTGCAATTCAGTTACCATTTGACGGTGGTTCATATAATATCGCCACTTTCCAGATTTTCTGGCCGGGATTTGTAAATGAATATAGATAAAACCATAGCATTATTAAAACGAGGCACTGAAGAAATCCTGCTCGAGGGCGAATTGCGCGACCGGCTTGCCAGGAATCAGCCGCTGCGGGTGAAATGCGGGTTTGATCCTACCGCCCCGGATATCCATCTGGGCCATACCGTACTAATCAATAAATTAAAGGAATTCCAGGACTTAGGGCATCATGCAATTCTCTTGATAGGTGATTTTACCGCGATGATCGGTGATCCGACGGGCAAAAGCGCTACCCGTCCACCCTTATCCTTTGAGCAGGCGCGCGACAACGCCAAAACGTACGAGGAGCAGGTTTTTAAAATCCTGGATCGTGACAAAACGGAAGTGGTTCACAATTCTGATTGGATGAATAAAAAGAACGCGGCGGATATGGTTCATCTCGCCGCGAAATACACGGTGGCCAGAATGTTCGAACGGGACGACTTCAGTAAGCGTTTTAAAGGGGGGCAATCCATCGCGATTCACGAGTTTTTATACCCATTAATTCAGGGTTGGGACTCGGTGGAGCTGAAGGCGGACATTGAGCTGGGTGGCACAGACCAGAAATTTAATTTATTGGTAGGGCGTGAATTACAAAAAGAACAAGGCCAAACACCCCAGGTCGTTATTACTACGCCCCTCTTGGAAGGATTGGACGGGATCAAAAAGATGTCCAAATCGCTGGGAAATTACATCGGCGTGAATGAATCGCCCGATGAGATATTCGGTAAAATCATGTCGATATCCGACGAGCTGATGTGGCGCTATTACGAGTTACTGAGTTTTCGCGCTTTAGGTGACATTGAAGGTTTTAAAAAGGACGTGCAACAAGGCGCGAATCCCCGCGATGTCAAATTCAAATTGGCGCAGGAATTAGTGGCCCGCTTTCATAATGAAAGCGCGGCAAAATCGGCACTGGACAATTTCATAGCGCGTTTTCAAAAAGGCGCCTTGCCGGATGAAATGCCGGTCGTGAAATTAGCCGCCGAACAGGGCGTATTGCCCATTGCGAATGTATTAAAACAAGCGGATTTAACCAAAAGCACCTCGGAAGCGCTGCGCATGATTAAACAGGGCGCGGTAAAAATGGACGGGGAAAGAGTGAGCGATGACAAACTGGAACTTGCCGTTGGTCACACGGCGGTGTTTCAGGTTGGAAAGCGAAAATTTGCGAAAGTAACCATTGTGTAGTTACACGGTGTAGTAATACGATGGCCGGTCAAATGTTAATCAACATAGTATAATTGCGCTAAATATTCAGTAGCACATTGCTCTGCATCAAAAATCATTTTGCGTTTAACAGGTAGTATTGTTTTTAACTATTGATTGCCAAATCGAACTCGGTATAATGCGCTCCGCTTGAGGGTTCAGTAGTCGAATAATTCGCTTTTTGCAGTCAGAATCAAATAGTTTGAGTCTTCGCATTTAAACCTATTGACGCTGCAAGCGTAACGCGTATAATCGCGCCTCTTTGGCGGTAGGCCTGGCAACACACTTGCACAACAGCCCCGCCGGGAAGAGGAACTTGCTAAGATTTTAAAGACGTTCTATTGACGAATTAATAAAAGCATGTCAGAATCGAACGTCTTTGCTGGCTGAAAAGTTGGCACCGCTCTTTAACAATGAAATCAGGTAATTTGTGTGGGCGCTTGCATGAATGGTTTGGTGACAAAGCATCATGTGAGTGACCAAAGTCAGTATCCGAATTGATACCTGACCTTGAATCACTCTTCGGAATTGGTTACCGCCTTTGTTCTACAGCTTTTGTTTTACAGCTGTATTACAAGAAAAGGTAACTGGATATTAAACTGAAGAGTTTGATCCTGGCTCAGATTGAACGCTGGCGGCATGCCTAACACATGCAAGTCGAACGGTAACGCGGGGGCAACCCTGGCGACGAGTGGCGGACGGGTGAGTAATACATAGGAATCTGCCCTGTAGTGGGGGACAACTTAGGGAAACTTAAGCTAATACCGCATAATCTCTACGGAGGAAAGGGGGCTTCGGCTCTCGCTATTGGATGAGCCTATGTCTGATTAGCTAGTTGGTAGGGTAAAGGCCTACCAAGGCAACGATCAGTAGCTGGTCTGAGAGGATGATCAGCCACACTGGGACTGAGACACGGCCCAGACTCCTACGGGAGGCAGCAGTGGGGAATATTGGACAATGGGGGCAACCCTGATCCAGCAATGCCGCGTGTGTGAAGAAGGCCTGCGGGTTGTAAAGCACTT
>DATCIR010000094.1:0-6735 GCA_036507695.1 Gammaproteobacteria bacterium
ATTTTATAAAGTGGTCAACTGCGGAATCTAGGTTAAAGGATCAATTTTTTAATCCCGGTTTTTACCGGCAATTAAGCCAGACTCTGGCGCGCATTGATCCCGGTATCGACGCCAAAAAATTCCATCAGGCTTGCATCAAAAACCTCGCCGGGATGGAACTCAAACAACGCATGCAACACACGGCGGATGTATGCCGGCAATTCTTCCCGGACCATTACCCGGCTGCGCTCAAACGGCTTTATGCGTACGCCGCGACGCTCAAGGGAAACAGCTTTAGTTATATGTTTATGCCGGATTTTGTGGCCCGTTATGGAACCCATGACTTCAAGCGCTCCCTGCAGGCCTTGCGGGACTTTACGCAATATTCTTCATCGGAGCTGGCAATCCGGGTATTTCTGCAACATGACCTGGAACGCACCCTGGCCGTTATAAATAAATGGACGGATAACGAAAACACGCACATCCGCCGATTGGCCAGTGAAGGAACCAGGCCGCGCCTGCCCTGGGCCATACAGGTCAGGGCCCTGCGGGATACGCCGGAACTTTGCTTCCCCATTCTGCAGGATTTGCACGCGGATAACGAAAAATATGTGCAAAAATCCGTTGCCAACCACCTCAATGATATGTCCAAAGACCACCCGGAAAAAATGTTGCGCCTGGTAAAAAGCTGGGATAACAGCAAACAGTCGACGCAATGGATTATTCGCCATGCTGCACGCACCCTGGTGAAACAGGGCCATCGCACGGCGCTGGATTTGTTTGGCGCCACGCAAAAACCACAAATCGAACTTCGCGTATTTAGACTGCGTTCAAACAAGCTTTCCTTGGGCGACAACCTTGAATTCGAACTGCAGCTGGTTTCCCGCGCCAAACAGCCCCAACAACTCATCGTTGATTACAGGATTCACTACGTCAAAGCATCCGGCCGCACCAGCCCCAAAGTGTTCAAACTGAAAATGACGACGCTCCCGCCCAGGCAGACGCTGAGCTTAGACAAGCAACATCCGCTGAAAAATTTCACCACGCGTAAACATTACAGCGGCCGGCATCAAATCGAACTGCTGATCAACGGCGCTTCGATCAAAACCCTGCCCTTCCAGCTTGATGCCGGCCAGGCTATCTAACGGAATCATTCATGGATAATACAGAGCTGGCCTCAGCAAAAACCGTAGCGTCGCTGGCAAAAAGCATACTTGATTCAGCCAGAAAAAGTTTTCACCGTCACTGCATTATTCTGGCAGGTAACCAATCCTGGGGGCACGGAAGTCTTCAGGAAATCGCCTTGCGCAATTCCCTTGGCAATCTATTGATCGTTGCAACCACTCCCGTCGCGATTCCCGGCAGCGAACAAATTAATCCGGCGGATGCGGCGCAGTACCTGGGGCGTGAGTTCGAACACGTGGTCATGGATTTTTACGATGGCATAGACCCAAACGCACTCGGCGCATTATCAGGCACCGTCAGCGGCGGCGGTTTATTGATTCTACTGATGCCGGGCTTGGATAACCTGCGGAACTTCGCGGATCCCGAGCAGCACCGCATGGCCATTTGGCCTCACGGCGCCCAACAGGTCGGCAACCGTTTTTTACAGCGTTTGCAGAACATCATTGCCGCCTCCAACGACGTTACACTGATACAGGAAAACCGCGTACAGGAAAACCGCGCGCCGCCTGAACCCATTTACGCCGCGGACTTCGCCCATCTGGAAGGCTATCGGGACGATGACACCTGCCGCACGCTGGATCAACAACAGGCCGTGGAAGCCATTGAACATGTGGTGCGGGGGCATCGCCGCCGTCCCCTGGTAATTACCGCCAATCGCGGCCGGGGAAAATCCGCGGCTTTGGGTATCGCGGCGGCCAGGCTTTTACAACAAGGCATACCGCGAATCATCGTCACCGGCCCGCGCATTAATGCCACGGCAATGGTGTTCAAGCACGCGCAAATCCTGTTAAACGATGCGCAGCACTCCCCTGGCAGCATTGTTACTGACACCGGGCGCCTGGAATATATCGCACCCGATGTGTTGTGCCGCGAGGCGCCGGCCTGCAACCTGTTGCTGATTGACGAAGCAGCCACGATTCCGGTAACCCTGCTGCAACGTTTGTTGCAACACTATGCGCGGATTGTGTTTGCGACCACAACCAACGGTTATGAAGGCACCGGGCGGGGCTTCACCATCAAGTTTCAGGAAACTCTCAACCGGGAAACCCCCGGCTGGCTGGGGTTGGAAATGAATTTACCCATTCGCTGGGCGCCTGATGATCCCGTGGAGCGCTTTGTATTCCAATGTTTGTGTCTGGACGCCAACATAAGCGACGCTGGTTTTCGCCTTGATCCCCAGGCGGTTGTTATCAAAAAACTCGATCGCGACACCCTGATCGATAATGACAAGTTGTTGTCCGCCCTGTTTGGGCTCCTGGTATTCGCGCATTACCAGACTCAACCGCGCGACCTGCGTTACCTGTTGGATGCCATCGGTCTGGATATTTTCATTGCGAGCTATAACGATACCGTAATTGGCACCGCCGTGGTGGAACTGGAAGGCGGGCTGGACAAAACCACGGCGGACGCCGTATATGGCAACCAACGGCGAGTGATGGGACATCTGTTACCGCAAACCCTGGAGTCTTTCGCGGGCATCCGCTATTCCAGCCAGGCGAAATACGCCCGCATCATCCGCATCGCGGTACACCCGGACTTCCGGCGCAGGGGAATTGGCCGTCAATTAGTGCAGCATGTTGAAACGAACGCACGCCAACGGCGGTTGGACTTAGTGGGCAGCACATTCGGCGCGAGCAGTGAGTTACTGAATTTCTGGCAATCAAACGCGTATCTGCCGGTGCACGTTGGCTTAAAACACAATGCGGCCACTGGCACCCATGCCATCACCTATATAAAAGCCTTATCGAACGAGGGCGGAAAAGTTTTTGGAGCGGCGATTAGCAAATTCAACGACCGGTTTACGTTTTTGCTGTCTGACGCCTATCGCGGCCTGGAGTGTGATGTGGTGGCGGCAATTTATAAAACCTTTGCCAAGGATGACCGGCTGCATTTAGCGGAAGATGAATGGAATGACATTGCCTCGTTTGCAACCGCCGCGCGCGGTTACGAAATCAACGCGCCACCAATCACAAAATTGATTGCGTATTTGTTCGAACATAACAAAATTGACCGGATCTGCGCCTTCGACGAGCAATGCCTGTTGATTAAAAAAGTCCTGCAACGGCTTGCCTGGCAGGACATCGCACCCGCGCTTGGCATGACGGGAAAACGCGATGCCGTTCAACAACTACGTGAAGTGCTGGCACGAATAGTCAGTGACGAATCCATTAAAAACAGGTTTGGTATCACGGACTAAAAACCCGCCCGCTCCAAGCAATAAGTGCTATTTGACTCCAGCCGCTCTATACCCGCCATTCGTGATGGCATATCGCAACCGCCAGTTACTTTGGCTTCAAGTCCCGCGCACCGCCGCTTTTGATATGAATGTCGCGTTGCGGAAAGGGGATCTCGATACTGTGTTCTCTAAATGCGGCATACAATTTGAAATTCAAATCACTGAGCACTGACAGCCGTTCATCGATATTCTTCACGTGGCAACGCAATTCAAAATTCAGTGAATTATCACCAAAACTGAGAAACAACACGCGAATCGGATTCTCATTATCACCTTTGATCACCGCCTCATGCGAATTGGCGATTTCCAGCAAAACGTTTTTTACTTTTTCCGTGTCGGAGCCATAAGCCACGCCGATGGGCAGGCGCAAGCGGCCGCTGCGGTCGTAGAGCATCCAGTTAGTAACCTGGTTGGAAATCAAATCCGAATTGGGCACAATCACGTCCGAGCGGTCAAAGGTTTGAATTTGCGTCGAACGAATACTGATTTTTTTGACATAACCTTCAGTATTACCAACGACAATCCAGTCGCCCTTCTTGATGGGGCGCTCAAACAGTAATATCAACCCGGATACGAAATTGTTCACGATGTTCTGCAGGCCAAAGCCGATACCCACTGAAAGCGCGCCGGCTATTATAGCCAGGTTAGTGAACGTGGCCCCGGCCACACTCAAACCAATCAACAAAGCAATGGTTACACCCAGATAACCAATGATTGTCACTATGGTTTCATGGGCGCCCTTCTCGATATGCGCCTTTGACAGCCATCTAGTTTCGATATTCGATTTTAACCAGCCACTGGCTGCATACAGCAAATAGAAAATAAAAAACGCAAACAAAATACGAACCGGGTTGATCGTCAGATTTCCGAGCGTAAACCCGTTTAAAAACCAGTTTTGGATCGTCACTATGACTTCATCGGAAAAATCCAAAATATTAATCGCAATAAAGAAAAACACCAGCCACAGGGACGCATGCACAAAAAAACTAAACGCAATCATGCCGGGAATGTGTTGATTCTCCTTGAGACCAAGCGATCGCTTAACGGCCCGGCTTATTGCATAAGCGTCATTCTCGAGAACGGCGATCAATTCATTGAACAACCACTGAATTGCCCTGAGTAATCCATACAGGAATGCCAGGGAAAACAACATCCGCAATACAAAATAGGAAAAATTGCGATAACCGAGCAGTTCGAAAACCAGGGTCACCAGCAACACAAACATCAGGGCGGCGCGCAACAGCCGGAACCGTTCCCAGCCCTTGACTTTTCCACTGAACAACAACACGGTAATCACCAGCGGCACGCCGAAAATGACGAACACATCGCGTGTAATCAGCACCGTTAGCTCCGGCTGTTCGGCGCTGAAAATCATCCAGAATATGATTGCGCCTATAAATACCACATTGATAAACACATAACACCAGCGGAATAAAAACCGGGCCAGTCTATCGTCGAGCCGCATCACCCTGCGCGCCGGCGGCCGGGGCAACAACACGATCTCAACGGCAAATTGCGCGAACAAATACAAGGGGAACAGCAGAATAATGATTTGCACAAAGCTCGCCGAAGCAAACGTTGGCTGAAACTGCAACATGAATGCGGCAAGCACCATTGACAGAATCAACCAGGGCAAATAACGGGTAAGGGTTAATACCGTGCTCTGCGCAAAGATATCAAATGCGGCATCGCCCCAGCGCCTGGTGGAGGACCACTGCTTTAATTTTCTCCCGGCCCAATGGCTAACAATGCCGGCCAATAAGATCCAAACCGCCATAGCGATATAGTCATTTAACGCCAGCTGGTCCAGGCCATGGCGCTGCAAAATAAACTTAGAGAGCGCTTTAACCATCAGCGCATCGGTTTCTATGGCCTTGGGAATAACTTCAATGAGCGTCGGACCGCGGCTAAGCAGGCGCTCCTTAAACATGGATTGAGACTTATCCTGATACTCCCTGTACCGTTCCGTCACGGCAATCGACAGAACTTTATACTTGGCCAGCAAGGTCTCATTCTGTTGCAGCTCTTTCCTGAGCGACGCGCGTTTTTCCCGGACCTCGCGGGGTTCAGCCGCATTTTCCTCACCCAGGCTTTCCAACTGTACACTGGCTTCATTCACCAAAACCTGTTGTTTTTCGGTTTGTGTATCCACATTGCCTTTGAGCACAACGAGCGCTTTTAAGGCTTTATTCACCCGGTCAACGGTTAATTCACCTGATTTATTGTCCACTTCGATTTTGATGAGCTGAATTTGCAGATCGTCAATCTCCGACGCCCAAGCACCAGCTGCCGCAAGCGCCAATAAAAGCCATGCCAGCAATCGCGGCAGCGGTGTATTTCCACGGCAAACGGGGATCAAACGCGGAATCTCGCGCACGCCAACAAACTTGAACAGCGAATATTTTCTCATAGCCGGATTTTACAGTAGAAAAGATTTGCGCAGCAATTAAATGCCAAATCTTTTGTGGAAAGTGGCCGCGCGCCGCAACCACAAACCGGGTTAGCGCATAAGAAGGGCGCCGCTCAAATTTGGAATAAGGCAGGTTGATATTGCGGCACTGCCGATCGCACCATTGGCCACTATTGCCGTTTTGGAGTAACCAATGACTGCGCGTGTACGGGTAACGCAAATGACAACAAGGCAGCCGCTAGAATAAATCCCACTGACCACCATAAACAGCCAATCAACCCCCACACCTGGTAGACCCAACCGGATAACACCGTTCCGAGCAAACGGCCACCGGCGTTGGCCATGTAGTAAAAACCTACGTTCATCGCCACCTTGTCAAAGTCTGAATACGCAAGAATGAGATAGGAATGCACGGCGGAATTGACAGCGAACACAATACCAAACAAGGCCAAACCAACAATCAACGACCATGCCGGATCAAGCTCATACAGCAGTGCTGACGCAATGACGGCCGGCACTAACGCCAACAAGAGAGTCCAGTTGCGCGCCGTGGCGCCGTCAGGTCCCAAGTCCTGCTGCGTTTTTCGAACCAGCTTCGGCGCCGCGGCTTGCACAAAACCGTAGCCGATGATCCATAGCGCGAGAAAACCGCCCACCTGCATGAAGCCCCACTGCAATACGGAATACAGGTAAACCGGCAAACCAACCACAAACCAGATATCGCGGGCACCGAACAGGAAAAAGCGCGCCGCCGACAACCAATTGATTGGCGCGGTCTTGGAGAAGACCTGGGTGAACTTGGGTTTTGCCTTGGTTTTGCCAAAATCACGTGGTAGCAAAACAACAGTGACCACCAACACCAGCAGCAAGCCGCCTGCCAGCACCCACAAGGCATTTCGAAAACCTGCGGTGGACAATAAAGCCG
>DATCIR010000095.1:0-20334 GCA_036507695.1 Gammaproteobacteria bacterium
TGTTGTGGGCCATCCCTGGCCCACACCCTGCGGGCGCACTGCGTGGTGCGACCGGATTCGCTTCCGGCGAATCCGTCGACGGCGGCCATCCCTGGCCGCAGACGCCCCAGGCAGGCGACACCGGCGCCGCTTTAACCTATGCTGCACACGGGGTGAGTAGTTACCTCTAATCATGGGTTTCAAACACGGAGTTACTTGGACGTTTCAGTATCGGCATCGCATTAAAGTTATTGAGAAAAGAAATAATTAATAAATATATACGAGAATCTGATTAACGGATGGCAGACCTTTTGTCCGCCCCTGGTGGATGTTATCTCCCCGTAACAGCAGACCGAGCCTATATCTGCCTTGGCAGAGACAAACTGAAGAAATGTGATATTACGGCCATGGCTATCGGCACGCACAAACTAAAGCCAACCCCTCAAAGCGCTGTGCAAGAACAAAAATAGTCAATATTTCTCACTGCCCATCCTGGTTTTCCCTTATAACCAACAACTTTATGGCGAAAACTTAAGCCTTTCGGCGTTATTGCCGATAAAGAAATGCAGAACGAGAATCCGTGTGTCTTAGTGGGTTCAACAACTTAGCACATTCGGCCAATTTCTTGCCTTAAATTAATCAGCTGATTGTGCATCGTAGGAAAGTACAAACGCATACAAGGATAATTGCCAGCGTGATCATCCAGCAGGTCAATTTGTTTCAGCCCATCTTTCGCAAGGAACGGAAGTTACTGTCTTTTCGTGTCTTGCTGCAAGGTAGCGGAGCGGTATTCCTGTTGTTAATACTCGTGTTTGTTTGGAGCTGGCGCCAGAGCTGGCAAATGGAAACCGGCCTCGCCAATTTGCACAAGCAATTGGAAGACCGTACTAGCAAAGTGGTCGAGTTAGGACAACGCCTTGCCGCGATGAAAACCGGCGCTGAACCCAATAAAGAACTGATCCGGATGGAAAGAGAATTAATCGCCCGGCAGCAGGTGGTGGATGCGCTTACCCGTGTCCGCGAAACCTATACCCGCGGTGTGTCAGGTTACCTGGAAAGCTTTTCGCGCCAGGCGCCTAAAGGTGTCTGGTTAACCGGGTTTTCCCTGCAAGGAGGCGGTGAAGACATTGTTATACGTGGCAGTTCGTTAAAACCGGCTTTGGTCCCTGTTTTCATCCAACAGCTATCGGCTGAGCCCATTTTATCAGGTACACAGTTTGGCCTTTTGCAGATTCAGCGGGAAAAAAAGGAGACACAATATGTGGATTTTACCGTGTACACCGGAAGTAAACCTCCCAAAGCGGTGACGCAATGAAAGACCATCTCAGTCAATGGGCAGAACGGTTTGACGCCTTCTCCTTGCGGGAACGCGGACTGATTACCGCGGTAATTGTTGTACTGATGATTATTGTTTGGGACACCATGGTATTAGCTCCGCAGGAACTTAAGCAAAAAAAGATTGTGGGTGAGATGCGCAGCCTGAACCAACAAATGGAAGATTTAAGCAACAAAGTTAAATTCATGACAGAGAAGTTACCCGGTGGAGAAATGACGCGAGTGGAGGCGCGTATCAGCGAACTCCAGGGATTATTATCCGGTCTTGAACGTAAACAACAGGATTTAACCGTAGAATTTATTCGGCCTGAGCAGATGGCGGTAGTATTACGCGACATGTTGAACAATGAACACAAATTAACGTTAACACGGCTGGAAAGCCTGGGAGCGGAACCGTTTTTCCCGCCAGTGGAAAAAACAAACCATGAGGATTCGTTAAGTTCCGCTGAGGCGCAAGGTCCCAACATTTATAAACACGGCATGCGTGTAGTCTTTGAAGGTGACTTTAACAGTACCTTGAATTATTTGCAGTCGTTGGAATCCATGGCCTGGCGATTTTACTGGGACAACCTGGAATACCAGGTGCTGGAATATCCCATAGCGCGTGTGGTGATTACAGTGCACACACTCAGTCTTGATAAAGGATGGATCGGTGTTTAAACAAGTATTAATTATTGGCATTTTAATGTTTGTAGCGGCTTCGCCGGTACATGCTGATCTTCAGGTTCGTATTGATGATCCAACTCGGCCGCCTGGTTTAGACGCACTGCCTCCAAGCACAATAAGTTCGGTGAAGGAGGCGCCACGGTGGGTATTAAGTTCGATTTTGGTATCTCCGGAGCGGCGAACGGCAGTGGTAAACGATCGTGTTGTGGCCGTAGGCGATCGAGTCAGTGGAGCCGTAGTTATCGAAATAGAACCTGCCACGGTGCGCCTGCGATCAAACGCAGGTGACCTGACGCTGATTTTGCTTAAGAAGAACGTAAAAACGCTGTCCAAGCTGCCGAGTTCGCAGCAAGGGGATTAATGATGAAAAAGAACATACTATTTAGTCTGGCGCCAATTGGCCTGATCCTGCCCTGTGCACTGCTCTTGGCATCCTGTCAAACCGCTCCCTCACGCGGTGAGACAGCTGTTGCTGATATGAATAAGAGCCTGATGGAAAGCGCGCGGCAATTACCCACGGTGGTGGCCAAACCGGAAACGCCACCACTCGAAGTGACCAATGCCTTATTACCGCCGCTGAACGTAGAGCTTTCAGGTGTGGGGCA
Organism: Gammaproteobacteria bacterium; assembly: GCA_036507695.1. Taxonomy (GTDB): domain Bacteria; phylum Pseudomonadota; class Gammaproteobacteria; order SZUA-152; family SZUA-152; genus JAKEGK01. Next base: position 2,586 of record DATCIR010000095.1, read on the forward strand.
AGCGCCTGTAGAGCGGCGATTTGACATCACGGTAGACCATGCCCCTGCAAAAGCTTTTTTCATGAGTTTGGTGAAAGATACTCCTTACAATATGGTTACCCATCTATCCGTGCAGGGAGAGATCTCCTTAAGCCTTAAAAATGTCACTATCGTGGAAGTCATGGAGACTGTGCGGAATGTGTATGGTTACGAATACCGCCGTACAGCCACGGGTTTTGAGGTGCTACCCGCCAAGCTGCTTTCAAAAATCTATAAAATAGACTACTTGAATGTGAAGCGTTCCGGCATGTCACGTGTGCGTGTGAGCTCCGGTCAAGTAACCGCGGTCAAGAATAATGGCGATAGCGATGACAAGAATGACGATAAATTCCAGGGTGTTAACAAGGTTTCAGGAAGCCAGGTTAATACGCAATCTGAATCTGACTTCTGGCAAGAGCTAACGGTGGCGCTGGGCGCTATTGTCGGCAACGAGCAAGGCCGGCAGGTCGTTATTAATCCACAATCAGGCATAGTCGTGGTTCGTGCAATGCCTGGGGAGTTGCGCGCTGTTGCGGAGTACCTGGAAGCAACCCAGAATATTATGCAACGTCAAGTGATTCTAGAAGCAAAAATTCTGGAAGTAGAACTGAGTGACGGTTTCCAATCCGGCATCAATTGGGCTGCAATTGGAACCAATAGCAATGGCGACTCTATTGTCGGCGGGCAGTTTGGCGGCTCATCGATTTTCGACACCGGCTTAAGTAATCTTGCGGGTCAAACCGATGCGTTAAATCCCGCCGATCCGGCGGGTATTCGTTCTGACGTGGCTTCAGCCTTCGGTGGCATGTTTGCACTAAGCCTGAATATCGGCGATTTCACGGGTTTTATAGAATTCCTGCAAACACAGGGAGATGTGCATGTGCTTTCCAGTCCGCGCGTATCGACAATGAATAACCAGAAAGCGGTCATAAAAGTCGGCACTGATGAATTTTTTGTGACCGACGTGAATTCAACGACAAATAATTCGGCGGTCGTTACGACCGCCACGCAGTCTGTCGATGTTGAACTGACGCCATTTTTCTCGGGCGTGGCGTTAGATGTTATACCGCAAATCAGTCTTGATGGTGTGGTAACCCTGCATGTACATCCATCGGTAAGTGAGGTCAATGAAAAAATCAAACAAATTAATGTTACGCAAACCACCCAGTTCACAATTCCGTTGGCGCTTAGCACTATTCGTGAATCCGACAGCATCGTTCGCGCCCGTAGCGGCCAGGTTGTTGTGATTGGCGGATTGATGCAAAACCTGACCAGGGATACTACTGCCTCTGTACCGCTGTTGAGTAGCCTGCCGATTATAGGCGGACTATTCAAGCATAAGCAGCAAGTAACCCGCAAGAGCGAGTTGGTCATTCTTTTGAGGCCTATTGTCGTGGATTACGACGAAGTTTGGTCAGGTGAATTGCGCCGTTCAACAGGCGCAATAAATGAATTGAACCAGCTAAGCCAGCAATTCAAGCAACAGCCTGAAGTAGAATCGGGTGATTCCCAAAAATAGTTGAAAATATAAAGGAAGTGAAGGAGTCGTTATGTATTTGGAACATTATGGTATGCAGGAAATGCCTTTTTCGATTACGCCAGACACGACCTTCTTTTACAACTATGGCGGGTATCATGAGGCGCTGAATGTTCTGCTGGTTGCGCTACGCAGTGGTGAGGGTTTTATTAAAATTACCGGTGAAGTAGGTACTGGCAAAACCTTGCTGTGCCGGAAGCTGCTAAATTCGCTGGGTGATAAATATTTTACCGCCTATTTTCCAAACCCTTGTTTAACGCCGGAAGGCTTGTACATAGCGTTGGCGGAAGAGCTTGGCGTTGAGTATGCCCGCAACATGGGCCAACAACGTGTGCTTAAGCTGATCACCGATCGTTTGATTGAACTTAACGCCGAAGCACGCCAGGTTGTATTGTTGTTGGATGAGGCGCAGTCTTTACCGGACAATAGCATGGAAGCATTGCGCCTGCTAACAAACCTTGAAACTGAAAAGAAAAAATTGTTGCACGTTGTCCTTTTTGGGCAGCCTGAACTGGATGAGCGGTTGGCGCAATCAAAATTACGGCAGCTTCGCCAACGCATAACATTTTCCTTTAACCTGGACTCGATCGACCGGGAAGGGCTTGCGGGTTATTTGTCGCACCGGTTGTTGGTGGCGGGTTACCACGGCAAGCCGTTATTTACGCCGGACGCGCTGGACGCCCTGTATCGGGTAAGCCGCGGTGTGCCGAGGTTGATTAACATCCTGGCGCATAAAACATTGATGATCGCCTATGGCCGTGGCACCTCCAGGATTCGTAATGAGCATATACGCCTGGCGGCGGAAGACACTGAAGGTGTCATGCCGGTATCGTCCACAAAACTGATCCGCATAGGAATAGCGGTCGCGGCCGTGAGCGCTGTGGCCGCCGCGGTATTTCATGTTGGGAGCGCCGGCCTGTGAGCGTTATCAACCAAATGCTACGGGATCTTGAGCAGCGCCGCGCCGTGATTGCGGAATCCCCGTTGGCGGGCGTAAGCGCTGGCCACGGCGTACTACGTTCTACGCCACCGATGAATTATGTAGTGAAGGTTTCTTTGCTGGTATTGGCGGTGCTTATCGCGTTTATTGTTGGCGGCCAGCGGTCCGGGGTGTCATATCCGGAATCACTCCCGGTAGAACCGCCAGCGGTCGCGTCAAATACAACCGCGCCAAGCACCATTGAAACACCGCTTATAAAGCCGGCATCCGTTCTGGAGGCCGTGGTAAGCAGTCCGGATTCCCCTCGGCCTGTAAATACTCAACCGGAGGGCAAAACAATACAGGCCGAGCTAACGGCTGAATTGGATTCCGCGCCGGAAGTTTTCTCGAAGCATGACACTGATGTAGCTGAGTTATCCGCGGCAAAAGAACCCGAGCAGAGAGAGATCACCAAGCCTAAAATAGCACAGACAACACCAAAAAATATCAATGCCGCCAATATTACAGAGAAGCGCGCCAAGCATGATTCGTCGCCTATTTTACGGGCTTCGGATAATGCGCAAGTGGTGGATAAAGAATCCGCGGAGGAGGTCAAGCCTGTATCGCCTGTTGTGATGGATAAGCGTATACATCCCCTGACTGATTATCAGCAGGCGCAACAACTTTTCCAGGAAGCCGTGTTGCAACTTGGCCGTGGTCATCAAAACCAGGCTCATAAAAGTTTGAACGCAGCTCTGTCAGTTGATCCTTCGCATTTGCGCGCCCGGGAAACACTGGCGGCCTTGTTGTTAAACTCAGGACGTGTAAGCGAATCAGGCGCGGTATTGCGTGATGGCTTGCGGATCAATCCCACTGCGGCGGGCCTGGCAAAACTTTATGGACGCATTCTCGCTGACCAAGGCGATACAGAACAGTCCATCGCCGTGCTGGAACGGGCCAGGCCGCCGGTATCCGATGACCCTGAATATCACGCTTTGATGGCGGCGTTCTACGCGCGGGCAGGTCAACATTACCAGGCAGTCCAGATTTATCAAAACGTATTGCAGGCGCGCCAAGGTGTTTCTCAATGGTGGATGGGTTTAGGTTTGTCCTTGGAGGCTGTAGGCGAGAGTGCGCAAGCACTTACTTCCTATCAACGCGCCCAACGTTTGGGCGGTTTGCCGGCTGAAGTCAATAAATATGTGGTAGGGCGTATTCAAGCCTTGTCCCAACCGGCATCCGTTGAACCTTCCGGCGTTGATAATTATTAGGATTAATGAGTGGCACGGCCAAAACGCATTAGACTGGGTGATCTTTTAGTTGAGCATAAGTTGATTTCCGAGGCTCAGCTGACGGTTGCGCTGGATGAGCAAAAAAAATCCGGGCATAAGCTCGGACGTGTGCTGGTGGAAAATGGATATGTAACTGAACACGACGTGTTGAATTTCCTGTCCCAGCAGCTGAATGTTCCGTTTGTTGATCTCAGTACGTTTGAATTTGATCCCGAGGTGGTAAAATGCCTGCCGGAAACAGTAGCGCGCCGTTATCGCGCCCTGGTCCTGCAAGAAACACCTAATGGTTTGCTGGTGGGTATGGCTGATCCGACCAATGTGTTTGCTTACGATGATCTGGTCCGCGCTGTAAAACGGGACATTGAAATCGCCTTGGTGAAAGAAAGCGATCTTATCGCCGCTATCGACAAGGTTTATCAATTCGGCGCGGAAATTCAAAACCTGGCGACAAAAATTGACGAAGACATGGAAGAAAATGTTTTCGATCTTGGCGTGCTTAACCAAAATGTAAGTAATTCCGAAGCACCTGTGGTCAGGTTAATCATAACTGTTTTTGAAAAAGCGGTTTCCGCGAAGGCGTCTGATATCCACATTGAACCTGATGAGGCGGTTTTGCGTATCCGCCGCCGCATCGATGGCGTATTGCAGGAACAGGTTATGGATGAAAAATCCATTGCGCCGGCGCTGGTGTCACGTTTAAAACTGATGGCGGGTCTCGATATTTCAGAGCGGCGTTTGCCACAAGACGGCCGCTTTAATCTTAAACTCAAAACCAAATCGGTGGATGTGCGCTTTTCCACCATGCCGACCCAGTATGGGGAAGCAGCGGTTATGCGTTTACTGGATCACTCCGAGGGCATGTTAGGCCTGGATCAGATTGGATTGTCACCAGAGTTAAAAACACGCTTGGAAAAAGCGATTCATCGTCCCCATGGTTTGTTGTTGGTTACCGGCCCTACAGGTAGTGGTAAAACAACGACCTTATACGCCGCGCTAAAGGCATTGAATCAGGCGGAAAAAAAAATCATTACCGTGGAAGACCCCGTCGAGTACCGCTTGCCGCGTGTTAACCAGGTGCAAGTCAATAAAAAGATTGGCTTGGACTTTGCGCGGGTGCTGCGTTCCATATTGCGTCAAGACCCGGACATAATCCTCGTCGGTGAGATAAGGGACCAGGAAACCGCGGATATTGCGCTGCGCGCGTCCATTACCGGTCACCTGGTTATGGCCACCTTGCACACCAATGATGCGTTGAGCACGGCATTGCGCCTGATTGATATGGGTGTGGAGGGTTTTTTAGTGGCTTCCGCCGTACATGCCATTATCGCCCAGCGATTGGTGAGACGCATTTGTGACAAATGTTCAACGGAACATACACTGGATGCCGGGCAACAGGCATGGTTAAACAGTATGGTGGGTGAAGAACGGGCTGCGGCCATGCAATTCAAACAGGGCGCAGGTTGTCAGGCGTGCAATAAATCAGGGTATAAAGGGCGCACAGCTATACATGAAATGCTGGATATTACCAGTGACCTTGCGGATGCCCTGCGTAACCAGGATTTTGCCGCCTTTAAAGACCGTGCTTTGGCGCAGAAACAATTTGTACCGTTGGTGGAAAGTGGTTTAGCACTGGCGGAAAAAGGTGTTACCACGATAGACGAAGTGATTCGTATCAGTGGCTGGGTTGAGTAAGGTAAAAATAACACATGCCATTATATCAGTATAAAGCCAGAGGTCACCGGGGTGACGCCATTGTCGGCACCATGGAAGCGGTAAGTTCAGATGCGGTGGCGGCGCGGTTACTGGAAAGCGGAATAACACCGGTGGATATCCTGGCGGCAAAACACGCGGCTGCTGATAGCGCTTCCACGGAAATTGATTTGAGAAAATTGTTTCCGGAAAAAGTGACGGATACCAATCTCATTCAGTTTTCGCGGCAAATGCATAGTTTGACCAAGGCCGGCATACCAATGTTAAGCGCCTTGCACGGCTTATCCCAGTCCACCCGGAACAACACTTTAGCGCAAGCCATTCGCGATGTGACGGCGAGCCTGGAAGCGGGCCGTGATTTGGCCACGGCTTTTAGCGAACATCCGGAAATATTTTCACTGTTTTATGTTTCCATGGTGCGTATCGGTGAAACAACCGGCCGCCTGGACGAAATATTTTTACAACTGTCGGTCTACCTGAATCGCGATAAACACACCCGCAACCAGATAAAATCAGCATTGCGTTATCCCGGTTTTGTCGTTATTGCCATTGTGATCGCCATCGCCATTATTAATTTGTTTGTTATCCCTACTTTTGCATCCGTATACGCAAAATTTGGCGCTGAGCTGCCCCTGGCGACACGTATCCTGGTGGGTGTGTCAGAATTCACGGTCGCCAACTGGCATATATTATTGGGAATGATAGTCGCGGCGGCATTTGGAACGCGGCATTACATCCGTACCGGCAACGGCCGTTACCGCTGGGATAAATTCAAACTAAAGCTGCCCTTGGCGGGAGACATTATTTATCGCGCCACACTGGCCCGATTTGCGCGCTTGTTCGCGATGGCGGGGCACAGCGGTGTTCCCTTGATTACCGCGCTTAACGTTGTTGCCAAGGCGTTGGATAACACGTTTGTCGAAGAAAGAATTTTAGGTATGCAGAACGGGGTTGAGCGTGGTGAGTCGATTACCCGCACAGCCGCCGCGACGGGCATGTTTGATTCACTGGTCATGCAAATGATCACCGTCGGTGAAGAAACGGGTTCGATGGATACCCTGCTGGCCGAGGTCGCCGAGTTTTATGAGGCGGAAGTGGAGAACGATATCGATAGGCTCAGTTCCTGGATCGAGCCCATATTAACTGTCGTTATTGCCGGTATTGTTTTGGTGCTGGCGCTGGGTGTTTTCCTGCCCATGTGGAGTCTGGCGGATGCGGTGATTAAGTGACTGCGAATAGGGAAATCGGTGTGCACACGCAAGAAATTGGTTCAAAAAGATAAAGATTTTGCGACGCAGTCCGATAATTTAGGGAGAAATGGGCCTTTCCAGGGGTATTGGGCCTGCCGCACAGTAACCACGTGCGCAAAACCCTTGATTGAAACCGGTTATTTTGAAAAATAGTATGGAGATGGAGATGGAGATGAATATGAAGACTCAACAAGGTTTTACCCTGATCGAACTGGTGATGGTGATCGTGTTATTGGGTATTTTGGCTGCCGTTGCCTTACCTAAATTTGCCGACCTTTCAACCCAGGCTCAAACAGCCGCTGCGAATGGTGTGCTGGGCGCGGCGAATGGCGCGGCCGCCATTAACTATTCCGCCGGACTTGTGGGAGCCGCTCAGCCAGCTGGCGCAGTCATTAGCAATGGAACCACGCTCGGCGCCGCCCTGGATGGCATACCGGACGGATGGACCGCCGATTTGTTCGGCTTGTGCATTGATGACGTCGCCCCTGCCGGTTGTGACGCGGGCGACACCTACGTCATTACAGTAACAACAGCCGAAGTTGCAAATACGAATAAGGCGGCATTGACCAAAAGCTGGTAATCCTGGCATAGATGGACCTATCCCGATACTGTTCCAATTATAGTATGCGCCTGGTAATTCCGTAGCGCGCAATAGTCGCGGGCCACAAGGAAGCGCATACAAACAATTGTAATCACCAAGCCAGGTAGCGCAAGCCACCTGGCTTATTTTTTGGAGATACGACTGTGCCACCGTTGAATGACACACACGCTTACGCACACGGACAGCGGGTCCGGTACAGGTTGATTTTGTTTGTTTTCGGCGTGGCGTTATTTTCCGCGGGCGCACAAGCGGCGAGCTATTCCTATGATGATACGGTGGCTTTCGCCTGGGAAACGGCCAGCACCGATGTAGTCTGGGAGAATAGCGACACAAGTTATAACGGCGATGATGACCAACAGCTCGTTAACATCGGGTTTACGTTTAATTTCGGCGGCGTTGATTATACGCAGCTGCGTATAGTCACTAACGGGGCATTGCATTTTGGCGCGAACCAGGGTTTTCACAAGGACTTTTCCAACGAGGCCCTGCCCATCACGGGCGTGACGGCCGGGCCCGGTTATGAAGAGCCCGCCGACCGCGCGATTCTCGCTTATTGGGACGACCTGAATCCCTCCTCCGGCGGCACGGTGCGCTACAGCACCCTGGGCAGCGCGCCCGACCGGCGCTTCGTGGCGAGCTGGGAGGGCGTGCCGCGCTTCCCCGGTGCCGGCAGTTACACCTTCCAGGCGATCCTCTACGAAAACGGCGACATCAAACTCCAGTACGGCGGCGGTGACACCGACGGCAACCCCGCGACGATCGGGGTTGAAGTCGACGATTCCGACTACACACAGTATTCCTTTAACAGCAGCACCGTAACCAATGGTGATGCCATCCTGTTTCGTCCGTCGCGCCACTATGCCATCAGCCACGGCGGCAGCGGCGATTTGTGCAATGCCGAGAACGTCACCATCACGCGCCACTACGGCTCCCACCTTGCCGACATCAGCGGCTACACGGGCACTATCACGCTCTCCACTTCCACGGGCAACGGCACGTGGTCGCTGGTCACCGGCAGCGGCGCGCTGACTGACCTCGGCGGCGGCAGCGCCACCTACGCCTTCGCGGCGGCCGACGCGGGCCAGGTGGTGCTGGGCCTGCTTGATGGCGCCGCGGAGACGGTGAACATCAATATCACCGACGGCGCCGGCAGCGAGGACGCGGGCGAAGACGCGAACCTGGTGTTCTCGAACACGGTCACCCAGACCTTCCGCGACGAATTCAATGCCGTGTCGTATGCCGGGAATAACGGCACGCAAAACTGGACCGGCAACTGGGTGGAGTTCAATGACGACGGCAGCGCGAGCGGCGCCGACGAGCAGGTGGTATCGGATGGGGGCAGCAACCGGCTGCGGGTGCAGGACAACGACGGTGGCGGCGAAGGCGTGTACCGGGAAGCGGATTTGAGCGGCTTCGATGCCAGCGCCACCGCGATGTTGACCTTCGACTACCGGCGCAACGCGCTGGACGACGCCAACGACTACGTGGCCATTCAGGTATCCGCCGACGGCGGCGGCGCGTGGACCGAGCTGGCGCGCTTCGCCGGACCCACCAACGACGCCGCTTACCAGGGCGCGAGCTACGACATCACCGGCTACATGGCGTCCAACACGCGCATTCGCTTCATCAGCTCCGCCAATCTTGGTGGCGGCGACAGGGTGTATTTCGACAACGTGCAAATCGCCGTCGATTGGGCCACGTCCTGCGCCGGCGCCGATCATTTTGATATCGACCACGATGGCTTAGGCATCAGCTGCCTGCCGGAAACAATTACGGTCACCGCTGAACTCGCGGACGGCACTTCCGACACCGCATACACCGGCACGATTACCCTGGATACCCAGAGCGGCAACGGCACCTGGACACTGAATACCGGAACACCCGCGAACTTTACTGACCCTACGCCTAACGATGGCCTGGCAACCTATACCTTTGACGCGGCCGACAATGGTGTGGCGATTTTTAATCTCGATTACCAGAGCGGTACCGCCATTATTGACGTTGATGTCTACGCAGGCGCCACGCGTGATGATGATCTTGAAGGCAATCTGGTTTTTTCACCCAGCGGTTTTACAGTCACGTCAGCAGCGCTCAGTAATCCGCCGCCCGGCGTAATTGACACCACAATCCCCGCGCAGACGGCGGCCACGAATTTCACCTTGTACCTGGCGGCTTACGGCCAGACAGCCGCGGACCCAGCCTGCGGCATTATTGAATCCTACACCGGCGCCCAGAATATTAACTTCTGGTCGAATTACAATAATCCAGCATCAGGCACGCTCGCAGTGGCGGTGGACGGCGGTAATGTGGCGGCGAACGAGGGGGCGTCCGCCGCCCAAAGTGTTAGTTTCACCAATGGACAGGCAGCCATTACGGTCAACTATCCGGATGCGGGTCAAATAACACTGGCAATGAAAGACGGCGCCACCGGCAATCCGGACCTGCCCACCGGCATTCGCGGCGCCAGTAATGCCTTTGTGGTTAAACCCGCCGGATTTATATTGAGTAATATTATTCGTAGCAGCGACAGTGTTGCCAATCCCGGTACGGCGGTCAATGAAAGCGGAGCGGTATTTATGGCCGCCGGCGATAACTTCTCGGTAACGGTTACAGCGCGCAATAGCCTTGGCAATCCCACGCCCAACTACGGCCAGGAAACACCGGCGGAATCCGTGTTGCTTACGCCGGCTATCACCGCCGCGGGTGGCGCCAACAATCCCGCCATTGCCTTTACCACAGGGTTTAATGGCCTGTTCGCCAATGGCGCCGCTACCGGCGTTGATTTTAACTGGCCCGAAGTGGGTATTATCACGTTAACGCCCAGCGTGGGTGATGGCAGTTACCTCGGCGCGGGTGACGTGACCGGCTCTGCGTCGGGTAACGTCGGGCGTTTTTATCCGGCGGACTTTGAAATTACCGCCAGCGCAGGCCATGACTTCGCGACACAATGCGGCAGCTTCACCTATATGGGGCAAGGCTTTGGCTACAACTCGGCGCCTGGCGTGACAGTGACCGCGAGAGCCGAGGGTGGCGCCACCACCACAAACTATGATGGCGCCTGGTGGAAGCTGGGAGACTTCAGCGAAAGCTATTCACATAGCGGAGGCATACCGGCAACCGCGTCATTGGATGCCGGCGCCGCGGGGCATGTTGCCCTGAGTTGTGTCAATTGTGATGGCGCGGGTACCGCCACCTTTAACGGCAACTTTACCTATAACACAACATCTCCGGAAACCATTCCCTTTGCCGGCGCTGTTGATATCGGCTTTACTCTGCCTGCCGATAGTGATGGGGTGTGTTACAACGGCACGGCGAATCCTTGCAACACCAATAACGGTGACGCGGCGCAGGCCTTTAGCATTGCGGGTGTCGGATTTAATAACGGCGCTGAACAGCGTTCCGGCCGGGGATACGCCTATGACGCGCATGGCACTTACGCGGCTATTGGTGATGTACTGACTTTACCGGTGGGAACCGAGTATTACGCCGGTGCGGCAACGGGTTGGGTCGCTAATGCGGTGGATAACTGCACCAGTTACACTTATACACAAGCCGATAGCGGCATTACCGCGGGTATTACGCCGGTGAGTCCAGTCGCGTTAGTAAACGGTGTGAATAATCTGGCCGTGCAGTTAACGGGTGATGCGGGTGATCCGGGTGGTGTAACGACAGTCACTTTTACCTGGGCTTCATGGTTGAATGGCGTAACGAGCGCAACGGCTACCTTCGGTATCTTTCGTGGTGATGACCGCTTTCTCTATTGGCGGGAAGGACCCTGAAAACAATGCGCGGGGAAAAGGGATTTACATTAATAGAGTTGGTGATGGTGATCGTCATCGTCGGTGCGCTATCCGCTGTTGCCGTGTCGCGGTTTAACAGCAACGCTTTTGAGGTTAAGGCCGCATCGGCGGAATTAATCGCGGCAATTCGCCATGCTCAGGAAAAATCGATGAGTAATACGGGCGCGGCGGATTATCAAATTGCGATTAGCGGCGGCGGTTACCGGGTAACACAGGCCGGCGTTGATATTACCCACCCGGTCACCGGTGCGGCGGTTTACCAATCCAGCTGGACCAGTGTCACCTTGGCGCCCACCGGCATCATCAGTTTTGATGGTTATGGCGCACCGGCATTATCCGGCGCGCTAGCCTGGAGCGGTAATCAGGAAATCGTTTCCGTTACCGTGGGCTTGGATGCAGATAATGTCACCGTTGAACAAGTGACCGGATTTGCGCGATGAAACCGGTAATAAAACCCGCCAGGCAACTTTCATTAACCAGAACCCGGGGTTTTACCCTCGTTGAAATCATTATCACTATCGTTTTGGTAAGCACCATGATGGCGGGATTAACGGCGTTGTTTATTCACAATGCGGAACACAGTTACCGGCCTTATTTGCGGCAACGCGCACTGGCCGTGGCCAATGCGTTTATGGAAGAAATTTCACGTAAGCGCTGGGATGAAAATTCGCCCATTGGCGGCGGTTGCGTCAATACGGGAGCGAGTTGTGCGGCTGGGCCTGCCGAGGCCGGTATTGGCACCGAAGAAGGCGCGCGTGCGGACTACGATGACATTGATGATTACGGCGCGATTGCCAATCAAACGCCACCCCAGGATTCTTCCGGCGCCGCCATGCCGGGCTACGGCGGATTTTCGGTGACGGTCACGGTAACACAGCCCGCCTGGAATGGCGTGCCGGCCGCGGATGTGAAGCTGATTACGGTTGATGTTATTTCACCTTCCAATGAAACCATCACCCTGCGGGCTTACCGGATGAATATCTGATGTTACCGCGCCTGTTAACACGCCGAAAAAAATCCCGGGGATTTACCCTCGTCGAAATGATTACGGTGATCGTGTTACTGGGCATAGTGGCGGGTATGCTCACGCCTTTTATTCTCAGCGCCATGCAAGCCTACGTGGCAAGCAAGGCGCGCGCGCAATTGGTGGGCAAAGGGCGGTTGGCGATTGAGCGCTTGTCGCGGGAGGTGCGTCAGGCCGTGCCGAATAGTCTTTCGGTATTAGGCGGCGGCACCGGCATTGAGTTTGCCCGGGCCCGCGCGGGTGGCCGTTACGTGGAGCGATTCGAGGATTTCGGCACGGAGTTTTCACGCATGAATTACCGTTTTCGTAAGAACGCCAACCTGGCCAATTTGTACACGACCTATGCTGAAAATGCTGATGGCAGCCGCTTGAGTTTTTCCGCTAACGATGTCCTGGTGATCGGCAATACCTCACCGGCTATTTTGCAGGCGGGAACCTCGGCGGTGGCGTTAACAGGAATCGCCAACACGGATGCCATCGCGGATGGTACGGCTAACGGCCAGATACTTACTTTTGGCGGCCATCAGTTTCTGGTGGAATCGCCGGGCAAGCATTTCAGCATCGTGGATCAGACTATTGAGGTGGGTCTGGTTGGCAGTGATTTACGCTGGCACACCGGTAATGGTTTGACCGGTTATAACGGCGCGGTGAACTATGGCGCGGGAGATCCCGCCCTGGTGGATGGCGCCGGCCTCACTTTCACCTATTCGCCGGGCACGCCACAGTCCACCGGCGTGTTACGCGTTGACCTGCAACTGACCGATGTCACCAGTTCGGAGACCATTCGTCTTTATCACGAGATTCATGTGAGAAATACGCCATGAAACGATTCAAGCGCTTGAATACGCTGCCGATAATACCAGGACGAAGCCTCAATCGGCAACGGGGCGCCGCCTTGATTGCCGCGGTGTTTTTAATCACGGCCTTGTTGGGTCTCGGCGCGTTAATGACCCAGCTTCTGGTGTTGGGTTCAGAGGAAACCATTAACGAATGGTATTCGGCCCAGGCGCTCTATGCCGCCGAAAGTGGCGCCGAGTGGAGTGTGTATAACGCCGGCGCCGCGGCAACGGACCAGATTGTTGTCGGTGGCCGCGCCTGGTTTGATGTGGTGGTGACAACCACGAATTACGGCGGTGGCATGGTGCTGTACACCATTACCAGTACCGGCAAGGCCGGTGACGGGTTGGCAAACTTGCGCACGCAGCGGAAAATAATAACCCAGTACATGCCATAAGCCAGGGAACACTGGAAAGATTAAGAGCGTTGTGCGGCACATTACTATGTTTACAAAAGTACTATGGTTACAATTACTATGGTTACAATTACTATCGTTACAAAAGTACTCTCGTTACAAAAGGACAAGACTATGATTTCATTTTCCGGCTTTACATTTTCCAAGTATTGGTTCGCAAACAAGGCGGGCAAAAAATCGATGGCGGCCATGGTGCCGGGCTCGCAAGGCCTGTCGGTGGCGGTAGTTAATGCTGAAGGTGAACGCCCGAAATTGGAAACTTGGGATTATGTGCCCTGGCAAGGCGGTTCGGCAAGCGGGCAGCTACTTCGAGACAAGGTAAAACAGCACGGTTTGAGCAAGCGTGCGTGTACTACGGTCATGGAATTAGGCGACTACGTTATTCTTAGCATCGAAGCGCCAGTTGTACCGCCAGTTGAGTTACGCGCAGCCGTTCGCTGGCAAATTAAAGACCTCATTGATTTTCACATCGACGATGCGGTTATAGATGTGTTTGACGCACCGGCCAGCGGCGCCGGTGGGAAAAAGAGTATGTATGTGGTCGTGGCAAAAACATCGACAGTGCGTGAGCGGGTTGAACAATTACAAAAGGCCGAAGCCAATCTCACCACCATTGATGTGCCGGAATTGGCCTTGAGCAACATTAGTAAACGATTTCCTGAAGATAACGCAGGCGTGGTCTTTGTTTACCTGACCGCGGAGCGTGGACTCATTCTTTTTACGCGCAGGCAAACACTGTATTTCGCCCGTACCCTGGAAATTGGCTATGAATTCCTGCGTCAGGGCATGGGTGAAGATTCCGGGTTAAGCCCGGCGAGTAATAACAACTTTGACCGGCTCGTGTTGCAAGTGCAACGCTCACTGGATTATTACGATCGTTATTATGGTCAGCCCCATGTGGCCGGACTGGTATTGGCGCCTACTGAATTGCCCATTCCCGGATTGGATGAGTATTTGCACCAGGTACTGGGACTCGAAACGCGCACCCTGGATTTGTCCGAAATACTCGATATGGATGAACATCTAACGGTTCAGCAACAGGCCCGTTGTTTACCGGCAGTAGGTGCTGCCCTTCGTCAGGAACACACCAGGCTGTAGTTATAGCTGTAGTTATATGTGGCCCGGCGCCACTATTTCGATTCGCCTTGTTGCTTTCTCTCTGGGATTACGGCCAGGCCCCAGGGCGACTCGTTCAACCATGTATTGATTTGCTCAACGGACATCGGCCGGCCCATATAGTAGCCTTGCGCGGAATCACATCCGAGCGCCTTCAACTGCTCCCACACGGACTCGTTCTCCACGCCTTCGGCCACTACCGTGAGGGCCATATCATGCGCCAAGGTGATCGTGGATCGAACTATGCTCTCCGAATCTGCGTCATCCAGCATGTCGGCGATAAATGACTTGTCGATCTTGATGGCCGTTACGGGCAGCTTTTTGAGATAACTCAGGGACGAGTAGCCGGTCCCGAAGTCGTCAATGTAGAGCGGTATCCCGGAGTCTCTTAATCGTGACAGGACTTCGAGAGCACCCACCGGGTCCGCCATGACCGCGCTTTCCGTAATCTCCAGTTCAAGCATCGCTTTCTCCACACAACAGGCTGTACACAACTCCCGGACCTTATCCAGCAGGTGCGGGTCCTGGAGGTTAAATGCGGAAAGATTGACGGCTATCGGCAGCCTGATGCCGGTCTGCCGCCAGGTTTGCATCTGTCGTAGTGCTGCCCCCAATACCCAATCCGTGACCGCGTGGATCATCCCGGTACGCTCCGCCAGCGGGATGAATTCATCAGGGGGAACCATGCCAAGCGTTGGATGCGGCCAACGCGCCAAGGCTTCGAAGCCATTGACGAGTCCTGACTGCATGGAGATTTTCGGCTGGTAATACACCTCCAGCTCATTGCCTTCCAAGGCCCGGTTCAGGTCGGAAGCAAGCGCCAGATGACGCTTTTTGTTGACATCCTGTTCCGGTGAGTAAAACGCGCAACTGTTTCCAGACGTTTTTGCCAGCTGCATTGCCACATCCGCATGACGCATGAGGTGTTCCCATTCGGTCCCGTGCTCGGGAAACAGGACGATACCCACGTTCGCTCTTATGACCAGCGAGAAGTCATCTATTGCCACCGGTTGATTCAGAAGCTTCAGGATACGCAACGCCGTTTTCTCAGCGTGATCAGGATCCACCTCCTGCAGGAGTATGGCGAATTCATCACTCCGCATGCGGGCCACGAACCCGCCTTTTTCCAGGGCCTGACTGATACGGAGCGCCGATTCCTGGATGACTTTGTCACCGGCATCAAAACCCAGCGTGTCATTGATATCCCGCAATCGCTCCAGATCGATCAGCAACAGGGTGAGTGAGTGATTCCGCGCGCGCGCCCTGGTGAGGTTTTTCGCCAGAAGCTCTTCGAGCGAAGCGTGATTCGGGAGACCAGTCAACGCATCGTAGTACGCCATACGTTGGATCGTGGCCTGCGCAGCGTCGTGCTTGACACGTGTGCGCAGGTTAGCGATACCATAGGCGAGATCTTCCGCCATTTCCCGCAGCAGTTCGATTTCGGCCGCGTCAAACGCATCGTAATCCCCTGAATAGATGGTGAGCGCGCCCAGCACTTCCCGGCCTGCGCACAAGGGCAGCGACACGGCCGAGTTGATAGCATACTTGCGCGCTATCTCATACCATCGCTGATACCGTTGATCAGTCTGTTGCCGATGTACCACGCAAAGCCGGCCGGTTCTGATCGCCGTTTGGGTGGGGTCATCTCCATCGTCCGCACCGGCCCAGCTGATTTGCAGTTCGGAGAGAAAGGACTCGCCGGTACCGGCGTGCGCGACCGGCCGCACAGGCTTTCCGTCCCCGTGTTCCGCATACCCGACCCAGGCCATGCGATAGCCGCCGAGTCCCACCGCCACGCTGCACATTTTCTGCAGTAATGATGATTCGTCGATGGCTCGGACGAGCGCGCGGTTACCGGCGCTCAGGGAATGCAGCGCACGATTGGTGCGTTGTAATTCCTTATCATGTATCCCGGCTTCGATCTGCCGGTGTTGCAGCGATACGGCCATCTGGTCAAACGTCCGCGCCAGTTGCCCGAATTCGTCCTGTTGCTCCTGCAATCCGGTCCTGGTGTGGAGATCACCCTGTCCCAGGCGTTCACTGGCGCGTGCCAGGACCTGTAGTGGATGCAACACGAAGGCATGACTCCCCATCCATGCCACGATAGCCACCGCGATCACTATCAGTAACAGAACAAACAAATCGCGCTTAAAGTGTGCGTCAAGTTCGGCATAGGCAACGGCACGCGGGATACCCACACTGACATACACGCTGTCTGAACCGGCCTGGTGAAGGGGACTGAAGGCGAAGAGACGGTGAATACCCGCCGCGTCAATCGATTCGGCGGTGCCTTCAACGCCACGTTCGAGGATTAAGCGGGCGAACGGCGCGTCCCGGATCGACTTGCCGAACCATTTGTCCGGATCGGGCTGGTGCGCCAGCACCGTACCACGGCCATCCAGGATGGTAATCGTCGTTCTTTCCGGGAGCGAAATTTCGGTGAGCTTACGGCCCAGCCAGGCGAGGTCGAGCGCCGCGAAAACCACACCATCGATATGTCCTTGGGTATCACGTAGCGGGTAACCGAAATTGATACTGCTCTTGCCGGTGACGCGTCCCACCTGATAGCCGCCAATCGCGAAGTCACCCGTCTCAATGGCGTTACGGAAATAGACCCTGTCATAAATCGAAACCGGTACGGGCATGGGCAAGCCACTGCAACGCATCACACCGTCGCGGCCACTGACACCAAAATTAGCATAGTAGGGGTATTGCACAAGAAGCTTGGCGAATTCACCGTTACAGGCAATTCCGGCATCCGCTGCGCGCACGCTGGGCAATTGCGCCAAACTGGGCAACAACTGCCGCGCCCCGGCTATTAGTTCCCGCTGCTCCAATACGATCAAGCGGGCCAGCGTCAGGGAGACTGTCTGAATATGGCGGGTCTCGTTCTTGCGCGCCTCGACGGCGTTATACAATACGAGGACACACACCGGAATAATAATCAGCGCCAACAACAGCACCAGGCGTCCACGCAGGGTATAGAGTACGTTCAATTGCATGAAAATTCCTTTTTCCCCGCATCAACCGGCGTTTAGCCAATGGGTGTTATAACGTCACAATAAGTTATACCGCGGAAATCCTCACTTACTATAATTCGTCGTGGCAACTAGTCTGGTGCTGGTTCCTAATTAAGTACTGCGGTAACTACTCACCCCATGTGCAGCATAGGTTAAAGCGGTGCGGGTGTCTCCTGCCGGGGGCGTCTGCGGCCAGGGATGACCGCCGTC
>DATCIR010000096.1:0-4859 GCA_036507695.1 Gammaproteobacteria bacterium
GGGTGAATCCTTTATTACATTTACAAGTACAGTAACAAGGTATACACATCATTCATTTGGAACTGCACAGGCATTAATACGCGGACATTGATTTAAATGGTAGAGCTTTTACAACAATCGTTAAACTGGCTGCCCGGCAACGCCGTTACGGTCACGGTAATTATCGTGAAGATTCTGGTTATTGTTCTGCCCTTGATGGGTGCGGTGGCGTATTTGACGCTCGCCGAGCGCAAGGTTATCGGCTATATCCAGGTGCGTATTGGTCCCAATCGCGTGGGGCCGCGGGGTTTATTGCAGCCCATTGCGGACGCAGTAAAGTTGCTAATGAAAGAAACCATACTGCCCAGCAACGCGAACCGGTTTTTATTCCTGTTGGGGCCGGTATTGGCCCTGGCGCCGGCGCTGGCCGCCTGGGCGGTTATTCCCTTTGATGATGGGTGGGTGCTGGCGGATATCAATGCCGGCTTATTATATATCCTTGCAATGACCTCCATGGGCGTGTACGGCGTTATCATCGCCGGCTGGGCCTCAAACTCAAAATACGCGTTCCTTGGCGCGCTGCGTTCCGCGGCGCAAATAGTGTCTTACGAAATCGCGATGGGCTTCGCCATCGTCGGCGTATTGCTGGCCGGCGGCAGCTTGAACATCGGTGAAATCGTCACAGCGCAACAAGGCAGTTTTATACACTGGTTCTGGTTGCCGTTGCTGCCGCTGTTCTTCATTTATTTCATCTCGGGTGTCGCTGAAACCAATCGCGCTCCCTTTGATGTCGCCGAGGGCGAATCCGAAATCGTGGCGGG
Organism: Gammaproteobacteria bacterium; assembly: GCA_036507695.1. Lineage (GTDB taxonomy): Bacteria > Pseudomonadota > Gammaproteobacteria > SZUA-152 > SZUA-152 > JAKEGK01. The sequence continues at coordinate 801 of DATCIR010000096.1, forward strand.
ATTTCACGTGGAATATTCCGCAATGACTTTTTCAGTGTTCTTTCTGGCCGAGTATGCCAACATGATCCTGGTGGCATTGCTGGCTGCCTTGATGTTCCTGGGAGGCTGGTTGTCGCCATTCGAAGGCATACCGGGATTGGAAACGCTGTTTTCCTGGGTGCCTGGCATCTTCTGGTTACTGGCAAAATGCGCGTTCTTTTGTTTTCTTTATTTGTGGTTCCGGGCCACGTTTCCCCGATATCGTTATGACCAGATCATGCGGTTGGGTTGGAAAGTGTTTATTCCGATAACCATTGTCTGGTTGATGGTGGTGGGTGGATTGGTAGTAGCGCAAGTCGGCCCCTGGTTCGATTAACAGGCATCGTCAAAGGGTTGAGGCACAAGTTATGAAAGTGATCACCGACTATCTCAAAAGTTTGATTCTAATCGAACTGTTAAAGGGTATGGCGTTAACCGGGAAATATCTGTTCAAGAAAAAGATCACGGTTCAGTACCCGGAAGAAAAAACGCCGTTGTCGCCGCGTTTTCGCGGCTTGCACGCATTGCGCCGTTACCCCAATGGCGAGGAACGCTGCATAGCGTGTAAATTATGCGAGGCCGTGTGTCCGGCCTTGGCCATCACCATTGAATCGGAACAACGCGCCGATGGCACGCGCAGGACCAAGCGTTATGATATCGATTTGACCAAATGTATTTTCTGCGGCTTTTGCGAGGAATCCTGCCCGGTTGATTCCATCGTTGAAACGCATATTTTTGAGTACCACGGGGAAGAGCGCGGCGATTTGTACATGACCAAGGAAAAATTGCTGGCGGTTGGTGACCGGTATGAAAAGGAAATCGCCGCCAATCGAGCAGCGGATGCGCGCTACCGGTAACAACGGCGGAAAACAATCGGCCAGGAATTAGAGAATCATATTTGACATGGGTATTGATGTAATTATCTTCTACATTTTCGCCGCGGTGCTGGTGTTTGCCGCGGGCATGGTGGTGACCGTGCGTAACCCGGTATTTGCCGCGCTGTTTCTGGTACTGGCGTTTTTTACCAGCGCCGCTATCTGGGTATTGCTGGAGGCCGAGTTTCTCGCCCTGACCCTGGTGCTGGTGTATGTTGGCGCGGTCATGGTGTTGTTTTTGTTTGTGGTGATGATGCTGGATATAAACCTCGCGGTATTAAAAGAAGGCTTTGCCAGGTATTTGCCGGCGGGTATTGTTGTGGCGCTGTTACTTATATTCCAGTTGGCTGTTGTGGTCGGTCCCGAACAGTTTGGCCTGGAAAAAATCGCCGCGCCCGCGCCGCACGGCGCTGACTATAGCAATACCAAAGAACTGGGCAGGGTTTTGTATACCGTGTACTTATACCCGTTTGAAATTGCGTCGGTTATTTTGCTGGTGGCGATTATCGCGGCCATTGCGTTAACCTTGCGCAAGCGCCAGGTGAGAAACTTTATGTCGCCGGAACAACAAGTCGCGGTGCAAAGCAAAGACCGGGTGCGTTTGGTAAAAATGGACGCAGAAAAGAAACAATCTAATTCTTAAGAACAACATTCAGTAAAACAAAACAACTGGGTTCGCTTGGAAAAGTTGATGAAGGGAAGGTTAGGGAGTCAATGATATCGCTTGCGCATTTTCTGATTCTTGGTGCGATATTATTCTGCATCAGTGTCGCCGGAATTTTTCTTAATCGTAAGAATGTCATCATTCTGCTCATGGCGATTGAGTTAATGCTATTGGCGGTCAATATGAACTTTGTGGCGTTTTCGCATTATCTGGGCGATGTCGCCGGCCAGGTGTTTGTATTTTTTATTTTAACGGTTGCCGCCGCCGAAGCAGCAATCGGCTTGGCTATACTCGTGGTTTTATTCCGCAACCGGCAAACCATCAATGTCGAAGACCTGGATTCCCTGAAAGGATAATAAGGAAAATAACGTGCCGGAATCAATGGAGCAAATTTATCTCGCCATCGTGCTGGCGCCGCTGATCGGAGCGATTATTTCCGGCTTGTTTGGCGAGCAAATCGGCCGGGCAGGCGCGCATTGGATCACGAATCTGGGTGTTGCTATATCCTTTATATTGTCCATTCTCGTGTTCAAGCATCACGTAATGGACGGCATGGCGGCGTTTAATGGCTCTGTATACACCTGGATGGTAAGCGACGGCATACGTTTCGAAATCGGATTTCTAATTGACCGCTTGACCGCCATTATGTTGCTGGTGGTGACGTTTGTGTCTTTTATGGTGCATATCTACACCATCGGTTATATGCATGATGATCCGGGTTACCAGCGCTTCTTTAGTTACATATCCTTGTTTACTTTTTCCATGTTAATGCTGGTCATGTCCAATAACTTCATGCAGCTGTTTTTCGGCTGGGAAGCGGTGGGGCTGGTGTCTTATTTGTTGATTGGTTTCTGGTACCAACGCGAGACCGCCATCTATGCAAACCTCAAGGCGTTTTTGGTGAACCGTGTGGGGGACTTTGGCTTTATCCTGGGTATTGCCGCCGTACTCATGTATTTCAATTCCATGGATTATGCCGAAGTTTTTAAAGCGGCCCCGGCAATGTCCGGTCTGACCATGGAAGTCTTTCCAGGCAGCCAATGGTCCGTAATGACGGTCATCTGTATTTTGTTGTTTGTCGGCGCCATGGGTAAATCCGCGCAAGTACCGTTACACGTTTGGCTGCCGGATTCGATGGAAGGCCCAACGCCGATCTCCGCCTTGATCCACGCGGCGACCATGGTAACGGCCGGTATTTTCATGGTGGCGCGCATGTCGCCGCTGTATGAATTATCGGAAACCGCTTTGAGTTTTGTGCTGGTGATCGGCGCCATCACCGCGCTGTTCATGGGATTCCTGGGTGTCGTCGCCAACGATATCAAGCGCGTCATCGCCTATTCCACGCTGTCCCAACTCGGTTATATGACGGTGGCATTAGGCGCATCCGCTTATGCTGCCGGTATTTTTCATTTAATGACCCATGCGGCGTTCAAGGCTTTGCTATTTTTGGCGGCCGGTTCCGTCATAATCGCCATGCACCATGAGCAGGATATTCGCAAGATGGGTGGCATTCGCAAATACATGCCCATCACCCATATTTGTATGTTGATTGGCTCGCTGGCATTAATCGGTTTCCCGGGCTTGGCCGGCTTTTTTTCAAAAGACGCCATTATCCAGGCGGTAGGCGCATCACAATTGCCCGGTTCGACGTTCGCTTATATATGTGTATTGCTGGGCGTGTTTGTCACCGCGTTTTACTCTTTCCGGATGTTTTTCCTGGTGTTTCATACCCAGGAAAGAATGGACGAACATACGCGTTCCCATATCCATGAATCACCCTATGTCGTAACGATTCCGTTAATTTTGCTCGCTATCCCCTCGGTCATCGCCGGTTACTGGATTGAGCCGATGCTGTTTGGCGGTTATTTTGGCGATGCCATTCACGTAAAACCGGAACACGCCGTGCTGGCGCAAATCGGCAAGGATTTTACCATGGCGAATTTCTTCGGCCATGGACTGGTGGCCGCGCCGTTCTGGCTGGGATTATTAGGTCTGGGTTCCGCCTGGTATTTCTATGAGAAGCGTCCCGACATACCGGAAATAATTTCCCGCAAAGCCAGCCTGATCCATAACATATTACTGAAGAAATATGGCTTTGATGAATTTTATGACTGGTTATTCGCCGGGGGCTCACGAGGTTTAGGCGGCCTGTTGTGGAATATTAGTGACGTCAAAATCATAGATGGAATGATGGTTAATGGGTCCGCCAGAAGCGTGGGATGGGTTTCCTCCAAGATCCGTAACATCCAAACAGGTTATCTATACCACTATGCGTTTTCCATGATTATCGGACTGGTGGTGCTGGTTTGGTGGTTTGTAAAATAACGGCTCGCTATAACAAATTATAAGGTAACTACTCACCCCGTGCGCAGCATAGGTTAAAGCGGTGCGGGTGTTTCCTGCCGGGGGCGTCTGTGCGGCCAGGGATGGCCGCAGTCGAGCCTACAGGGACGTACTTGTGGCGTCCCCCGGCAGGAGACACCGGCGCCGCCCACGGGTGAG
>DATCIR010000097.1:0-11557 GCA_036507695.1 Gammaproteobacteria bacterium
CCCCCGGCAGGAAACACCGGCGCCGCTTTAACCTATGCTGCACACGGGGTGAGTAGTTGCCTTTTGTAAAAACCAAGATAGCGACTTAGGGAAAAAGACTATGACAATGACAATGTATGTGGAAGCAGACCCCTACCCATGGCCATACAATGGAGATTTGCGCCCGGAAAACACGGCGCTTATTGTTATTGATATGCAAACAGACTTTTGTGGTAAAGGCGGGTACGTGGATGCGATGGGTTATGATATATCGTTAACGCGCGCGCCGATCGAACCTATTAAATCGGTGCTGAAACTGGCGAGAGAAAAGGGCTTTACGGTATTTCATACTCGCGAAGGACACCGGCCTGATTTGTCGGACCTGCCGGCCAATAAACGCTGGCGTAGTCAACGTATCGGCGCTGGCATCGGTGATCCCGGGCCATGCGGAAAAATACTGGTGCGCGGTGAGCCTGGTTGGGAGATTATCGCAGAGCTTTCACCGATCGACGGAGAACCGATAATCGACAAGCCGGGTAAAGGTTCCTTTTGCGCCACTGATCTTGATATGTTAATGCGTCAACGCGGCATTGCCAATTTAATCCTCACGGGTATCACCACCGATGTTTGTGTTCATACCACCATGCGTGAAGCCAATGATAGAGGATATGAATGTTTGTTATTGGAGGACTGTTGCGGCGCAACCGACTGCAATAATCACCTGGCTGCGATTCAAATGATAAAGATGCAGGGCGGGGTGTTTGGCGCTGTGTCTGATTCCCAAAAATTTATACAGGCTTGCTTTTTTTGAGTATGCAGATGAAGCAAAGATACGCACTGGAGGCGCTCAACGTCAGCAAGCGGTTTGGCGAACTGAGGGCTCTGGAGAAAGTCACCTTGCAATTGAAAACCGGCAGTTTTCATGCGTTATTGGGAGAGAATGGCGCTGGCAAGAGTACGCTGGTGAAATGCATTATGGGTTATTACAAACCGGACGAAGGAGAGGTGTTGGTTGGCAATAAGCAGGAGAAAGTCACCAATCCCCATCATGCCATGGAGTTGGGTATTGGTATGGTGTATCAGCATTTCACGTTAATACCCAATATGACCGTGGCGGAAAATATCGTATTGTCACGGCCTAAATTACCGCGAGTAATCAACTGGCGTGGGGAAATGAAAAATCTGCGTAGCAGGATGCTGGATATGCCGTTTGACATTCCACTGGAAGTATCTGTCAACCGGCTGGCAGCGGGAGAAAAACAAAAACTCGAAATCATCAAGCAACTGATGCTGGACATAAAAGTACTAATTCTTGATGAACCTACGTCGGTATTAACGCCCAATGAAGCGGACGAAGTGCTCGGCAAGATAAAACAAATGACCCGGGACAAAGGTTTGAGTGTGCTGATTATTACGCACAAATTCAGGGAGGTTATGAATTTCGCCGATGAGGTAACCGTGTTGCGCAAAGGCCGGTATGCCGGTGCGGCACAGGTTTCCGATGTAACACCACAGGATCTGGCAACCATGATGGTTGGCAGTGAAGTTATTAGCGAACCGCTGACGCGGAGCGAAACTGACCTTGCCCAGGAAGCCGCCGTGGTATCCATCACTGATTTACATGTCCAGGATGATGAAGGAACAGATATCGTGACAGGATTATCGATGAATATAAAAAGCGGAGAGATCGTCGGTATTGCCGGTGTATCAGGCAACGGACAAAAACAACTGGTTGAAGTGCTGGCTGGGCAACGACAGGCCGATAGTGGTGTCATTCAACTGCATGGTGAAGTTTACACTGCCCGGCGTGAACAAATGCGAAAACATAAATTCTATTGTTTGCCGGAAGAGCCGCTCAAGAATGCGTGTGTTGCAAACATGACAGTCGCGGACAATTTGGCCTTTCGCCTTTACGATCGCCCACCCTTTGCCTGGAAGAACTGGCTATTGAACAAAAAGTCTATTGTTGAAAATGCGAAAAGCCTGATTGAACAATTTTCCATACGCCCTCCGGATGCCAATCGGGCCATCGGAAACCTGTCGGGAGGCAATGTGCAACGCACTGTTCTGGCGCGGGAACTGGCGGGAGATATTGATGTGCTGGTTGTCGCCAATCCCTGTTTTGGCTTGGATTTTGGCGCAGTGTCAGAAGTAAGGAAGCGAATTATGCAAGCTCGTAACCAGGGCGCGGCAGTATTACTGGTCAGTGAAGACCTGGATGAAATACTGGAGTTGAGCGACCGCTTTTACGTTATTTCAAACGGCTTGCTAGTGTATGAAACAGTACCGCAAGGTGCTAATTTGACCGAGGTCGGTCAATACATGGCGGGGCATTAACTTGATATGACAGTCGCGATTGACGCTAAACCTTTTCCTTATGTGTTGCCGGAGCGCCCGCCCGCGCTGGTTATTATTGATATGCAGCGCGACTTTGTTGAAGAGGGCGGTTTTGGCTCATCATTAGGGAATGATGTAAGACCCTTGCAAGAAATTATTCCAACCATTGAAAGACTGTTACAACTATTCAGAAAACTCGGGCTTCCAGTCATACACACTCGTGAGGCGCACCAACCGGACCTGTCTGATTGTCCGCCGGCCAAACGGCTGCGTGGTAACTGCAAAATCAGCATCGGGGACGTGGGTCCCATGGGGCGTTTGTTAATTGACGGTGAGCCGGGTAATAATATTGTGCAAGTCTTAACTCCTATTGAAGGGGAATATGATATTGCCAAGCCGGGTAAAGGAGCGTTTTACGCAACAGCGTTGAGCGACATATTACAGCAACAGCAGATCACGCATTTGGTTTTTACCGGGGTGACAACTGAAGTATGTGTGCAAACCACCATGCGTGAAGCCAATGATCGTGGTTACGAATGTTTGCTGGTGGAGGACGGTACCGAGAGCTACTTTCCCGAATTCAAGCAAGCCGCGATTAATATGATAACGGCGCAGGGCGCCATCGTGGGCTGGGTTGCTCATAGTCAGCAAGTAATTAGCGCCATGGAAATGGCTTATGGATAAATCCTATGCGCCGCAGGTACTAGAAGATTTGTTAACCATCGACTTGCATTTCGACCGGTTAAAGTGGGAATCCTTCAAAGAAGGTGTCCATATCCACCGTATTTATGGTGACGACAAGCAAGGACAATCTGCTGCATTACTGCGCTATGCCCCGGGTGCGAATGTGCCGACTCATGTTCATACTGGTTATGAGCATATTTTAGTTTTATCGGGTTCACAAACAGATGGTGATAATATTTATGAAAGAGGTACTCTAATAATAAGTTCGCCGGGTAGTCAGCATCGAATCGCCAGCGACAACGGCTGTATTGTTCTTGCTATCTGGCAGGCACCGGTTGATTTTACAATATCAATCTGAAACGGTTGTCCGAAACCACTCAACCACGTAGCTACGCTTTGCCAAATAGTCAGAGATAGGGCAAAGTAATTCTTTAATCCATATATGCAGGTATGCAGGTACTGAAAATCTGGATTGATAGGCGTTGCTTTGATTAATTTACCTTGATACGCCGGCCTTGAAATATCTTTGCGAGTTTTATTTTATGCTTACCCTGATATAAGTTTCTGTCCGCATCAATGATGGCGCGAGCAGCCCGGGCGAATGTTGTAAAGCCGTCCAGCTGAAAATGGCTTTCAATGATAATCCGGTCTGCAATATCACGCCCTAATAGCTCGCGGATATTCCAGAGTGTGGCCGACCAGATTTCACCATTGCTATGCTCATATTCTTCTTTTGCGACAAAATCTTCATAGGTGTGCTTGTTTTTAAGTTGTCTGAGGCAGGGCGGATCAAGCGCTTCTTCTAGTCCAATGAGTAAACCATCCCAGGTCATGACACAGTGCTGATATTTATTGGGTTTGTGTTCGGCGAAGTAACTTGCGGCAAAATAGTCACCAAAACCCTCACCGAGCGCGGCCGCTTCCAATGATTGCCCGAAGTTAGGGCAAATCGCGTCCTGTATGGCATGTCCTAGTTCATGCAAAATCGTTTCCGCATCTTCTGCATCGTCAATATAACCGGTGCCAAAAGTCAGCTGCTTATCGTGCGGACTATACCAGGATTGATCATCGGTGGTGCCCGTGGCGTTCACGGCGATCGGTTTTCTAAAAATTGCTTTTTTGCCGCGATAACCCAGTTGCTCCAGGTAGCGTATTGCCTCATTGATATGGTGATAGGCCATGACTTGTTCAAAACCATCCTGGTCTGATTTGATTTCGTAGTGATGATCGGCGCGGCGAATGCGTTTCTTTTTGGTGGCACGGGTGGTGACGCGTTTACCATCAAGATAACCTGAGTTATCGAGGTCACGCAGTTTGACCGCGTGATAGGCCGCTTCCGGTACTTTTTTATAGGCGCGTTTTTTGGTGAGTAGCGCCTCATGATTACCCAGTGCAGTAACCGGACTGGGATTAAAAATAAAGCCCCGCCCCGTGGGCGCTAACGCAAGATTATCGTAACGGCTCAGGATTTCGCCGGTGCGCGCATGGATGAAGATGGTCCATTCTTCACGCGGTCTATGCACGGTCATCCTGATGCGCCATGCCGGTTCGAGGCTTTTACCCTGAGGGAACCACATGGGTTCAGCATCGGCGACGGATATTGTCCGGGATTTATAACGCAGGGTACTTTTGGCGCGTGATTCGGCTTTTGCCTGGGTCAAGGTAAAGGCGGTGTCGCGGGGTAACTTATTGCCGGGGACCGCGCGGTTCTTGACTAAATAAATGCGGTTTTTAGTGTCGAAATGGACGGTTACATACGCACGATGTATCCGCTTGCCGGCATAGCGCTGCTGAAAAAAAATGTGTTTTGCACCGAGGCTGTGAATGGTTCTTACGACTTTCAGGTCCTGAATGTTCATATCCAAACCCAACAGCTCATGATTGGCGGTGAGCATCTGTTTCGCGAGTGTGCGTGGTGGCGTTGATGAGGCGCGGGTGCGAAATCCCCAAAGCTCTTTTGGAGTGCCGTAATACTCGCCAGGTTCGATACGATAGGTCCCTTTCTTAAGCGCTTGCATTGTTATTATCCATGGGCAGTGGTTTGTTATTTGGATCTGCCTTGCACATACAATATAGCCGAAATAATTTGTATTAAAAGGTACAAAAAAGGTAACTACTCACCCGTGGGCGGCGCCGGTGTCTCCTGCCGGGGGACGCCACAAGTACGTCCCTGTAGGCTCGACTGCGGCCATCCCTGGCCGCAGACGTCCCCGGCAGGAAACACCGGCGCCGCTTTAACCTATGCTGCACGCGGGGTGAGTAGTTACGAAAAAAGTTTCAGCCAGCGAAAGTCAGTCACAGGGAATATTTGACCGCGTTTTTGTTTATCTGATGGGGGGGGGGAACCTTTTTGATCTGTAACGCGAAACAAGCGACACCGATACTTTGAGTATCACAGTGGCTATTCAAGGCTATAGCAGCAGTTCTGTTTGAGGTTATTAAGGGCTCTGTTTCAGTAAGTATTTAGGGGTGCGGTTGGATTGATGTGCCGCCCAAGACGCCATTTTTTAAATAAACTCTCTACGCTATGAACTGGAATCGCGTATCCCTTTGTTTTCCCAAACAGTCAATGCGTTCGTTGAAAGGTGCGGGTGGTAAGGTAAGGAATTAATTAAATTGGTCGGAGTGAGAGGATTCGAACCTCCGACCCCCGCCTCCCGAAGGCGGTGCTCTACCAGACTGAGCTACACTCCGAATTACTGGTTATCTGATTCCGGGGCATTATACCCCAGACTATTTTGCTATGGTAAGCCGGGCACGGCACTATTCGCCGGTTTTTTTACCATGAAATTTCTTTTGATCCATGTGGTTCTTCATTTGTTCGCAAGGGTCTGGCCGGTCCATCGCGGGCGTGAAAATCACGTAATGGAACGGCAACTCGCCCTCACTCCAGCGCCGGGTATATCCTTTCGGATCCAGAACTCCTGCCTGGACTTCCTGCCAGGCGATGGTCAAAATTGACGCGTCCCTATCTTGCGCGTGAAGATACATCGGCGCGCCGCGGTCCTTACGTATATGACCGGAACCTGCGATTAATACGACCGCCCGGGTGTCACTGCTTTTTATCGCGTAAAGATTCGTTCCGATGGCGGCGTCACGCACACGCTGGCCTGTCATCATGGCCCTGGTCATCCTCTCATTGATCAGGCCGCAATGGGTGGATTCAATTTCCAATTTCAACGCTTCCTGTTGATCCACTGGCAACGGGGTGTTCTCAATCAGTTTTTTGAGATTATCCGGAATGTGTTGTTCGCCCTTGGATACCACGTTCATCATGGTAGACCGGTCGAGATCCGCGGCATAGATTTTCAGTTTGGCATTGACGATGCTGTCGAACACCGGCTGGTAATATTTCCTGAATTCCCATCCGCTTTGCGTTTGTTCCAGGATGTCGACTAATTTACCGGTCGTGAGATCTTGGGTGTTGTTTATGGCGTCAGCCTGTTCCTGGTTGATCATTTCAAATGCGACGCTGATTCCGGGCTTTTTTTGGCTAAGCTGGCTGATAAACCAAGCCTGCCCCTCATGATGTTTGATATTGTCATGGGTTTCACCCAGCATGACGTAGTCACTGCTTAGCGCCTTTTGCAGTAGCTGATCCCGGGCGATGTATTGTTGCCCGGTGACATCCCAGATTTTACCGGTCAGCGGGTGGGTCTCTTCAATGAAATTAGCGGGTTTGTGGTCATGTTCCGCATAAACGTTGTTTCCCACCAGGCAAAACGCCGGGAATATAAAAGCGAGCGATAAAGTGCGGGACAAAACTGTGAAACTTGATAACGTCATGATAATCCTAAAATCAAAATTATTGGGAACGCGCAGTGAACGGGCAGGCCAGATGTTAATGCGGTGCTATTTAGTATGTGCGGCTGATGGAAAATTCCGCCAATGCGGATAACGCATCTCTATAGCGTGATCCTGGAATTTTAGTAAGCATCGCCAGCGCTTTGTCGGCTTCATCGCGGGCGATCTTAACGGTGTATTCAATGGCATCGGTTGCTGCTAACGCGTTTATTACTTGAGTGATGTGCTCGCGTCCGCCTTCGGTGATGGCTTTACGAATTATCGCTCTTTGCGGCGGAGTGCCGGTGGTCATGGCACGGATCAGCGGCAGAGTCGGTTTGCCTTCCGCAAGGTCATCACCGATGTTTTTGCCGATTTCTTCCGATGATGAACTGTAGTCCAGCACGTCGTCCACCAGTTGAAATGCTGTTCCCAGGTACATGCCGTATTTGGCCATGGCAAATTCCTGGCCTGGCGCCGCGCCGGCGATTATAGCACCCAATTGCGCCGCCGCCTCGAATAATTTAGCGGTTTTGAAATGAATGACATCCATATAACGTTGTTCACTGGTGTCCGGATCGTGGCAATTGAGCAACTGCAATACTTCGCCTTCGGCGATCGTGTTGGTGGCGTCGGAGAGGATTTCCATCACGCGCATGCGGTTGCAATCCACCATCATCTGGAACGCCCGGGAGTAAAGAAAGTCGCCGACCAGCACCGCGGCTTCATTACCCCAGATGGCGTTGGCGGTATCATTGCCGCGGCGTTTTTCCGATGCGTCCACCACGTCATCATGCAATAAGGTTGCGGTGTGAATGAATTCCACGATGGTGGCCAGGTTGATATGCTGGTGGCCTTGATAGTCCAGGGCGCGGGCCGAGAGGAGCACCAACACCGGGCGCAGTCGTTTGCCGCCACTATATATAATGTAGTTACTCAACTGATTGATGAGCGCCACTTCGGAATGAAGGCGCTTTGTAATCAACTGGTTAACGGCGCCAAGATCACTATCAATGAGCTGGTAAATGCCGTCTATGGATAATGCCGGACTGCTTATCGTATCTGGGGTCGCTGCTTCTTGCATTCGGCCATGCTAGGGGCGGGTGCGAAAGGTGTCAAGTTTTGCGCACGCTAATTCCGGGCCTAATGGGTATAAAAATTGATTGGATTCCAGGGCTGCAAAATGCAAAATTTTGCACGAGATTGCCAAAAACCGGCGGGTAGGGTTTGACCTAAGTGCTTTTAACCGTTAAAATCCCCGGTCTTTCGCTGGTCCACAGGAACCGTTGCGGACAACAGCGAATTTGCACGCTCCCCACTGAGTTTGGGGGATAAATGGAGAAAAAACGATGTACGCGGTAATCAAAACCGGTGGCAAACAATACCGTGTCGCCCAGGGTGACAAATTAAAAGTGGAAAAAATGCCTGTAGAAACAGGTGGTTCCATTGAGATTAACGACGTCCTGATGATTGGCGACGGCGACAAAGTGACAATTGGTTCACCCCGCGTGAACGGCGGCAAAGTGACCGCTACCGTGGTTTCCCATGGCCGTGGCGCCAAGATCGAAATCGTCAAGTTCAAACGCCGCAAGCACCATCAAAAGCGCACCGGGCACCGCCAGGATTATACGGAAATTCAGATCACCGGCATTTCCGCGTAATAAGTCCGGACAACAGATTCAACAAAGAATGTTAGCAGCTAGTATCAGCAGCTTATAAGTTAGAAGGTAGCGTAAAATGGCACACAAGAAAGCAGCGGGCAGTTCCCGAAACGGCCGCGACTCACAATCCAAACGCCTGGGCGTCAAGTGTTTTGGCGGAGAAATCATTAAAGCGGGTAATATTATTATTCGTCAGCGCGGCACTAATGTGCATCCCGGCGCAAACGTGGGCTGTGGCAGAGACCATACCTTGTTCGCCACGGCCGAAGGCGCCGTGAAATTCGAAATCAAGGGTCCCAAGCAGCGCAAATACGTGAGCGTTATACCCGCGTAATTCGCACGTTGCGTTAGACTTTAAAGCCCCGCCTCGTGCGGGGTTTTCTGTTTATGGAAAACGATTTGTGGTCAGCTGTTTATGGTCAGCTATTTATGGCAAGTAAATGGCGTGATGAACAACCTGGCCGCCGGAAATTGTAATGCCTAATGCAGTTAGTGAAACTGGTAGTAGTAAAACCTGACAGGTCGTCCCTATGAAATTCGTCGATGAAGCAACCATCTATATCGAAGCCGGAAAAGGCGGAAACGGCTGCGCGAGCTTTCGCCGTGAAAAATTTATTCCGTTTGGGGGGCCGAACGGCGGCGATGGCGGGGACGGGGGCAGTATTTATCTCATCACCGATACCGGATTAAATACCCTGGCCGATTTTCGCTATCAGCGCAGCTATAAGGCGCAAAATGGCGGAAATGGCATGGGCAGCGAGTGCACGGGCAAGTCCGGCCAAGACCTGTATGTTAAGGTGCCCGTGGGAACGGTGGTCTATGATGCCGATACTCAGGAACAAATGGGTGACCTGGTCAAACCGGAACAGACCTTGCTGGTGGCCAAGGGCGGCAGGCACGGCCTGGGTAACGTGCACTTTAAAAGCAGTACTAACCGCGCGCCGCGCCAGTGTACCCCCGGCACTCCCGGAGAGGCCCGCAATTTATTGCTGGAGTTGAATGTACTGGCGGATGTGGGTTTGTTGGGACTTCCCAACGCCGGCAAGTCAACCTTGATCCGCAGTGTGTCCGCGGCCAAACCCAAAGTCGCCGATTACCCCTTTACCACGCTTTACCCTAACCTCGGTGTTGTCCGGCTGGGCTCCGAACAGAGTTTTGTCATCGCGGATATTCCCGGTGTGATCGAAGGGGCGGCGGAAGGGGCCGGCCTGGGTATCCAGTTTCTCAAACATCTGTCCCGGACCCGGCTGTTATTGCATATGCTGGACGTCAGGCCGTTTGAGGGCACCGGCGACCCCGCGGAAAATTTCCGCGCGATCGAAAACGAATTAAAAAAATTCAGCGACAGTCTCTATGCGAAAGAGCGCTGGCTGGTGTTAAATAAAGTGGATTTAATTCCGGAGCAGGACCGGGACGAAGTCTGCGCGGGCATTGTCAAGGCGATTAATTGGCAAGGCCCGGTTTATCAAATTTCGGCATTAACCGGCGCAGGAACTGAAAAGCTAATGAAAGGCATCATGGCGCATATTGAAGCGGCGGGCCAGGCGCATGCAACGTAAGCGGCTGACCAATACCAAGCGCCTGGTGGTTAAAATCGGCAGCGCCATGCTGACCGCGCAGGGGCAGGGCCTGGATGGCAATGCGATTTCCGATTGGGTCAAACAACTCGCCGCCTTGCATAAACAGGGCATACAAGTGTTATTGGTATCCAGCGGCGCGGTCGCCGAAGGTATGAAGCGCATGGGCTGGACCAAGCGTCCGAGCGCGCTCTATGAACTGCAAGCCGCCGCCGCGATCGGTCAGATGGGCCTGATACAAACCTATGAATCTTTTTTCAAACAGCATGAGATTCACACGGCGCAGATATTATTAACCCACGATGATTTATCCAACCGCAAACGTTATCTCAATGCGCGCAGCACGCTGACCACATTGCTCAAGCTGGGCGTGGTGCCCGTCATCAATGAAAATGACACGGTGACCACGGACGAGTTCCGGTTTGGCGACAACGACAGTCTGGCGGCGCTGGTGGTCAACCTGGTCGAAGCCGATACCTTGATTCTGCTCACCGACCAGGCCGGCATTTATAACAAGGATCCGCGCGAGCACACCGATGCCCGGTTTATCGACGAGATAAATGCGTCCGATCCGGCTCTGGACGACATGGTGAGTGGCAAGGCCGGCGCGCTCGGCCGGGGCGGTATGTATACCAAAGTGCGCGCCGCCCGGTTAGCGGCGCGGTCCGGCGCGGCCACCGTGATTGCACACGGCTCTGAACTCGATGTTGTTAAACGCATTTATCAGGGCGAACGGCTCGGCACCTTGCTGTTACCGGACCAGGAGTCGGTCGTCGCCAGAAAACAATGGCTGGCGAGCCACTTACAACCCAAGGGCAAATTAGTGCTGGATGATGGCGCGGTCAAAGTGCTGCGCGAATCCGGCCGCAGCCTGCTGCCCGTGGGGGTCAGCGATGTGCAAGGTCACTTTGCGCGGGGCGAGGTCGTGGCCTGTGTCGATCAACACGGCCGGGAGATCGCCCGTGGCCTGGTAAATTATTCGTCTTCGGAGTCCTTGGCCATCAAGGGGCAACCCAGTCAGCAAATCGAAGCGCTATTGGGTTATGTCGATGAGCCGGAGTTGATTCATCGCAATAATCTGGTACTTCTATAACCACTCTCAATATCTTTATCTCGTTTCGTATTAAGTAAGGCGGCATATTTGCCGCCCAGCCTGGAAGGCTTTTCCCGTGGTGGAATCAAGCGTATTCAGTTAAAAAAAACCCCCTGCCTGCCGATAATTAATACATCGTGGACGTTTAGCCGAAAAGGCCGCTTCAGTAAACATCCCAATCCAGTTTTAAAACGAATTACAGTCGAGGTGAGTTATGAATATTTCCATTCATCAGTCCGTCATAAAATTCCTGATGTTTATTGCAATGGCGTGCATGGCATGCGCCGCTTTCGCGGAATCCAAGGCGCCCGAATTTATCGATGGTACAAAACGCGTGAGCGCCGAAGAAATCGTACAACTCGTGACAAGTACTCCGGGTCTCGTGATCATCGACGCACGCAAATCGAGTGACCGGGAATCGGCGGGTTGGATCGAAGGTTCGG
>DATCIR010000098.1:0-20009 GCA_036507695.1 Gammaproteobacteria bacterium
TTACTTATATTAGCGTTAATCGTTCTCTGACTCTGTTATTGTAATCTGTCTTTTTCGATATCTAAAAGCGGCATTTAAGACATTAAAAAAACCAAAATTTGGCGATATTATTTAACACTACAATGAGTTGCGCAGGTCCGGCCCGGCCGCAATTGGAGTTGCGCAGGTCCGGCCCGGCCGCAATTGCGAAGTGCGCATCGCGTCCGCCCCACCACGGATGCTGAGGTGGTCTGTGGCTTCCTGCAGCGATGCGGCTGTCACCCAGTTCCCCGCTAGCGCGGGAGATGCGTGCCAATCTATTTCACGATGGCGCGCGCCACTGCCTCGGCTACCTTCATGCCGTCCACCGCCGCGGACAGAATGCCGCCGGCAAAACCGGCGCCCTCGCCAGCCGGATAGAGTCCCTTGGTGTTCAGGCTCTCGAAGCTGTGCTCGTCGCGCGGGATGCGGATCGGCGAGGAGGTGCGTGTCTCGACGCCGGTGAGCACGGCGTCCTGCATGGCGAAGCCCTTGAGGGTCCGGTCGAATTTTGGCAACGCCTCGCGAATCGCGCTGATGGCGTAGTCCGGGAGACTCGCGTCCAGATTGGTCCAGGTCACACCGGGCGTATACGACGGCAACACCGTACCCGGCCCGGTGGACGCCCGCGCCGCGAGAAAATCCTCCACGCGCTGCGCCGGGGCATTGTAGTTGCCGCCGCCGAGCGCGAAGGCGCGCGCTTCCAGCTCGCGTTGCAGGTCGATGCCGGCGAGCGGGTGATCGCTGCCGAAATCGGCCGGCGTGATGCCGACCACGATACCGGCGTTGGCGTTGTGGTCGGCGCGCGAGTAGTGGCTCATGCCATTGGTGACCACGCGCCCTTCCTCCGACGTCGCCGCCACTACCTGGCCGCCCGGACACATGCAGAAGCTGTACACCGAACGGCCGTTCTGGCAGTGCTGTACCAGTTTATAGTCGGCCGCGCCGAGCTGCGGGTTGCCGGCATAACGTCCGAGACGCGCGACGTCGATGAGATGCTGCGGGTGCTCGATGCGAAAGCCGATCGAGAACGGCTTGGCATCGATGCGCACGCCCTTGTCGTGCAGCATCGCGAAGGTATCGCGCGCGCTGTGGCCGACCGCCAGCACGACCTGCGCGCTGTCGATCTGCTCGCCGCCGGCGAGCACGACGCCGCGCACCGCGTTGTTGTCGACGACGACATCCGTGACCTGCGCCTCGAAGCGGAACTCGCCGCCGGCCTCGATGATCTGCTGGCGCAGCCGCTCCACCACCTTCACCAGGCGCAAGGTGCCGATGTGCGGCTTGCTGATATAGAGAATTTCCTCGGGCGCGCCGCAATCCACGAAGTCCTGCAGGATCTGGCGGATGTGGTGACCGCGGTCCTTGATGCCGGAGTACAGTTTGCCGTCCGAAAAAGTGCCGGCCCCGCCTTCGCCGAACTGCACGTTCGACACCGGGTTAAAATGGCGCTCGCGCCAGAAACCCCACACGTCTTGCGTGCGCTGGCGCACGCTGCGGCCGCGCTCCAGGATCAGCGGCCTGAGGCCCATGCGCGCCAGCGACAGCCCGGCGAACACGCCGCACGGCCCGCTGCCGATGACCACCGGACGCTTGGCCGGCGGCCGGGTGGCGTGCAGCGGATAGCGGTAGGTCTCATCCGGCGCCGGATTGATATGCGTGCTGCCGTTGAATTTCTTCAACAGCGCGCCTTCATCGCGCACCTCGACATCGAGCGTGTAGACAAAGGCGATGATGCCCGGTTTGCGCGCATCATGGCCGCGCCGGCGCACGCGGTATCCGATGAGATCTGTTGCCGCAATCCCCAAGGTGCGCAGGATCAGCGCGCGCAGGGCGTCAGCGGTGTGATCGAGAGGAAGTTTGATTTCGGTGAGTCGCAGCATGCCGCCAGTCCAATGGAACTGGCGATTATGAAGGAAACGCGCGGATATTAGCAATAATTTCTGTCTGACCCGCTATGTCATCAACCGGCTGCGCCCTACGCCAACCACGTCACTGATGGCCGTGAATTTTGCTTCGGTTGGTAACTCACACAAAATCGGTGTAAGCGAACAATCGTTGCTTGTATGTCGTTAGGCGACGATTTAATTGTGGTGCCACTTAAACTCTGCGTTTTGGCCCGGACAAAGAAGACCTTGCTGAACCCCGATGGGCGTTTGACTATTGAGTTTTTGATATACCCAGTAGGTAAAATATAAAGATCCGTTCCCCCTCCAAGGGTGTGCGGTATGGCATGACCCCGGTGATATTTTTGACCATCGCTCAAAGGATGTCCCTTCATTCGTGACTTATCGCGCAGCTGATGAATAGGTGGAACGGAATCAGTCAAGCGCTATGTGGTTAACCTGGTTCTTACGACGCTATTTTTTATGTTTCGATCCAGTTCGTATGCGCTATACGGCGGCATATGGATTCCATTTCGCCGATAGCACGTTCAAGGTTGGTGAAATTATTTGCTTCAATGAGCGACTCGATATTCGTCGCACAGAACATGAGCGCCGGGAATCCCATGTTTCCGCTGGTACCTTTCGTTTCATGAAGCAGCAACTTGAGCTGCTGCCAGTCTTTTTCCAAAAAAACCCGTTTGATTTTGCGGAACTGGTTTGGCAGTTTATTAACAAATTTTTCAACGAGGTCCGTAAACTCGCCTTTTTCATCATCAAGCACAGAAACAATCGGCGCCATTGCCGGGCGTTGCTCCGGGTCGCTCTTGAGATGTTTCTTTAATATTTCATAAAGTTCATGCCGATTAATAGGCTTTGAGATATAACCATTAAATCCCGAGCTAAGATAACGATCCCGGTCTTCTTTCAACGCGTTGGCAGTGATTGCAATAATCGGCGCCGATATTCCTTCAGAGCGCAATGTTGCAGTCGCTTCCATACCATCAACAATGGGCATTTGTATGTCCATCAGGATCAGGTCAAAATGATGTGTTCTGGCAAGTTCAATGGCTTTAAAACCATTATCCGCCAAGGTTGCTTGCAGACCCATTTTCTTAAGGTACATTCTAAGTAGTTTCTGGTTTTCCAGCACATCATCAACAGCCAGCACGTTGCCGTGCAGTAATGAAAAGTTACGGGCAATGAACTGTGATTCAATGGTTTTGGGAATTTGAGACTCATCGTGAATAAACCCATCCGCTCCTGTTTCTCCGATAGGAATCACAACTGTAAATTTACTGCCAACATCCGGTTTGCTTTTTACGCTAATCTTGCCGCCAAGCAATTCACACAACGATTTCGACAGCGACAACCCCAAGCCTGTGCCGCCATACTTTCGCGAGGTGGATACGTCCGCCTGAGTGAATGGTTTAAAAATATTACCAATCTGTTGTTCACTCAAACCAATGCCGGTATCCATTACTTCAAATATTAGCGTTCGGTCTACTAGGTCGCTACGGACATTCAGGTGCACATGACCGTCATTGGTAAACTTGATTGCGTTATTGCACAAATTCAGGATGATTTGCTTAAGCCGCATCGGGTCTGTATTTATTATCAAGGGCAACGGCAATGTATAGCTCACCGCGAATTCAACGTCCTTAGCTATCGCTTGGAACTTCACAAACGATTCGACATCGGCAACAATCTGGAATAGTGATGCTGATATTATTTCAACGTCCAGTTTGTTAGCTTCAACCTTGGACAAGTCAAGAATGTCATTGATCACCTGCAATAGATGCCGCCCGCTTTTTACAATGGTGTGCAAGGAGTCCATGCGATCCGACATTGTCTGGTCATCATCTAGCGAACTTTCTGCAAATCCTATGATAGCAGTCAACGGTGTTCTGATTTCATGGCTCATGTTGGCAAGAAATGCGCTTTTCGTCCGGGTTGCCAGCATTGCCTGTTCACTGGCATTGCGTAGATCATCCGCTTGTTCCCGCAGTTGGAGCGATACCCGGTCTTTCTCCTCCATCGTCAGCTTTAACTGGGTAACAATACTGTTAAACGACTGCATCAAGCCGGAAGCTTCTTTATCTTTGTCCGATAAAATCACCGCATCCAGATCGCCCGCGGCGACTTGTTCCAGCTTCTCCAGTTGGCGCAAGTAGTCATTGAGTGACTGCCGCAATTTGTTAAATTCCATAACCAACCGGAAACCAGAACAATTCTGTTGCAACAAACCGTGATCGCCGTTGTTTAATGCATCAATCTGCAAGGAAAGTGCGGCAAGCGGTTTGCCGGTGAGGGTGATGATAATATATAAGAAACCAACAATTGATGTCACACTGATAAACGCCAGTTGCAGCAAAGTATCAGACAGCAGGCTGTTGAGCGCGATATATTCCTTATTGGGAGAAATGCTGTAATGGAAGTACTTCCTGATTTCATTGATCGGCACCAGGTTTTTGCTATCCAGCGTAATCTGTAAATTGGCGTAATCCAGCTGATTGAACTTCTGTACTTTGTTCAAAACATTTTTGAAATCCAAATCTACAACAACATAACCGTATATGTTTTCGGGATTGCCATCGAGCGAAACATCGCTGACATAGAACAATGAAATCCGGTTGTTATTCGCTGTGAAAAAAGCACCCGAGAGATTGTTGTTTACTTTTGGTATAGCCGGAAAATTGGTTTGTTTCCCCAGCGGTTCGCCGTTTCTATCGTAGAGCTCCAGGGCGACAAAATAATCCTGCAGGAAATTTGCTTCCATGGCCCGGTTGGTGCGCCAGAAGTTGTAATAAATAGGATTACCGAGCTGTTGATGGGTTTCTTCCCATTGCGCGAAACTGTCAGCGATGCGGGCCGCTGCCAGCACACTCTGGTCTATTGCGTAATTGAGTTCCTGGATCGCGAGATCGGCGTTTTTTCGGTTCGCTTCGTTATTCAGCGCCTGAACTTTATAGTTCGAAAACAAAACCAGGCAGCCAACCAACGCCAGGGTGATAACGGTAAGCCCAATACTATAGTGATTAATCGAAAGCGGAAATAAGGACTTTAGCAGTTTCCTGGTCATATCGGCGAAATCGGATCAACCTAGCCCGCATTTCTCACCAGGATCGCGGGAGCAGGCCGCTCTCGCCCATCCATGGGCTCCGCAGCACTCGTACATCCTGTACATCGCGCAGGATTCGTGTTCGTAGGCGCCGCTCTGGAGCGAAAGTCATAGCCGTAGCTATGGCTTGGTCGCTCCCGCCCATCCCTGGGCTTCGCGACACCTTTACGGTCCCTGTAAAATGAGTGAAGAGCTAGCCTACGGACGCGAAGACCAGTCTGAACCGCGATAGGCCAGAGCGCTGAACAATGTGTTATTGATGTTTCGGGCATAGTCGTTTGTTTTCGCGCCTATTCTTGATCATTAGCGGCCGCCTGGTGAGAAATGCGGGCTAGTTGCTGGCTGCTTACAGGATATCGGTTGCGCCGTGCTAAACTTTAGCTTAAGGGTTACGTAAAAATATGATTTTACGAGGATTATTGGTTGCATGAGGTTTTGCCTGATACTGCCTTGGATACTTCGTTCGGCCTTCCGGTGGATGTCATTACACTTCAGGGACATCATAGTAAAGGGGGAGCGTCTGGAAATTCGAATATCCTCATTTAAACATAGGGCGGCAGGTTTTATAAAGCGATCAGATATAAAAGTTTGTGATGAGTAGATTCCAAAGCGGGATATGGAATTGCAGATCGTGCGCCCTGTGGATACGTTACAAGAAAGTCGGTTATTATGTTATCTGTTAACCACCATATAGATAATAATAGCCAAATAGATTTTAGTAATTACCACTATTATCGTAGTAACAAGAAAAACGTTGTTCGTGGTAAGTTAATAAGTTCCAAGCGTCATTATTCTAATTATTGTGGGAACAAATCGGACAATCCGGGTCTTTTTTTAGATTTATACTGCGCCAATCCATGGTGCTTGCATCCCAAATCAACACCTTTCCTTTCAGGCATTTTCCCACATTAAGTAATATCTTCAGGGTTTCAACGGCCTGAATGGCGCCAATTACACCAACCACTGGCGCAAGTACTCCAGTTTCACTACAGGATTCACGAAACTCGGCTTCCTCCCTGTACAAACACCGGTAGCAGGGGCTATCCCATTGATCATTGCGAAACACGGATACCTGGCCTTCCATGCGTATGGCAGCGCCGGATACCAGGGGTTTTTTTGCCTGGACACAGACCGCGTTGAGCAAAAAGCGCGTAGCAAAGTTATCGCTGGCATCCACCACGACATCGCAGCGTTGGACATGGGTGCGTAGTTCTTCACGGTCCATGCGGTGAGCAATGCTTTCAACCTGTACCTCAGGATTGAGGGCCTGCAAGGTTGCCGAGGCCGATTCGGTTTTGGTCTGGCCGATAGCGGCCGTGGTGTGGGCGATTTGCCGTTGCAGATTCGAAAGATCCACCCGGTCATCGTCACAAAGCACAAGGTGACCTACCCCCGCAGCGGCCAGGTACATGGCGGCCGGCGATCCAAGGCCTCCCAGCCCGATGATCAATACACGGGAATCCAAGAGTTTTTGCTGACCTGCAATATCCACCGCGGGCAACATAATCTGCCGGCTGTAGCGCAGCAATTGTTCATCATTCATGGTGCTTAGTTTAGGTTTAATGCTATTCGATGGGCAAGAGAATTGCCCGAACGGAGGGGGTTGCCATTAACTGTAATGGCGAAAATGAGCCGGGCGTTCATCGCGGCAACCGTGCGGCAACTGGTTATGCCGGTTGATGAAAATCTCCAGCGTGGATTTGGATTCCGCATGATCGTAACCCAGGTTGGCCAAATGTGTATCTTCTGCAAAATAAAACAGCGCGCGTTTGAGTTTGGACAGGACACTGTTATCCAAATGAAAACCGATTTCCTGCAACGCATCCTCAATGTCATTCAAGGTGATCTTGGTCAGCTGATAGGAAACGCGAATTCCCAGGGGATGCAGCCGTGAAACGGACAGAATACCGTCGACATCGTTTAGCAGCGCCAAAGCCGCCGCAGCGGGATCTTGCTCCCGTTGCGGCGACATAAACAGAATTTCACGGTGTTTGATGAGATCGTTATTACCTGGGTGCATACCTTCAGCGTAGCGACTGGCGCCGAATAATCAAGGAATAAACCAGCAGCGATTGATGTTAAGCGGATTTATACAGTGGTAAAGAATATTAGTATTTGTTGATAGGATGATGGAATGCAGGAGCATAACCGGGGCGAGTGTCTGGTTATCAGCCGGTAAACCGTCCCACGGTAGCCCGTTCCCGCTCGGCATAATCCCGGTGACACTGCACGTGAGCAAATCCATTATCAGTAAACAGTTTCACGACGGCGTCACCCTGAGCAAAACCGTGTTCCAGCATCAACCAGCCACCGGGTTGCAAATGGGCGTGGGCGCTGGAAACAATTTCCCGAATAGCTTCCAGGCCGTCGGGGCCGGCGCTTAACGCCTGCCGCGGTTCAAAACGCAAGTCGCCCTGCTGCAAGTGAGGATCACCGCTGGCGACATAAGGCGGATTGGAAATCACCAGGTCAAACCGGCGACCGGATAGCGGGTCAAACCAGCGGCCCGCTATAAAACGCACATTCGTCAGGTTTAAGCGCTGGCGGTTGGCTTTGGCAATGGCCAGGGCGGCCGTGCTGATATCCGTCCCGGTAATTTCGCAGCGCGGCCTTTCGCTGGCCAGCGCGAACGCCAGCGCGCCACTGCCGGTGCCAAGGTCGGCGATATGCCATGACGCCTGCGCAGGGATTTTTTCCAGCGCAATTTCAACCAGGCGTTCGGTTTCCGGCCGGGGGATCAAGGTGGCGGTAGAGACTGTTAATGGCAAACCCCAAAATTCCCGCTGGCCGGTTATATAGGCAACCGGTTCGCCCCGGCAACGGCGTTGCACCAGCGTCCCGAACCGATCCAAAACGGATTTTTCCAGAACTTGTTGCGGCCAGGTGTGTAAATAGGCGCGTGGTTTTGCCAAGGCGTACGCTAAGAGTATTTCCGCTTCCAGCCTCGCCGCTACGTCCGGGAGCTGATTTAACTGGGAAAATGCCGTTGTGAGAGCTTGTTGAATGGTGCTCATAAAAAAGGAATTATTTGCGAGCGGCGGCGTGGCAGGAGCTTATTCGCCGATTGCCGTTAACAGTTGCGCCTGGTTCTCATTGGCCAGCGGTTCGATGACCGCTTCAAGACGGCCTTGCATGATGTCTTCCAGTTTATACAGCGTCAGGTTGATCCGGTGATCCGTGAGCCGCCCCTGGGGAAAATTGTAGGTGCGGATTCGCTCGGAGCGATCGCCGGTGCCCACCAGGCTTTTACGCGTTGCCGCCTGTTCCCGGGTCTGTTTTTCCAGTTCGGCGTCATAGAGTTTGGCCTTTAACAGTGACATGGCGCGCGCCCGGTTTTTATGCTGCGAGCGCTCGTCCTGGCACTCCACCACAATACCCGTCGGCAAGTGGGTGACGCGAATCGCTGAATCGGTTTTGTTAACGTGTTGACCGCCCGCGCCGGAGGCGCGATAGGTGTCGATTTTTAAATCGCTGGGACTGATTTCCTGTTGCTCAATTTCCGGGACCTCGGGCATAACCGCAACCGTGCAGGTGGAGGTGTGAATACGTCCCTGGGATTCTGTCGCGGGGACCCGCTGCACGCGGTGCGCGCCGGATTCAAATTTAAGTTTCGAATAAACGCCTTGCCCTTCAATACGGGCGATAACTTCCTTGTAACCGCCATGCTCGCCCGCATTCTCGCTAATGATTTCAATGTTCCAGCGCCGTAGTTCGGCATAGCGCGAATACATCCGGAACAGGTCGCCCGCAAAGATGGCTGCTTCATCACCGCCGGTGCCGGCGCGGATTTCAAGATAAATATTGCTGTCGTCGTGCGGGTCTTTCGGCAGCAATAATTTTTGCAATTCAAGTTCCAGGTTTTCCATTTTACCGTGGCTTGTCTTTACCTCGGCGCTGGCCATCTCGCGGATTTCAGGATCGCTGTCTTTGAGCATGCTTTCAGCGGCATTGATGTCTTCCAGGGCCTCCTGGTATTTTACAAAGCACTCGACCACGGGGCTGATTTGCGCATATTCCTTGGACAAATCCCGGAACTGGTTTTGATTGCCGATAATGCCCGGATCCGCCAAAAGCGCGTTGATTTCTTCAAGGCGTTCGGACAGCTTTTCGAGCTTGCTGCGAATGGATGGTTTCACGATGAGTTAGAGTTCGGAGTCTTTGATATCAAAGATAGCGCGGACGACGTCGAATATTTCGTTGCGGCCGTCATAACCCGCCTGCTTGAGTTGCACGCTGGGGGTGTGGATCAGTTTATTGGTAAGCCGGTGAGCGAACAATTTCAGTACTTCATCCGCTGGTTTGCCGCTGGCCAGCAGCGCCAGCGCTTTCTCGAGTTCCGCGTCGCGGCTGGTTTCCGCTTTTTGGCGCAGAGCGCAAATGGTCGATACCGCACCCAGGGATTGCAGCCAATTCATAAAGTGCGAAACCTGGGTATCGATAATTTCCTCGGCCTGTTCAGCGGCTTCCTGGCGGGAGCGCAATCCTTCCTGGATGATTTCTTGCATATCATCCACGGTATAGAGATAAACGTCGTTCAGATCCCCTACTTCGGATTCAATATCGCGGGGTACGGCAATGTCGATCATAAGAATTGGTTTATGTTTGCGAATTTTCAGGGCGCTTTCAACCGAGCCTTTACCGAGAATCGGCAGTGGGCTGGCGGTGGATGAAATAACAATGTCCGCCTCCGCCAGATGACCGGGAATGTCCGGCAGGGAAATGGCGTAGGCGTTAAATTCGGCCGCCAGGTTATGGGCGCGTTCAATGGTGCGGTTGGCGATGATCATGCGGCCGATGCCGGATTCGTGCAGATGGCGGGCGGCCAGTTCGATGGTTTCCCCGGCGCCGATCAGCAAGGCGGTATGCTTGCTTAAATCGCTGAAAATCTGCTTGGCGAGGCTGACCGCGGCGAAGGCGACGGAGACCGGGCTGGCGCCAATTTGAGTATCCGTACGCACCTGTTTTGCCACTGCGAATGTATGCTGAAACAGGCGGTCTAAAGAACCGCCCAATGTACCGGCCTGGGCGGCAGCGGAATAGGCGTCTTTCATTTGCCCCAGGATCTGCGGTTCGCCCAGCACCATGGAATCCAAGCCGCTGGCAACCCTCAGCACATGACGAACGGCGGCATGGTCCGGGTGAGCATAAATATAGGGCTGGATGTCACGCTCGCCAAGCTTGTGATAATCACACATCCAGTTGATGATCAACTTCAGGTCGTTGTGCTCCAAGCCGCAATACAATTCAGTGCGATTGCAGGTCGATATGATCGCCGCCTCGTTAACGGCAGGCTGCGCGACTAAGTCTTTGAGAGCGTGAGTAATTTGGCTTGGCTCAAAGGCGACGCGCTCGCGAATATCAACGGGAGCGGTTTTATGGTTAATGCCGAGTGCTAATAAGGACATACGTTAAAAAAGACTACCATAAAAAACAACAATACTGATGGTTATCAAATTTTGATCGATATAGTGTGGGAATACAAGTAGTTGAATCGTATAAAAAGGTCAACATAGTAGTATATATTGGTGATTAAAATGTTGTATAAAGATTTTATTTACCCGGCCTGATGCGTAATATCAGGTTCTGGTTGGACAATTTGTTAGTTATATATGTCGGCGGGAGTAAAAGATAATATGAAGGCATTTCAATATTTTTGTGTGAGTTTGTTCCTGGGACTCGGTTTCCAAGCCTGTAGCATCACTCCCAAAGACAACGGGGACGCTGAATCCGCCGTGGGAACCGGCCAGACAACCGATACGGAAATACCCGCGACGGAGTCCTTCGATCAATTGACACTGGATGTGGAATTGCCGCCCGCGGACAATCTTATCGATGATTTGGAAACTGATGTTCCGCCTGACCTTTTATATAAACTCCTGGTCGCCGAAATCGCCGGTCAACGCGGTGAGCTAAACCTGGCGATTGATAACTATATCGAAGTTGCCCAGGAAACCCATGATCCCCGGGTCGCCTCACGCGCCACTCAAATTGCGCTGTATGCAAAAGAATATGATAAAGCCCTTGTGGGGGCTAATTTGTGGGTGACTGTGGATCCCAATAATTCCGACGCCAGGCACAACCTGGCTTCAATATACCTGCGCCTGGCCAGGCCGGCCGATGCCGTCGCGGAATATGAAAAAATGCTTACATTGCTGCAAGATGAAAAAAATCCAGGCTATGGATTTACGATTATCGCCTCCCAATTGTCCCGGGAGGCCGATCGGGACCTTGCCATGAGTGTCATGGATAAACTGGTGGAACCGCGCCGGGACAATCCCTACGCGTTATTTGCCCAGGCGCATCTCGCCATGCGGCAAGCACGTTTTGAAATGGCGCTAGAGACTTTGGATACCGCGTTGCAAATCAAGCCCAAATGGCCAAGCGCGATTATATTGCGTTCACGGATCCTGGCAATGCAAGGCGCCAGGGCGGAAGCGTTAAGTTACCTGGAGAATGTACTGAAGGGTGAGATGGGCGAAAACCTGGAAGTGGGGCTTACTTACGCGCGCATGCTCACGGAAGCCCGGCAGCTCGACAAGGCGTTGGCTGAATTTATCCGGCTGGCGGAACTCGAGGAACGCAATGCGGAAATAAACTATTATGCGGGCGTGCTCGCGTTGCAAATGAACAAGCTGGATAAGGCGCAAAAATACCTGGAAAAAGTCTTGAAACTTGGCGGCCGGGTGCAGGAAACCAATTATTATCTGGGGCAAGTGGCGGAACAGAAAGGGGACCAGCAGGCGGCCATGAACCGCTACTCTTTCGTGCGTTATGGCGAGTTTTACTATAATGCGCAGTTGCGCATTGTGTCTATTCTGGCGGACAAAAAGGATTTTGACGCGGCCATCGAGCATCTGCAAACGGTGCGGGTTAACAATTCCAAGCAGCGGTTGCAGTTGATCCTGCTGGAAGGTGACTTGTTGCGCGAAGCGGAACGTTTTCCGGCGGCGAAGGAGTACTATACCAAGGTGTTGGACGCCATGCCCAATGAAACCAGCGTGCGTTATGCGCGGGCCCTGGTGGCGGAAAAGCTGGGTGAGCTTGATCTGGTGGAAAGCGATTTACAAACCATTTTGAAACTGGAGCCAACCAATGCCCAGGTATTAAATGCGTTGGGTTATACCTTGGCGGACCGCACCACGCGCTATGAAGAAGCGTTGACATATATACAACGCGCAATGGAGCTGGAACCTGACGATGCAGCCGTGGTGGATAGCATGGGTTGGGTTCAGTACCGGCTTGGCAATTATCAAAACGCCATCAAGCATTTGCGCCGTGCTGTCGAGCTGTCGCAAGATCCTGAAATTGCCGCGCACCTGGGTGAAGTTTTGTGGGTCTCGGGGGATAAAACGGGCGCCCTGGAAATCTGGGAAAACTCCTTGAAGGAGCACCCCAAAGACAGGAACCTGGCTGACATCATGAAGCGCTTCGGATTGTAGTAATCATTACTGTTTAACTTTCGATTTATTACTACGGCCTATATTGCTTTCCCTGATGATCCTGTTGCGCAAAACGGATCGAGTATTCTATTTTAGATACCAGATGATCGTGCCCCGTGACTCGTTATAAGACACTCGCAGTTCTCGGTGTGATCGGTGTTGCTCTTATGGCCTGCCAGAGCATACCGGTTGAGCCCGAACAACTGCGCAAACAGCACCAGGCGGCAATTGAGCAACGAGAGTCCCAATTGGCAGCGGTGAGCAGCTGGGAACTCACCAGCCGTATTTCACTGGTAACCAATGCAGAAGCCTGGAGTGGCCAGTTGTACTGGCAACAAGGCGCGACGTCCGACTATTTTATTCAATTTGACGCGCCTTCCGGACAAGGCGCCATGCAGTTGTTAGGCGGTCATGACGGCGTGGAATTACGGCTGGCCAATGGGCAAAGCTATAACGCCAACGATGCCGAGGCATTGTTGCGCCGGGAAACCAATTGGGATATTCCGCTGGGCGGCTTGTGGTACTGGGTGCGTGGCTTGCCTGATCCGCAAATGCCAGTGAAAGTGACGCTGGACGCGCAAGGTTCAATTCAGGACCTGAAACAAAATGGCTGGCATGTCCAATATGAACAGTATCAACAATACGGCGCGATTAGCTTTCCGCGAAAGATAGTCATTCAGCGCGAGGATATGCGGATTCGCCTGATCGTGACGCAATGGACTATCAGCTAATAGACCATCAGCTAGTACTCTTATTGTGATCAATCCACCCGTGAATTCCGCAGACCCATGGCCAGCCCCGGCCAAACTTAATTTGTTTTTGCATATCATTAGCCGGCGTGAAGACGGCTATCATAACCTGCAGACGCTGTTTCAATTTCTGGATTTTGGTGATGATCTTCAGTTTCACATTCGGGGCGACGGGATAATAAACCGCACCACGGTTATCGCCGGTGTCGAACCCCATCAGGATATCACCGTGCGCGCGGCCGGGTTGCTTAAACAATACACCGGGTGCGCGCTGGGCGCCGATATCAGTATCGATAAAAAAATCCCCCTGGGTGGCGGCTTGGGAGGAGGTAGTTCCGATGCGGCAACAACGCTGCTGGCCTTGAACCACCTGTGGGAGCTGGCATTGCCGCACACCGAACTCATTGCGCTGGGCAGCACTCTGGGCGCTGATATCCCCGTCTTTATTTACGGAAAGTCCGCCTGGGCGGAAGGAATTGGCGAAAAACTTCAGGCGGTGGAATTGCCGGAGCCTTGTTTTGTGGTGATCTATCCGGGCATTAAGGTATCCACGGCAGAACTTTTTGCCGATCCCGAATTGACACGTGATGCCCGACCCATCAAAATACGCGATTACTTTGAGGGCGGCGCCTGCAACGTGTTTGAGGGTATCGTCCGGCGCCGTTATCCGGCCGTGGATTCTGCCCTTAAGTGGTTGTCTGCGCAGGAAATTAAAAGCGCCCATCCCGCAATGATGACGGGAACTGGCAGTTGTGTTTTTGCCGCCTACCGGGACGCAGAGAGCGCACGGCGCATCGCGGCCCTGGCCGAACTGCACTCAGCCACAGATCAAACCGCCAGCGGCTGGCAAGTCATCTGCGCGAAAGCCTGTAACGAGTCCCCGCTTGCACAGCAGCTGAGAAAGGTAAAACGGCAGAAAAACCGGGAATGAATTTATACAGCGTTTTAAATTGGGCCGTCGCCAAGCGGTAAGGCACTGGGTTTTGATCCCAGCATCCCCAGGTTCGAATCCTGGCGGCCCAGCCACTTAACAGGACCCAGCGAGTAACAGCGTTGGGTTTTTTTAACACCGATGATAGTAAACGAGGGGTTTTAACGTGTCAGACGGCCGGATGATGGTGTTTACTGGCAATGCTAATCCCCAATTAGCGGAAGCCGTCTGTAAGTACCTCGACCTTGCTCCTGGAAAAGCCATCGTCGGCCGGTTCAGCGACGGAGAAATTCAGGTTGAAATCATGGAAAACGTGCGCGGCCGCGACGTTTTTATTGTTCAACCAACCTGTAGGCCCACCAATGATAATTTAATGGAACTGGTGGTGATGATCGATGCGGTGCGGCGTGCATCGGCGTCGCGAATAACCGCCGTGGTGCCTTATTTTGGTTATTCCAGGCAGGACCGGCGGCCACGCTCAGCGCGGGTGCCGTTAACCGCGAAAGTGGTTGCCAATATGATCGAAGTGGCGGGTGCAGACCGGATATTGACGGTCGATCTGCATTCCGACCAGATCCAGGGCTTTTTTAATAAGCCGCTCGATAACATCTACGCATCACCTATCCTGTTGGGCGATGTCTGGCGGCGGGAATATCCGGACCTGATCGTGGTGTCGCCGGATGTGGGCGGGGTCGTGCGGGCCAGGGCATTGGCCAAACGGCTGGATGATGCGGAGTTAGCGATTATCGACAAACGCCGCCCAAGGCCTAACGAAGCCAAGGTTATGAATATTATCGGTGAAGTAGCTGGCCGCCATTGCGTGCTCATCGATGACCTGGTGGATACCGCGGGCACTTTGTGCCAGGCGGCGAAGGCATTGAAAGCGAATGGCGCCGTCAAGGTTGTCGCTTATTGTACCCACGCGGTGTTATCCGGAAACGCGGTTGAAAATATTACCAATTCGCAACTGGACGAAATCGTAGTGACGGATACGATCCCCTTGTCCGAAGAAGCGCGGCAATGCAGGAAAATACGTCAACTCAGTATTGCGGAATTATTGTCTGAAACGATGCGTCGTATCAGCAGCGAAGAATCTGTAAGTTCGTTATTCATGGATTAATCCATTGACGGCGGGCGTTACTGCTAGCAGGCCTGGATTCGGTTTTATTCGGCTAATTGCCGGTCTGCGGAGAACGCGTTTGCTTTTGGTCGCGAGAGCGGACGCATATGTTTAACATTAACAAGTAATTATGAACTGGAGTAATAACCATGAGTGAAAATTTTAATATGACCGTAGAAACCCGCAAGGATGTAGGGAAGGGTGCGAGCCGCCGCCTACGCCGTGCGGGTAAAGTCCCCGGTATCTTATATGGCGCTGGTAAAGAGGTGGTATCCTTGATCATGGACCACAATGAGATCATGCATCACCTTGAGCATGAAGCTTTCTATTCGCACATTCTGAACGTAGCCGTTGATGGAAAGCCGCAAAAAGCGGTTTTGAAGGATGTGCAGCGTCACCCCGCCAAGCCGGTCATCATGCATGTCGATTTTCTGCGTGTCAGCGAAACCAACAAGATTCATATGCACGTGCCTTTGCATTTTAAGAATGCGGACATTGCGCCCGGCGTCAAAATTGACGGCGGACTGGTTTCTCACCTGATGAGCAGCGTGGACATCGTTTGCCTGGCCAAAGACTTGCCGGAATATCTGGAAGTGGATCTGGGCAACATGAAAGTCGGTGATTCCCTGCATTTATCGGATATCAAGTTGCCGCAAGGTGTTGAGATACCGGCGCTCGCGCAGGGGCCGGATCATGATCTGCCGATCGTCAGCGTCCACCTCAAGAAAGCCACTTTGGAAGTGGAAGAAAAGCCGGCCGTTGCTGAACCCGCCGCACCTGAAGCGCCGACCGAGTCCTAACTCACCGGGCTCGTTGGGTTGAACTGACAACGGAAGGCCGGCGTTGCCGTCGCACATTGAACTCATTGCCGGATTGGGTAATCCCGGCGCGAAGTATGAGGGAACCCGGCACAACGTCGGCTTTTGGTTTGTGGAGCAGATTGCCCGTTCAAAAGGCTGCGCTTTTCATCACGACAATAAATTTCAGGGTGAAGTCGGGAAAATCTCCCTTGGCGAGCGTGTAATCTGGCTGATCAAGCCGATGACTTACATGAATCACAGTGGCCAGGCGGTCTCAGCACTGGCCAATTACTATAAGGTTGCGGTGGAAAATATTCTGGTGGCTCACGACGAACTGGATTTACCGCCAGGCGTGTTACGCCTGAAACAGGGTGGCGGCCACGGTGGCCACAATGGATTGCGCGACATGATTGCGCATTTTAACAGCAACGAGTTTATGCGGTTGCGCATCGGCATCGGCCACCCCGGCGCCAGCAGCGAAGTAACCAATTATGTGCTTGGTCCGCCCTCGGGTGCCGAGAAAAATTTAATGCTGGATGCTATCAACGACACCCTGGTGGTATTGCCGCAAATCGTGGACGGCGAGTACCAAAAAGCAATGACGCATCTGCACAGCAGAAAATAATACGACAGCTTAAAGGAAATACAATGGGTTTTAAATGCGGTATCGTCGGCCTGCCGAACGTGGGCAAATCAACATTGTTCAATGCGTTGACCAAAGCAGGTATCCAGGCCGAAAACTACCCTTTTTGCACCATTGAACCCAACGTTGGCGTGGTGCCGGTGCCCGATCCACGGCTGGATAAGCTCGCTGAAATCGTCAAGCCGCAACGGGTTGTGCCCACCACCATCGAGTTCGTGGACATCGCGGGGCTCGTGGAAGGCGCGTCCAAAGGCGAAGGTTTGGGTAACCAGTTTCTGGCGAATATTCGCGAAACCGACGCCATTGCCCATGTAGTGCGCTGTTTTGAAAACGACGATATCATCCATGTGTCAGGCAAGGTTGATCCGGTGCGGGATATTGAAATCATCAATACCGAATTGGCGCTGGCGGACCTGGATTCCGTGGAAAAGAACATTACCAAAGCCAGCAAGGCCGCCAAGGGTGGCGACAAAGATGCAAAAGCCAAGCTCACGGTGCTGGAAAAAATTCGTAACCATCTGGATGCTGGTAAGCAGGCGCGCTCGCTGGCATTGTCAGAAGACGACAAGCGTCTGGTGCGCGATCTGTTCCTGTTGACCATCAAGCCGACCGTCTATATCGCCAACGTGGCTGAAGACGGCTTCGAGAACAATCCGCTGCTCGGCAAAGTCGTGGCGCTGGCGGCGGCGGAAAACGCCGAAGTGGTTCCGGTGTGCGCTGCGATTGAAGCGGAACTGGTGGAACTTGAAGAAGATGAACGCAGCGAGTTTTTAAAGGACATTGGACTGGACGAGCCCGGTTTGAATCGGGTGATCCGGGCGGGTTATAAACTGTTGGGCTTGCTGACGTACTTTACCGCGGGCGTTAAAGAAGTGCGCGCCTGGACGGTACGCGCGGGTTCCACCGCGCCGCAATCCGCGGCGGTCATTCATACGGATTTTGAAAAGGGTTTTATTCGCGCCGAGGTGATGGCTTACAAAGATTTCGTGGAATGCAAGGGCGAACTGGGCGCCAAGGAAGCGGGTAAATGGCGCCTGGAAGGCAAGGACTACATCACCCAGGACGGCGATGTGATGCATTTCCGTTTCAATGTATAAGCCGTTGATTAAAAAATAAAACGCCGATAACAGCGCAGTTTCGCGTACCGCTATACCGGAATTCAACTTGCATCCAAGTACCCGATTCCGGTATCTTTACGCCTCTTCGTTTCTGGCAATGGCCGGGAATGGCTACGTAGCTCAGTTGGTTAGAGCACATCACTCATAATGATGGGGTCACTAGTTCGATTCTAGTCGTAGCCACCATTTCTTTCCTACCTATTTCTTTTTCTGTGCAGCTGCCGGGTTTTCCCGCGGATTCAACGTTTCACTCCGTTGCTGCGCTAACGCGTCGAATAATCCCGATATCCGGCGGCTGATTGAATGAGTTGACGAAAAGAATAAATCTTAAAACTGCCGAACTTTTACGAATGCCGTGAAGTATCGCTCCTTGGCCGCAGGCTTTTGTGTTAATCACCCTATTTCCCGTTCGGATTTGACGCAGTGTGATAGCGCCTGTTACATTCTTCACGCATTCCTTTATCAATTGGTGAAAACATAATGCGAACCCTGTTTTTGGCTTTGGCGCCTGCTCTGTTATTTTTTACAGCAACGCCATCCTATGCTGGTTACAGCATTGATGAACTTTCCAGGGTTAATTTCACGGGAAATTCCGCCTGTAATGTCACTTCCCGGGAATTTTATCACTCCATCCAGGCGGCTACTTTCTATCACCAATATGACATAGAGAACCGCATTGCATGACTAATAAGCCAAAGACCACACGCATTGTCATCATGGGCGCTGCCGGCCGCGACTTTCATAATTTTAATACCGTGTACCGCGGTGATCCGGCGAGCGAAGTGATTGCGTTCACGGCTACCCAAATTCCGGATATCGCCGGCCGTTGTTATCCGCCGTCACTGGCGGGCCATGGTTACCCCAACGGGATTCCGATTGTTGATGAATCACAATTAGCGCAGTTGTGCAAGGAACAGCGAATCGGCCAAGTGGTGTTTGCCTATAGCGATGTTGATTATGCGCGGGTGATGCATAGCGCCTCGATCGTGCTGGCATCCGGCGCGGATTTTGTATTGCTGGGACCCGAGCGCACTATGCTGCAGGCCGCGGTGCCTGTGATCGCAATATCCGCCGTAAGAACCGGTTGCGGCAAATCGCAAACCACACGTTGGTTGTCGCGCCTGTTGAAACAACACAATCTGAACGTCGCGGTGATCCGCCATCCCATGCCGTATGGCGATCTCGAACACCAGGCGGTGCAGCGATTTACAACACGCGCTGATCTTGATGCCGCGAATTGTACAGTTGAAGAACGAGAGGAATACGAACCACATCTGGCAATCGGTAATGTGGTTTACGCCGGGGTGGATTATGCGGCCATCGTCGCGCGGGCTGCAGCCGATGCCGATATTATTTTGTGGGACGGCGGGAATAATGATTTCCCCTTTATCCGGCCGGATTTGCATCTGGTATTGGTGGATCCCATGCGGCCGGGCAACGAGTCCAGCCATCATCCCGGCGAAGCCGTGTTGCGCATGGCGGATATTATTGTAGTCGCTAAAGTCAATTCCGCTTCCGAAGCCAATATTCAGCGCGTGATTAACAATGCCAAAAAAATCAATCGTACTGCGCCGATTGTTCGCGCGGCTTCACCGGTGCAGTTGCTGGAACCGGAGCTGGTGCGCAATCGCCGCGTGCTGGTGGTGTAAGATGGGCCAACGATCACCCATGGTGGCATGCCGTATGGAGCAGGTTATGTCGCCGCCACCGAAGCGCAAGCGGCGGAAATTATCGATCCGCGCCGTTTCGCCGTGAAAGAAATCGCCGCTGTTTATACTCAGTATGCTCACATCGGCGCCGTCTTGCCCGCCGTGGGCTATCACCCTTCGCAGCTGCAGGCGTTGCAGGAAACAATCAATTTGTCGGATGCGGATATAGTGGTCGCCGCCACACCGTGTGATATCGGCGCCTTGATCAAGATTAACAAACCCATAGTACGCGTGCGTTATGAATTTGCCGAAGTAGGAGAACCTAAACTCGCTGCTCTGGTCGAGAAGTTTTTAATGGAACAAGGTATGGCTCGCTGAGCAAACCAAGGTGGTATTGAACCTAGATTCCGCAGTTAACCACTTTATAAAATAGCTACCCATAGGATGTCATTCTATTTTCATGCACGAACGAGGTTCACCTGTTGGGTGAACAACGCTACGCAGTGGATTGCACGCTTGTCTTCACGATCGTCAAAGC
>DATCIR010000099.1:0-4890 GCA_036507695.1 Gammaproteobacteria bacterium
TGGCCGCAGTCGAGCCTACAGGGACGTACTTGTGGCGTCCCCCGGCAGGAGACACCGGCGCCGCCCACGGGTGAGTAGTTACACATAAACTAAAGTAACTAAAGTAACTAAAGTAACTAAAGTAGAGGTAGTTACCAATAACCTTTGACAATCGCCTGCCGGATTTTCGATTGATGCTGCCAATTACTTATTGATAGACCCGTTATTGATAGACCCGTTATTGGTAGACCCGTTATTGGGAGACCAATTGATAAACCTCGCCCTTGATATGCAGGACATATATCTCAGCATCATTGCCTTGCGCAAACGAGGCAATATTTAAACCGGTATCCAACAATTGGAACGGCTCATAGACACCATTGCCGGTAACCCTGGCGCCCCACAGTGTACCTGAACAAAAGTCCCCGTACAGGTAGACGCCCTTTAATTCCGGCAGTTGGCCGCCGCGATAAACATAACCACCGGTGATGGAGCATCCTTCCGCATGGCTGTATTCAATAACGGGGTCAATGTATTCCGGATTTTCGCAGCGGGCGGATTTGTAGCAATGCCTGCCTTCCTTGCCATTCCAGCCGAAGTTTCCCGGCTTGTCGATGATGTTGACCTCTTCCCAATTATCCTGCCCGACATCGGCCAGCCAGATTTTTCCCGTGCCCCGGTCAAATGACCAGCGCCAGGGATTTCGCAAACCCCAGGTATAAATTTCCGGCCGCCCCTGTTTGCTGTTCGTAAACGGATTGGCCGCGGGTATGGCGTAGGGATCGCCATTGTTCACGTCAATTCTGAGCAGGCTTCCCAGCAGGGTTTGGGTGTTTTGCCCGTGCCCCTTGGGATCGCCACCGGCGCCACCGTCACCCAAACCAATATAAAGAAAACCATCCGGACCAAACAGGATGTTTCCGCCGTTATGGTTGGAATAGGGCTGCTCAACTTCCAGCAGGCGCTGCTCCGTGTCCGCGGACAATGTTTTTCCCTTGTCGCGTGATTCGAAGCGGCTGATATAAGACATTAGGCGTTTGTCGCCGCCGGTATAAGACAAATACACGTAACCATTGCTGGAAAACTGCGGATGAAACGCCATGCCCAACAAACCGGCTTCACTGGGCCCCGCATCGACCCGGTCCGTAATATCCACAAATACACTGGCTTCAGCGGCGCCGGGATTATTGTCGATTCGCAACACGCGGCCGCGTTTTTCCACAATATACCAAGACCGGCCATCTTCCGGCGCCTGGGCCATGTATACAATGGCATCCAGACGCACATCCTTGAACACGCGCTGCAACGTGACCTTGGGAACGGCATCCGCGCTTACCGAGTCGCGCGCGTGCTTCGCCGCCGCCATATTCTTATCGCTGCAACCCGAACACAGCAGGCCGAACAAGGCGGAAGTAAGTATTAAACGCGGCAAAGTCATCAGTACGGGATCCGGCGGTAACGGGAAAAAAATTAAACGTTTGATTGATTAATGGGCGGGCTCCATAGTAACACAGCACGAATGCCGCATGTAGTCATTGAATAGAACGGCATACTTCGCGCCAGGGTTGCGTAATTTATAGCCCGTGGCTACACTGGTCGGCCTTTGGGTCTGCCTCACTATATCGTTAATTCAAAAATATCGTTACTTCAAAAATACCGTTAATACAAAATTTCGCCCTGTCGAAGCAGGTAACCGCAGGTAACAAGAGAGTACGCCGTCATGCTAGCCGACAAGTTCGCGCCCTTAAAAAACATGGAGCCCTTCACGAAGGATATGTTTAACCGCATTATCGCGTTCCAGGAAAAGGATCATGCTGCCTGGAATGAAACGCTGGATTTCGCCGCCCGCATTCGCGGCTTGCCGCTGCATAACCTGATTTTCAGCAACCCTGACCGGGATCCAAAACAGTTCGGCCCGACGGTCGCGCCCTATTATCCACTGCGGGAAGAAATGCAGAAGCTGGCCGCCTACGCACGGCAGGCAGCGGCAAACCCGGCCGCTTATGATTGGTTTCCGGGAAACGGCTTCGTCGGCAGTTTACTGGCCCGGGAAGGCTTGCCGGTGACCGGGATCAAAGACCACAATATCAAGGACAACCAGATTAAAACGTTTTTTGACAAGACCTGTTATCGATTTTGCAACCGCAACAGCATTGGCCCGTCCTGCGATTTTGTGCTGGCATCCTGGATCCCTTCACAAGTGAATCCGACGCCGGAAATTCTGCAACTGCAACCCAAACTGATTGCGTATGTCTATACTGAGCATACTGATAAATCCAACGGCCTGCGCCAAACGGGTACCAACGATATGTTTGCGGCATTAGCCAATGATTATCGTCTGCTGGATTCCTGGACCATACACCGGCCGGAGAATTTACTCCATGAAATCTGGCCCGACATGACATCCAGCATTGAAGAAACCCGCATTACCCGCGTCTATGCCGGCAACCAGCTGATGCTGGAAAAAATTCATGCCCTCGAGAACAAAACACCCTATGACTGGGAAACGGAGTTACAAATGGCGTTATTGGCGCTGGAAGCCAAGCAGCAATTGCGTTCCCGTGGCATGCCGGTTTAATACAAATTATGTCAGCCGCCGTTGCGTGATACCCGATGCCACTAGTCAGCGTTTGTTACACCCATAGCAGCCAGCGCGATGTTGCCGCCGCACTGGCCCAGCGCATCCAGCTGCCGTTGCTGGAAACCTGTGATGCCGGCGTTGCGCTGCCTTTTCTTTTGGTCGTGACCGGCCATCCGGAATTCGATTACCAACTGGCGCTGCACTTCCCCACCGAAAACCTGTCACCCATTCTGGTGGACTTTGAGAGTCAAGGCCTTGCATACCGGCAAAAGTTCGGTGGCGGCCGTCAGCAACCCATTGCACGCGCCCTGGGCTTAAAAAAAGGCATCGCACCGAGGGTCGTTGATGCCACCGCCGGATTCGGCCGTGACGCATTTGTATTGGCGTCACTCGGCTGCGAGGTGCAGATGCTGGAACGGCATCCGGTTATCCATGCCTTGCTGGAAGACGGCTTGCGGCGGCTGGCGCGCAGTGGTCATAACACCCAGAAATTAGTCAACGCATTACAGCTAACTTACGCAAACGCCCGTGAATGGCTGTCCGCCAACACGCAACCGGTCGATATCGTCTACCTGGACCCGATGTATCCCCATCGCACGAAAAGCGCGCTGGTAAAAAAGGAAATGCGCGTACTGCGGCAACTGGTGGGCGATGACCTGGACGTGGTAACGCTGCTGGATACGGCGCTGCGTATCGCACGGCAACGCGTGGTGGTCAAACGGCCTAAAACCGCCCCGACGATCGGCAGCGTTACGCCATCCCACAGCATTTCATCCAAAAACACCCGCTATGATGTTTACCTGACGCGGCATCAGCAACAAACCGGTAAACCGGAGAAATTCCGTTAGGGAAGAAATTCAGAATGAGAATAAGAGCAAACTGTGCAGCCTTTGAAAGCCATGCACTGCACAGTTTGCCAAGTAATACAACGTCTGGAGGATTTATCCGTCTGTAACTACTCACCCGTGGGCGGCGCCGGTGTCTCCTGCCGGGGGACGCCACAAGTACGTCCCTGTAGGCTCGACTGCGGCCATCCCTGGCCGCGGACGCCCCCGGCAAGAGACACCAGCACCGCTTTAACCTATGCTGCACACGGGGTGAGTAGTTACATCTGTCTTAACGCCAAGCTCAGGCGGTTTCAACACTCAGATTGAGCGCGCCCATCAGCTCACTCGCGCCGAACGGTTTGGTCATGCATTTTTCCGCACCCGCCGCCATCACCGCTTCCACGGTGCCATTACCCGGGAAACCGGTCATGCCAATAACCCGGATAGAACGGGTAGCAGGCGTTTCCTTGATGAACCGGCAGACCTCGATACCATCGATACCCGGCATGCGGATATCCAGCAAAATGACATCGGGATTAAAGCTATGGATTTTGCTGCCCGCTGAGAAGCCGTTTTTCGCGGTGTCGATTTCAATCTCATCATCGATATTCTTGATCACATCTTTCAAGGTTGAAACAAATTGATCATTGTCATCAACGATAAGAATACGCATTTTGGCGTTTTCCGGGCGGAACAAGGTCAAACCACGTTCTTTGGCGAAACGTTCCACTTCTTCCATGGTAAAGCGGCGATGACCGCCCGCCGTCAACATGGCGTCCAACATGCCTTTTTGCGCCCACTGACGCACCGTCACGGGGGATACCATTAAAAGATCTGCAACTTCGTTTGGAGCTAAATATGCTTTTGAGTTCATGTCAATTAACCTTCAATTTTCTCTCTGTTAAAAAAAAGTACCTACCTGATTTCCCCATTGCATACTCCCATCCTTACTACTAACTGCTGTTATTAACTTCTTAAATTTTTATATCCTGAAATTCCTGTCGTTGCTATTGCTGTAACAACTGCCATCACCACGGCCGGCTGCATTAATTTAGCGTAGCTTCACCGGATAGCGCTGCTTGCTCCAGCCATGCACTTTGTCATGCGCTTCGATAAAAACAACGCTGCTATCCGCTGGAATATTCACGTTGGCCAGACTGCGCGTAAACGGTTGTTCCTTGATATGAGGATGATAAAGCGTTAGCGTCCCCAGCTCTTTGCCATCTTTGGTCATCACACGCCATGCATCGGCATAGTGATCCCAGCCCGTATCCGCATGCCTGAGTGTCACATGAAACACCCAAGCGGCGCGTTGTTTCTCGGCTTTAACATTTACGATTTCCACATCGCCGGCAATCGCCGCCGACAACCCACCCAGTGTATACACCGAAATCAACAGCCCGAACTTTCTTACTAACGACAAACAATTCATGCGTAAATCAACTCAAATCCGTTTTAAACACTCTGCATCGTAATCTTTAGGCAATCAGCCACGCTATCACC
>DATCIR010000100.1:0-9678 GCA_036507695.1 Gammaproteobacteria bacterium
CGATAAAGTCAGCGACAAACCGGTCCGCCGGTTCATGGTAAAGGTTAAACGGTGTATCCCATTGCAGGATGTGTCCATCTTTCATTACCCCGACATTATCCCCTAGCGCAAACGCCTCATCCTGATCGTGGGTGACCATAATGGCGGTAATGCCGCGGTGTTTTAAAATATTGCGGACTTCGCTGCTCAAGCGTTTACGCAACTCCACGTCAAGATTGGAGAACGGTTCGTCA
The DNA here is from genome assembly GCA_036507695.1 of Gammaproteobacteria bacterium. Lineage (GTDB taxonomy): Bacteria > Pseudomonadota > Gammaproteobacteria > SZUA-152 > SZUA-152 > JAKEGK01. The sequence continues at coordinate 234 of DATCIR010000100.1, forward strand.
AGCAGGATGGCCTTGGGTTGGGGCGCCAATGCCCTGGCCAGCGCAATGCGCTGTTGCTGGCCGCCGGATAACTCATGGGGATAACGTGCGCCATAGTCATCCATGCCGACGATGGATAACATTTCCCGGGCGAGCCTTTGCTGCTCGTTTTTAGTGTTATTACGCAAGCCAAAGGCGACGTTTTCCAGCACGGTCATATGGGGGAACAGGGCATAATCCTGAAACACCATGCCCAGTTGGCGTTTTTCCGGAACCACGGTGTATCCCGGGCGCGATACTTCCTGGCCGTTAATGCGAATCATGCCGCGATAGATGGGTTCAAAACCGGCGATAGCGCGCAGCACGGTCGTTTTACCGCAGCCGCTGGGACCCAGCAGGCAGACCAGGCTGCCCGGATTAACGTGTAATGAAAGGTCTTTAACAATCGTCTGCTGACGATACTTGCACTCAATATTTTTGACGTCAATTAATGCTTTCATTAGCTTGAAAGTGAGGCTGATAAATTACCAGCAGTGGTAACCGGTGAAAATCTAGCGTGAACAAAGCAAATATTCCAATAAGGCCTTTTGCGAGTGCAAACGGTTTTCCGCTTCGTTCCAGACAACGCTTTGTTCGCCATCGATAACGTCCGCGGCAACTTCTTCGCCGCGATGCGCCGGCAGGCAATGCATAAACAGCGCATCCGGATGCGCCGCGGCCATGATTTTCCGGGTAACCTGGTAATTTTTAAAGGCCGCTTCCCGCTGCTTTTGTTGTTGTTCCTGACCCATGCTTGACCAGACATCGGTGACGATAAGGTCGGCGTCCTTGGCGGCCTCCAACGGGCTATTACACAGGGTGACGATATCGGCCTGCGCCTGCGACAGGACCTCCTGCAGCGGTTCATATCCCTTCGGGCACGCGATGCGCAATTTGAATTGCAGTTGCTGCGCGGCCTGTATATAGGAATGGCACATGTTATTGCCATCACCGATCCACGCCACGGTTTTGCCCTGAATATCGCCCCGGTATTCCACGAACGTCTGAATATCCGCCAGCAATTGACACGGATGGTGCAAATCCGTTAACGCGTTGATCACCGGCACCAGGGAATAGGACGCGAATCGCTCCAGTTTCTCATGTTCGTAGGTACGGATCATGATGATATCAACCATGCGGGACAGCACGCGCGCCGTGTCTTCAATCGGTTCGCCGCGCCCCAGCTGGGTATCGCGTGGCGAAAGGAAAATAGCGTGGCCGCCGAATTGCGCCATACCGGCTTCGAAGGATACGCGGGTGCGTGTGGAAGATTTTTCAAACACCATGCCCAGCACCTTGTTCTTCAACGGTTGGTAGATTTCGCCGGCCTTTTGTTTGGCTTTCAGCTCGATGCCGCGGTAAACCAGCTTTTGCAAATCATCGCTGCTGAAATCAAACAAAGTCAGAAAATGCCGAATGCCCATCGTGGTTGCCCGTGATCGAATTATTGGGGTGTAAAATTGCCAACGAGCTCACTGACTTTGCCGATAATCATGTCCGCTTCGTCGTCACTCAGGATTAACGGCGGCAACAGGCGGATGCGGCTTTCATTGGCGATATTAACCACGATGCCCAGATCCAGCGCTTGTTGCGCCAGCACTTTGCAGGGCGAGTCCAGTTCCACGGCGATCAGCAGGCCCTTGCCGCGGATGTCTTTAACATGCGGGTGAGCCGCAAGGTTTTGCTTCAAGCCATTCAGGATGCGTTCACCGAGAAATTTGGCGCGCTCTACCAGTCCGTTTTGTTCAATGGTTTCGATAACCGCCAGCGCTGTGCGGCACGCCAGCGGATTGCCGCCGAAGGTGGTGCCATGATTGCCGGGCTTAAACGTCTGGGCGGCTTCACCTTTTGCCAGACACGCGCTGATGGGCACGCCATTGCCCAGCGCCTTGGCCAGTGTCATGACGTCGGGCGTGAAATCATAGTGTTGGAACGCAAACCATTTTCCGGAGCGGCCCATGCCGGTCTGGATTTCGTCAAGCATCATCAACCAGCCGTTTTCAGTGCAGATTTCCCGTATCGCCGGCAAATAAGTTTCATCGGGAATATTAATGCCGCTTTCGCCTTGCAAGGGCTCAACCAGCACCGCGACAATATTCTTGTCGTGTTTGGCGATGGTGCGCAAGGCCTCGATGTCATTATAAGGCGCCCGGGAAAATCCGCTGACCAAGGGTTCAAAGCCGGCCTGCACTTTGCGGTTGCCGGTGGCCGTGAGTGTCGCCAAGGTCCGGCCGTGAAAGCTGTTTTCGGTGACGATTATCGTGGGTTGTTTAATCCCTTTGTGGTGACCGTAAAGCCGTGCGAGTTTAATCGCCGCTTCATTGGCTTCGGCGCCGGAATTGGCAAAGAACACGTTATCCATTTTTGCCAACCACGTGAGTTTTTCAGCCAGGCGCTTTTGCAAGTCGATCTCGAACAAGTTGGAGGTGTGCAGCAATCGCTTGGCCTGCCCGCAAATTGCCTCGCTGATCGCCGGGTGCGCGTGGCCAAGGCCGGTGACGGCAATGCCGCATAACGCATCCAGATACCGGTTGCCTTTGTTGTCCCATAACCAGCAGCCACTACCGTGGGTAAAGGTAACGGGCAGAGGTGAATAGGTTGTCATTAATTTGTTAATTGCCATTGATTCGGTTGCGCCTTAAAAACAAAACGGCAGTCTCTGACGAGACTGCCGGAGCCAATCGTGTAAACCCGTATAGTATCGGTAAAAACAGTTGCGGGCAAATAAACACCGCAATTTACCCGCAGGAATCCCCCACGTCATAAACACAAACCCGGCTTTAAGCCGGGCTGGTGGTGACTGACCGCGCTAGACCAGCGAAAGCTAGAACACACCGTGCGAGTGGCTGGCCATGAAAAATAACATGGGAATGGACAGCATGGTGTTGGTCCGGGAAGCCAGAAACGCGGTGCGCCGGGCTTTGGCGATTTCCTCGGCGCTGGCCTTGACAATGCCCAGTACTTTTTTCTGATTCGGCCAAATCAATACCCAGACATTGAATAACATGATGGTGCCCAGCCAGGCTCCCATGCCGATATTTACAAATCCTTCCTGGAATGTAAACGCCGCGACAAAGTTCTTGCCTAACATACCGGCGCCCGCGACCCAGGTTACCACCGCCGCCCAGCGGAACCAGAGCAGCGCGCGCGGTGCAACGTATTTGCCGATGGCCGCGGGTCCGGGTCCTTCTTTATCCGCGGCCGCTGCTGCCAAGGCGGGCACCTGAACAAAATTAAAGTAATAGAGCAAGCCGATCCAGAGAATGCCTGCGAGGAAATGAAGCCAACGTTCGAAAAAAACTAATTCCGCCATGATTTTTACCCTTTAATTTGTGTTGTTAGCGAAAACTGTCTGGTAACTGCCAAGTAAAATCGTGCTTAAGCGTTTTGGTTTAAGCTACTGGATTGGTTCAGCCTAGAGCGCGCTGACGATAAGCGCCAGCACCAGCGTGAGAACAAACCCGGAGATGATCGTGCCAGGAATTGAATCGAGTGGGTTCATAAAGTTGAGTTCCTTATTCCTTATTGATTGTTAGCGCAGGGAGATTTCAAGCGTTATTGTGGTTTGTTGATGTTCAAAGTTTATTCAAAAAGCTTGACATAAACAGTCGGGGAAAGCCTAGAGCAATGATCCTGATAATGCAATATGATAATGGGGATATTTGTAAGTTTACAGTGCGTTTATGCAGGATCTAAGCATGTCACCCATTGCATTAAGTATATTTGCCAGCCGCGTTGCAGCCGTCTGTGATGAAATGGGCGCAGTGCTGCAGCGCAGCGCGTTTTCCCCCAACATCAAGGATCGGTTGGACTTCTCCTGCGCCATTTTTGACGCGCACGGTGATCTGTGCGCGCAGGCGGCGCATATTCCCGTGCACATGGGCAGCATGGCGTATGCGATGCGCGATATTGTCAGTCAGCTGGAATGGCGAAAGGGTGACATGGTGATACTCAATGACCCCTTTATGGGCGGCACCCATCTGCCTGACGTGACGGTTATCGCACCGCTGTTTGTTGCCGGTCAGTTGCTGGCGTTCGTCGCCAATCGTGCGCACCATGCGGATATTGGATCGGAAACACCGGGGTCCATGCCAATCTCACGCACCCTGGATGAAGAAGGCATGGTGATACCGCCTACCTTGCTGATGCGCGATTCAACCATTGTTAGCGCGGTGATGAATCAGCTGGTGGGTCAAACCAGCGAGCCGGAACAAAGTTATGGCGATTTCGCGGCGCAAATCAGCGCCAATAAAACCGGCTTGTCGCGCCTCGGCCTGCTGGTAACGGAATTGGGGCCGGATACATTTAACACCGCTGTTACTGAGCTTAATAACTACGCGGAGCGTTTGGCCGCCAATGCATTGCAACAAATTCCGAACGGTGTATACACATTCACGGATGTTATGGACAGTGACGGTCTTGGCAATGAAGACATCCCCATCAAAGTCACGCTGCGTGTTGAGGAACACCAGGTCACGGTTGACTTCACCGGCAGCGCGGCGCAGACCGCGGGTAATATTAATTGCCCGCTGCCGGTCGCGGCGGCGGCGGTGTACTATGTGTTTTCGTGCTTAATGCCCGCTAATGCGCCGATCTGCCAGGGCCGGTTCCGCACTATCAAAATCCTTGCACCGGCGGGTAGCCTGGTCAATGCGCTGCGTCCGGCCGCGGTTGCGGCGGGCAATGTTGAAACCAGCACGCGCATAGTTGACGTGGTAATGGGCGCCTTGGCGCAGGCCATTCCGGGGCAAATTCCGGCGGCAAGTCATGGCAGTATGAATAACATCGCCATGGGGGCGCGTTATTCGCTGGCCGGTGTTACACGGCAGTGGGATTATTATGAAACCATCGGCGGCGGTATGGGAGCGGGCCCGGCCGCGCACGGTATCGATGGCGTGCAAACCCACATGACCAATACCCGCAATACACCCATCGAAGTTTTGGAAAGTTTATATCCGATACGCGTATGCCGTTACGGCTTGCGTGAAGGTTCGGGCGGCGCCGGGAAACATCACGGCGGCGAGGGTATCATCCGGGAATTTGAGTTTCTCGAACCGGCGGCACTGACCTTGTTGACCGAACGCCGGCGGCATCCACCCTGGGGGTTGAATGGCGGCGCAGCGGGCAAAGCAGGGCGCAACCTGTTAAACGGGCAGCCACTGCCGGCCAAACTCAGTTTATCCGTCAAACCCGGCGACCGCCTGACGATTGAAACGGCGGGCGGTGGCGGGTGGGGTTCAAAGTAGTGTTTGCCAACCTTTGTTTTTTTAAAAGAGACTAATAACTATGTGCGGCATTTGCGGCGAATTGCGCTTCGACAACCAACCGGCTTCCCTGGAGACGGTTCATCGCATGATGGATAAGCTGAGCCGGCGCGGACCGGATAGCGCGGGTGATTACCGTGACGGTGTGCTGGCCTTGGGGCACCGGCGGCTGTCCATTATTGATTTGTCCGATCGGGCCAACCAACCCATGTTCGATGCAGCGCTTGGCTTAAGCATTGTCTTTAACGGGACTATATACAATTATCCTCAGTTGCGCGAGGAATTGATCAAAAAGGGGTACACTTTTTTTTCCCATGGCGACACGGAAGTCATAATCAAGGCGTTCGCGGAATGGGGCGAGCGCTGCGTGGAACGGCTGCACGGCATGTTTGCGTTCGCCATCTGGGACAGCAAACAACAAATCCTGTTTCTGGCGCGCGACCGTTTGGGGATCAAGCCGCTTTATTACAGTCAGACTCAGCAGCAGTTCCGCTTTGCGTCCAATACCCAGGCTTTGCTGGCGGCGGGTGGTGTGGACACATCCATTGATCCGGTGGCCTTGCATCATCAATTCACCTTGCACGCGGTGATTCCCGCGCCGCGCACCATTTTCAATGGCGTGCGCAAATTACCACCGGGCTGCACCATGACCGTCAAGCCGGACGGCTCAGTCAGCAGTAATCCCTATTGGGAGCTGCGTTCCTGCCGCCCGGCGCTTGCCAAAACCGAGCAGGAATGGATTGACGCCATTCACGAAAAACTCAAGCAGGCGGTTGAAAAACGCAAAGTGATCGCCGATGTGCCGGTCGGCGTGCTGTTGTCCGGTGGGTTGGATTCGAGTTTGCTGGTGGGCTTGTTAGCGGAAGCGGGTGTCAGTGACCTTAGAACCTTTTCCATTGGTTTTGAAGATATCGGCGCCGAGAAAGGCAGTGAGTTTGAATATTCCGATCCGGTGGCCGAGAGGTTCAATACCCTGCATCACAAGATCCATATTCCCAACAGCGACGTATTAAAGCGCTTGCCCGAAGCGGTGTTGAACATGGCGGAGCCCATGTTTGGCCAGGACGCGGTGGCGTTTTATTTGCTGTCGGAACAAGTCTCGAAGCAGATCAAGGTCGTGCAAAGCGGGCAGGGCGCGGACGAGGTGTTTGGCGGTTACTTCTGGTATCCGTTAATGGAGCAGGCCGCTGGCACCGACCTGGAGCGTTTTTCCCAACATTATTTCGATCGCGACCACGCTGAATTTCTCGATATGGTTACCGCCCGCTATCAGGGCGGGGACTACACCTCACAGTACATCGCACGGCGCTTTGCCGCCATTCACGGCGATACGTTCATGGACCGGGTGTTCAACCTGGATGTGACCACCCTGATCGTGGATGACCCAGTCAAGCGCGTCGACAACATGACCATGGCCTGGGGGCTGGAGGCCCGGGTGCCGTTTCTGGATCATGAGTTGGTCGAACTCGCGGCCCAAATGCCGCCGGCGCTGAAGCTCAAGGACAACGGTAAAACTGTGTTGAAGCAAATTGCCCGCGGCCTGTTGCCGGACGCCGTCATCGACCGGCCCAAAGGGTATTTCCCGATGCCGGCCCTGAAATATGTGCGTGGTGAATTTTTCGGGCTGATGCGGGATATTTTGAATTCCGACACTTGCCGCGCGCGCGGCTTGTACAATCGCGCTTACGTCGACAGGTTATTGGCAGCCCCCGAAGCGCATTTTACGCGCATCCAGGGCAGCAAGCTGTGGCATCTATCCCTCCTGGAATATTGGTTACAACTTAATTTGCCGTAATGTAAGTCCATGCAATTTAAAACCGACTTGTTTAGTCGGTTATCTATGGTAGACTACCCCGCTATCCAATGTAAAACGTATGGTTATTGCGAGATAACCACAAGAGAGTAGAGGTTAAAGATCAATGGACGTTTTGGAACGAATTCGTCAGCAAGTCACCGAGAATCCCGTGGTTCTATTTATGAAAGGCACCCCCACGCTTCCGCAATGTGGATTTTCCAGCCGCGCCGCGGAAGCCCTGAAAGCCTGTGGTCAGGAGTTCACCTATGTGAATGTGTTGGCCGACAGGGAGATTTTTGAAAACCTGCCGCGTTATGCCGATTGGCCGACGTTTCCACAGTTGTACATTAACGGTGAATTGGTCGGTGGTTGTGATATTACGCTGGAGTTATACCAGCGCGGTGAACTGAAAAAGATGGTTACCGATGCGGTGAGCGGCGCGGGCGCGTGATTGTCATAAAACGGTTACTGGTTCGGTTTAAGTTATTCAGTGTAAGTTATTCGGTTATAAGTTATTCGGTTTAAGCGATCGGGTTAAAGCGCGCGGCTACATCAAGCCAGTAAGCAAAACGGCGAATTGTCATTAAATTGCGAGTAAAAGTTTTACAACCCTCCCTCAGCTAAAGGTTGTCAGGCTGTCCGTTTGGACAGCCTTATTTTTTTTGGCTGGTCTGCAAAATCCGTGGGTCAACCAACATCATGACGTACTTTAACGCGAAGGCGCCAAGAATTCACTATATTACAACGTCCGCGGTAGTTTTTGAGGCAATTCGATAGTGGTCCGCACTATCTGTAATCCAAAATTGCAGTCCTCTATTAAAATAAATATAGAAAAACCCGAATTTATTTGGTGTACGCAGGGAAATAACGCGTATTCTCTCCACCTGCGTTAGTTATCTCTTCAATATTACCACCCGAGAATATAGTCAAGTAGCCATGAAATGAACCAGAATACACCAACTCTTGTGAGATAAACATATTGCCGTTTAGATCGGTAACCCACGAACCTTCCCATAAATAGTCTTGACTTTCCCACGGCGTATAAATGCTGGCGTTCACTTTTGGTACTATGAATCCTGCGTTACCATTTGTTGTATATGAAGAAGATCCGGATCCATAATTCCAATAAATAGATCGACTGCTCGGCCCTAAAGATTCTGATTCTTCAAGGATCAACACTTCTTTTAATATTTGAAATGGCGCGCGTATAACATTGGTTCTTCTTCTATGAACACTTCCTCCTGACTCAGACTGATTGCTGCTGAATTCACTAACTTCGGTGGATAGTATGCCTGATCGTAGATCCATAAAAACGATTTTTTCTGAATGTGAGCTAGGGGTAGCATCCGAAAATGTAATAGGCGATCCCTCGTTATTAGTAAGTTGCGCGGAAGAGTACGCTGATTTATCTATCAGCGAGGTACTTTTTCCCGCCCAAATAAGCTCTGCATGGACTGAATGTGATCCACTCTCTGATAGGTCGTTGATAGCTTCGCCAAGTTGTGATGTCGAGATTGAAGACTCACTATAATTTACTTTCGCGAATAATGGTTCGTTGCCAGTGTCGCCACCAAAGTCCACTGCTATGATAACGGATCCGTTGGCCGAAGTTGACAACGTTTCCTCACCAATGTAGTACCCGTTATGTAAATGTACATTTCTGTTAAATACAGTATTTGTTGATACCGCACCGTTCCCAAGATTCTGAATACCGGCAGTTTTAGAATCAATTGAAATTAACAGCTTAAGTTTATCGAATTTCGCACCACCTGCAAGTACACTGCCGTCATCACGCATCGTGCGGGCTTCGTTGCCATCAGCATTAAAAAACCACGGTACTGCCGCAGGGTAGGTACGATTTTGCGCCATTGGGAATTGACCTAATAATTGCCAACCAAATGGTGCTGTGTCCGCGTTGTACCACTGGGTTGATAAGTCACGCGCATAGGGTTTAATTAAAACAGCATCTTTGGATTTATCATTGCAGATTACTACAATCCAATGATTTCCGTCATTATCCGTTGACACCGCGGCGCCAAAAACCAAGTACGGATAAGGTACCTTCGCAAGCACCTTTCCATCTTCATAAATTGTATCCGAGAAGGGAATGTGTATGCCGGTGTATGCGTTGCGTTCCGCCTGGCTGAAATACCGTGAAATTGGCCCTTGCCATGATAAGCTTCTTGTGGGTTTTCCATTCGCGTACCAGCCTTTCCAATCAATGTTGCCGCCAGTTAAAGACGTCTGATTTTGGGCCATACTCCAAAGTGCGCCATCTTGATAAATTAATCTCTTACCAGGAATGCCATCTGGTGGTGTTTGTGGTGGCGTAATGATAAATCCGTTGATAGGTTGATCTACAACCAAA
>DATCIR010000101.1:0-10100 GCA_036507695.1 Gammaproteobacteria bacterium
CTTCCCTGTTACCGATGATGCTGGCAATACTCCTGGTGATGATTTTGCTGCGCCGCGTTTATTAATCGTGAAAAAATAAGGCGCAAAAAAGCGGGCGCCAGCGCCCGCTGTAAAACGCTAATATAGAGCACCAAACAGCAAGCTGTTAGCGCTCAGACAATATAACCAAACGTATCCGGGACTCCTTTAATTTTCGGTAAATTGAGCTCCTTGATTTTGACGGTTTCTTTTTTTAGCAGGTACTGTTCGACAATTTCCCAAATCGGAATACCTTCACGGGGTTCGGCGACGCTGGCCCAGCCGGCAACCCGGTATTTTTTGTCAGGATCAAGGGGTTTGCCATGGAGTTCCATATCCGTAATGCGATTGCCAATGGTTAGAGTGGGATCGATCGCGTACTTTAACCCACCAATGCGCACCATGTCGCCGCCTTGCTGATAATACGGGTCGGCATTGAACAAGTTGTCCGCCACGTCTTCCATGATCATCTTGATATCTCTTCCTGAGATGTTGTTGAGTGTGGAAGCCGCGTAGGTAATGGCCGTATGCGTCATGACGTGTTCCATGGTAATGGCCTCGCCAGGCAGCACGCTGACACCCCAGCGAAACCCGGGGGAGAAGCCAATTTCAGCATCCATCACTTCGAGCATCGCATCGAGTATGAGCTGATCGAAAGTGCCATTGAAATTACCGCGGCGATAAAGGAGTTCGTCAGCAATGGCGAGTTTCTGGTTGAGTTGCGTTTCAAAAGGCTGGCGGACTTTCTTGATGTGGGCGTCCATTTCCGGGTCAGCCGCAAGCAGGTTGGCGAAAATGGGCAGCAGATTAAAGTTGTAATCCCTGATTTTGCCATCTTGTACGTCAAGGTCCAGTACCGCCAAAAACTTGGTATTGGAACCGGAGTTTATCACCAGGGTACGGTTGCCATCGGGGTCCTTGACTTCAAACGGTTTGGGCACGGCATCGTGGGTATGGCCGCCGAAGATGGCGTCGATACCCCGAATCCGGCTGGCCATTTTAATGTCAACATCCATACCATTGTGCGATAGCACAACAACAACCTGCGCGCCTTTTTGGCGGGCTTCGTTCACGTATTTTTGCATGCTATCGTCACGAACGCCGAAGCTCCAGTCCGGAATCATATAACCTGGATTGGCAATCGGCGTATAAGGAAAGGCCTGGCCAATAATCGCAACAGCAACACCGTTGATATCTTTTATGACATAGGGTTTAAATACCGCTTCTTCCCATTGATTGTCGATGACGTTTTGCGCCACGAATTCTATGCTGTCTTTGAGATCATTGTTGATTAGTTCTTTTACACGCTCCGCGCCGAAGGTAAACTCCCAGTGGCCGGTCATGACATCCACACCGAGTAATTTACAGGCATCGACCATGTCCTGCCCATTGGTCCATAGCGATGTAGCGGATCCTTGCCAGGTATCGCCACCGTCCAATAACAGCGATCCAGGCCGTTGGCTTCGGATTTGTTTTACTAACGTTGCCAAGTGGGCAAAGCCGCCGATTTTGCCATATTGCTGGGCCGCTTGCGTAAAATTGAGAAAGGTAAAAGCATAGGCTTCACGGGAGCCGGGTTTTACACCGTAGTATTTTAGATGGTGCTCACCAACCAGATGGGGTGGGCGTCCGTTCATCACGCCAACGCCGATATTGATATTGGGTTCCCGGAACCAGACCGGCATGAGCTGCGCGTGGCAATCCGTGAAGTGTAATAGCGATACATTGCCTTTCGGAGGCACGTCATAGAGGTTTTCCATGACAGCGCCGGTGCTTATTGGCTTATCGGTTTTAGATTTGCCACAACTGACCAAACTGGCGGCCGCCAGCATTTGAAGAAACTCTCGGCGAGAGATATTCATTACCTACCTCCGGAACGTGCACTAATGGATAATTACTGTTTACTAATCTAAATACTTTGGTGGCTAAAATTATTCGCGGTTGTCATTTGCACAATCGTTCAATCATGAGTGACGCAAAAGAACATTGAGAGTGTATTCCAAAAGACACAGAGAATATTAAAAGCCCGGCCACTGTACCTGAATACAATACGCAATTCAGTTTTTTACAACCAGGTGTGCTGCTTAATTAGCATTCCCGGCGCCATAATCCGACGATTGTTGGGCAGTTATTACAGCTGCGGCAAATAATACTGCATTTTGCTATTGATGGTAACTGCATGATATTTTATAGGCCAATTACTGGCCAGAAATTATTCGTTGTCCTCAAATTAAATGGAGCAAGCCATTCACTATCTAGTGCTTCAATTACCGATTTTGGCATTGGTTAACTGTGCGTGCCAGTATATATAAATGAAAAGAGGATAAAAAAGCCGGCTAACGTCGATTAGCCGGCTCTAGAGGGCGTCTAATTTATCGAACTTTTATTTGCGAACGCCAGGACCGTTCCAGGGAATACCATTGCTCATATAGGTGAGGAAGTACTCCAGGTTACGGTATTCTTCGCTTTGAAGCTTGAAAGCTTTCGCACGAACCTGCAGATTACAACCTACGAAGCGGCGGTGTGCTGTACCGAGCCCACCCCACTTGGAACGATATACCGGGAAGTGCGAGAGGTGACCCAACGCCGGACTCAAAAGATCTGCACGGACTTTATTGCCTGCATTATCTACGTGGCAATGAGCGCAGGACATATTGAGCTGGCCACGGCGGGCATAATAGAACTGCTTGCCTTTTTCGTAGGCATCTAAAGCACGCTGGTCGTGCGGAATCTTGATATCAATGATTTGGCCACGCGTCGTGTAGGCCATATACGCCAAGATCGAAGCGAGTTTGCCTTTTTCGTAGTCCCAAGGTTTTTCGCCATTCTTTTCCAGGCAATCATTAATTTCCACATCCAGCGTTTTCACCTGGCCTGACTTTGTGTTGAAGTACGGGTAATCGCTCTTGATTCCTATACCTCCGTTTCTGAAACAACTCGCAAACGTTTTACCGTTCTTAAAAGGTGTATTGAACAGTTCTTCTCCTTCTTCGATGGCGATCTCATAAGGCGGAAATTCTTCAATAGCTTCCCATTGTTCGCGTGAAGAAGCGTCAATGGCGTATACGCCATTGGCGAATTCTTCCAGCGGTACATTCGGGAATCTTTCCAGGAAGTAACCACGAAACGCTTTAAGATCATCTTCTGGACTCGCGGTCGAGATAAGCGGAAAAGCTGAAACAACTACAGCAGTCGCCGCGATCAGTAGAAGCCTCTTCATCAATAGAAGTTCTCCTGTGCCGGAGTTGGTACGTATCGCGGCACTGGAAGCCCGGTAATTTTATTATTTAATTGTTTCTTCATCAGTATCTGTATCGCCTTTGTTGTCAGTCCAGCTGACTTTGACGCTTTCACCTTTTTTAGCGCCTTTAAATTTGAAGGACAGATACGGATTTTTAGATACCGCCACACTCCAGTTGGCAAGCAGCACTTGTTTTCCGCTGTGCTCGCATACCACTTCTTTGATAAAGTGGGGTGGTATCTTCTCGCCAGTCTTTTTGTCTGTGCGTAACCCAGTTTCCATTTCGTGACTCATCAGGGCTTTTACTTCGGTCACGTCGCCTTTTATTTCGGCGCGGATTCTAATGCTCTTTTTAGCCATTATAGTTTCCTCTACTTTCGTTACTTTTAATCATTGATGATTTGATAGTTTTACAATGTGGAGCGCATTAACCGCCGCATCCGCCAATGGTTACTTTCACTTCCTTCTTCGCGCTAAAAAGGTTTCCGCCGGATTTGACGATAGCAATCAAGTCAGATGTTTTACCCATTTTTACGCGTGTTGAAACAAAGCCTTCGGAGTTGGCGGCCAATTTAAAATCAGCGGCAAGCGGTGAAGGATTTTTTTCTACCAGGACGGAAATAGATTCCACTTTTGGTAAGGAAGTAGAAATAGTGATTGGCACTACCGCACCGTTCTCCGCGATGTCCGGTGCTTTGATTTTGATATCGCCACTTGCGCTGTGAGTGACGCTGCCAACCAGAGAGTTCAGTGCCTCATCAACAGATTTTGCTGAAAACGCCGATTCAGGCCAAGCGGCAAGCACCATGCGAGGGGTTAACAATCCGGCACTAACGGCAGCGCCTACCATGCTGCTCGCAATTGTGCCTTGTAAAAACGTTCTGCGTTTCATGTATATATGCTCCTGTGTTCCAAAAATTAAACCGATAAAGCTCTGTTACAAAGAATGGATAAACTCTACAACTTTGTCCAACTCTTCTTCACTTAGCATTTTGTGTTTGCCAAATGGGGGCATGATCGTGTTGGGATTTGCTGCGGTGGCATCCCAGATTTGCGCCCGTAGTTTGGATTTATCTGGATACCTGGCTTTCATATTGACCAGTTCTGGGCCGATGTTGCCGGGAAGCGGGCCATCTGCAATTTTGTGGCACGCCAGACAATTGCCCTTTTGACGATGGAAAGCAATTTCCTTGCCGTCATCAACTGCGGATTTCTCCTGTGCATTTACGGTCTTCGGTGTAAAAGACAAGCTACCAAGTACAATAACCACCCCAAGCGCGGTGGATAACATTGTTTTCGCGTACTGCCGCATTGCTTCCTCCTTATCAGTTTCCGTTATTGTATTTATCACAGCGATAAGACGATGATTTACCGGTTAATACCATCACGTCTAACCCTGACAAATTATTTTTGGCAGAGAATTCCTGCGTAAAATAGGATTTGAAAAGTTATAACAGAAATGTTTAACCGTACAGTTGTTTATTCAAAAAAACCTGGCTATTTTGAAACTATTTGCCAGGCTTGTCAAAATAGTTTCCGGGAACTACTGAGTTGTACGGTAACTAGCCAATTCACCTTTGATTTGTTTGATGACAGCTTTCAATCTAAGTTCACGAAACTGGTTATTCCCAGTTTCCTTGAGTGCTTCTTCAAAATGGTTTATAGCGGTATTGAATTCGCCCAAGGCTTTATAATAATTACCGAGTGCTTCGTAAGCTTCACTGTTCCGGCCCGCTTTTTGTGCTGCATTTGCCAGTAATTTAAACGTTTCAGGTTTATATCGGCCGCTGCGAATTTGATTTTCCAAAATGTGAATAGCCGTTGAGGCGTCGCCGTTAAACAGAGACGCCTCGGCGTAAAGCGTTGTAAGCGCCAGATTATCTGGGTAAATGAGTATCGCGCTCTGCAGAAGTGCAATAGCTTCACGATAGTTTTTCGCGTCAATTTCATTCTCGGCAGACGCCAGAATATAGGCGAGCCGTTGGGGTTCGGCATCAAGTAACGAGCGTAACAGTTGTTTTGCCTTGCTGTAATTACGTTGCTGATGGTAGCGCAGCGCCATTTCGTAGCGTTGCAAAGGATTAACTTTTTCATTTTGCTTATGCGTTTTTTCAAACTCGATTATGAGTGATTTCTGTTGTTCGTCTTTGGTTGAAAGAACGGTAAGCCTGGTTTTTACCAAATCAAACGCCGTAGGTTGTTCGTCCGGCGGCCTTTTTGCCGGAGCAAGTAGATAACTTGCGGCCCTTCCGCGTGTGTCGGCAATTCGGGAACTGGTAACCGGGTGAGTCAGCAAAAATTCCGGAATACTGTGTTGACTAAATTTACTGGCTTTTAAAAGTGTTTCAAAGAAATTTGCCATGTCGTTCGGGTTGTATCCAGCACTGGCAAGCATTTCAATGCCTACGCGGTCGGCTTCCTGTTCGTGCGCACGCGAATAACTGAGCTGCTGTTGATACGCGCCTCCCAAGGTGCTCGCAATTACGGCTTCTCCCGCTTGACCGCCGGCCTGGCTTCCAAGCAGGATCGCGGCGATCATCGCGCCGATTGTTGCCATTGATAAATTTTGAGAAGCGCTTAGGGTTCGAAGATAATGTTGCTGCAAAACGTGCGCAATTTCGTGGGCTATTACTGACGACAGCTCACCTTCGTTTCTTACGGCTAGAATTAAACCGGTATGAACACCAATCGATCCTGACGGATATCTGGCCGGGCCCGCGAAGGCGTTTATTGTCGGGTCATCCACGATGAAAAACGTAAAAGTCTGGTCCCGGGTATCCACTTGCGAGGCAAGTTTTTCCCCCAGCGCCTGAAGGTATTCGTTGCTGAACATGTCATCCTGCAGCTTTAACGCGGCGCGCACCTGACGCATGAACTCTCTTCCAAGGCGCCGTTCATCTTCGGGGGACAATAATAGTTCTGAGCTATTGCCGATATCCGGCAGGTTGCTGGCTGATGCGGGTCGCGGAAACAAAGCCGCGCAGGCCAGTAGAACCAGCAGCAAGCCGGCGGCAGGTTTAATAAAAATATGAGGCATTTTCAATTAGAGGCTGTTATATTGCGTCCATTTTAGGCGTTGCTGAACGGCAAGGGCAATGTAAAGTAAACGCTGTTCCATAACTTCGGTATCGCGATGATTAGTTAAGAAGTGGTGGATCAAGTTTTAATTCTTTATGATAATGAATGATACTAATTAAAAATGTTTTTTGGGGGGCGCATGACCCGTGGCGGTGCAAAACAACGGCGACCGGGGGCGCAGAGTAAGTATGCCATTTCTATGTATCTCCAGCCTTTGCCGTGAACATCACTTGCATAAATGAAATGGACAACGTGAGCTGTCAGTGAAAACAAATTGTTTGCGAGAACAACATCACAGTGTTGTTTTCCACGTAGAATCATGAAGATGCAGTTAATTGTGATTTCATTGATTTTAGTTAAGGATTTTCCGGGATAGTTCAATGTGTGTGATATAAGAAATTCTTATACGCATTAAAATTATAAAATTATGTTTTACTGGATTTTTGTTGAAATATAAGAGATATATGGAATACTAATAAACCACCGAATTTCTATTTTCCGAAAACGAGGAGCAACCAAGGAGCACGTTATGGCGAATTTCGACCAAGAACTGGACGCAAGCGGATTGAATTGTCCATTACCAATACTAAGAGCAAAGAAGAGTTTGGCAGCGATGACATCGGGACAGGTGCTACATATCATTGCCACAGACCCCGGAGCGGTTAAGGATTTTGAAGCATTCGCGAAACAAACCGGTAATGAGTTAATGGAGTCCCGGGAAGAAGGCGGCAAATTTCATTTTATGATGAAAAAAGGCTAATCGCCGTTAATTATCAGCGTAAACACGCCCACCTACAAACAATCAATTAAATGAACAGAGAGGAATAGAGTCATGTCCGAGAAAAAGTTAGCGATTATTGCCACAAAAGGTTCACTGGACTGGGCTTATCCTCCGTTTATTTTGGCGTCCACGGCCGCCGCCCTGGGTTATGAGGTGCAAATATTTTTCACATTTTACGGACTGCAATTGTTGCGCAAGAAACTGGACCTAAAGCTCACATCGTTGGGCAACCCCGGCATGCCGATGCCCATGCCCATGCCGGTGTTGCTCCAGGCGCTTCCGGGTATGCAATCCATGATGTCGATGATGATGAAAAACAAAATGAAATCCAAAGGTGTGGCAAGCGTGGAAGAGCTGCGTTCATTGTGCATTGAAGCCGATGTAAAAATGATTGCCTGCCAGATGACGGTTGACCTGTTTGAGTTTAGCAACAGCGAGTTTATCGATGGGATCGAGTTTGGCGGCGCCGCGACATTTTTGGGGTTCGCGGGCGAATCGGATATTTGCTTGTTCGTCTAAATTAAGTAATACGCTTTGAATATCGAAAAGGCGATCTCAACGAGATCGCCTTTTTTGTTTAAACGGGGAAAGAATTTTAAAACCAAAAATCCCGGCAATTACCTATTCATCAAATGTTTTGGTGAAACCAATACCTATGATAGTGGCGCTGGATTCATACGTGCCGTTGTAAGCGTCGGTGCCGTTGGCTTCCGGATTTCCACTTAGTACATTACCAAAAAACGTATTATCCGGTTGATTTATGGTTCGATCATCGAACTTCACATACATGATGCCCGCCTCAAATTCCCAGCTATTGGGTTTATAGCTTACGCCAAAACTAAATAATTGCCGGTCGGCATCGGGGATGCGGGCGGAAAAATATTCATCCGGTTGCGGGGTTTCATCAAACGTGTATCCGAAACGCAGTTGCCAGGCGTTGGCTAGCTGATACGTCGCGGCGAGTCGATACGCATTAACATCGGTCCAGTTATTGGTGTTCGTAATTGGGGATGGAATCGTATTGGGTGGCGGCGCTGATTGTGCGGGATGCTGATGGTGTATCTCTATGACATCGAAACTGCTCCAATAGGTGCGTTCGATGTCAAACTCGATAGCCAGTTGCGGGTTTACCTGGTTTCGCAATCCAATTTGCAACATAGCTGGAAATTCAATTTCCGCTGAGGCATCCGCGGTAATTCCGCCAGCGGTAATCGATCCGTTGGCCGTTACTTTCACTTCGCTGCGATAAGTGGCGCCAAAGCTCCAGGCATCTCGTTTATAAATATACGCCAGCGTATACCCGAAATCATCGCCACTGCCATTGATTTCGATTGCTTGGGTGTTGAAAATCAATTTGCGTACGTCGTAATAGTTAATGCCGATCGATACGCTATTGTTTTCATTTAGGCGATAGGATACGTTGGGCGTCAGATTAGCTACCTCAAGTTTGCTTGTTTCCGGCTCAAGACCAGCGATTACTGCAGGTAATGGTGGAGACGCACTAAATAATTGGAAAGTACCCGCTGGCCACTTGGTTTCCAGTCCAAACGGCGCTTGCAAGCCCAACCCCCAGGCCCAGTTCGGGGACACCTTGCTCATGTAATAAAAATTCGGAACGGTAACAGAGTCGTCACCCTGGCTGTCGGTAGCGACACCGTTTTCCGGCCTGACATGCAAATCCAGCATGATGTTCATGAATCCGATGGCCGCGCTGCGCCGCTCTTCCTGCATGGACATGACCGCGGGATTGTAAGTCATGGCGCCCTTGACCTCGGTATTAGCAACCACGGCGTTAGATAGCGACATGCCGGCAATGGAATATTCCGGTATGCGAAATCCTGAAGCGAAGCCGGCGGCGGGTAATAAAACGATGATAACAACTACACTATAGTGAATGAATTTATTGTTATGCACTGAATCTCCCCCTGTGATTGTTTTGGTTTGTGGTTATCAAACCGGTCTTTTTGAGTGTACGACTTTATCGAATGTGCGGCATCATAATATATCAATCCGGCTTTCACCGCGCTTAATTAGCTAATCTTTGATCATATTAGCGAATAACTCTACACAAAATATATTTACCAGATCTATAGCCTGCGTAGTTAATTTATAGACTAAAATAAAATTCTGTAAGCTGGAGTTGCTTTGTTTTACTTCTAGCCTTTGGTATGTTGTACGCGCAGAAAGGCAAAGTATAAAAAATGGTTTGTATATTTTTTTACCAAAATAATTATCAAACAATTATCAATAAAAAGTCGTGGAGGAGTGAGGTCAATGAAAAAACTTACCAAGCAGGTAGTAGCTTGTATTGTCTGTTTAGGCGCGGTCACACCAGCATTAGCCACCAACGGGTATTTCGCCCATGGTTACGGAACCAAGAATAAAGGATTGGCAGGCGGCGGTATCGCTTTGCCGCAGGATGCCATGATCGCGGCCACCAACCCGGCGGGTATGGTGTGGGTGGGTGACAGGATTGATTTGGGCTTGGCGGTTTTTAGCCCCAGCCCGAGAAGTTATGAAGCAACAGCTCCTGGAGGTACTGCGGCATTTCCACTGGCACCGGAAAAGGTTGAAAGTGACAGCGATTATTTTGCCATTCCCCATTTTGGGAAAAACTGGGTGCTTGATCCGGATGCTACTATCGGATTAACCATATATGGCAACGGTGGTATGAATACGGATTATCCGGGATCCGCAGCGGGAGGCGCCGGTACTTTTGGTGCAGGTAATACTGGCGTGGATTTAATGCAGCTGTTTATTAACACCTCTTATTCGCGAAAAATTAATGCGCAACATTCGTGGGGTGCGAGTTTAATACTTGCGTATCAACGCTTTAAAGCGACAGGGCTGGCCAGTTTTGGCGCATTTAATCTTTCCAATGATCCCGCCAATTTAACCAATAACGGATATGATGATTCCATGGGTTGGGGTGTAAAGCTGGGCTGGCAAGGAGAGGTGTCCCCGGGTTTGACCTTGGCAGCG
>DATCIR010000102.1:0-7388 GCA_036507695.1 Gammaproteobacteria bacterium
CCTGCTCGGAGAGTGGCGCGTGATCCCCCTGACTGACGGCAAAGAATGAAGGGTCATCATCAAGCGGCAGGCCGGGTTTTTTCTTGCGGTTGATTTGTTCGAACGCCTGTAACGGATCCAGAATGAGATCCTGCCCCGGAAGGGCCTCTGACTGGGGCGGAATCCTCACCGGCTCATGCACATTGGGGCGAATGGACAAGGGAGGAACGTCTTCGTCAAAGTCGAAATCATCATCGTCATGATTGGCGCTCTGGGGCGGGGGCTCCAGGTTTTGCCGATCTCTTTTAAATGGACCGGTTACACCCGGGAACGCAGCTTTGTTGGAAGATTTTGGGGCTGACGGTTTTACGTCTCCCAGGGCCACCGCGAATTCATAATCCCCGACGATAATACACATACCCTCTTTCAGCGCAACGCGTTCGCCATTGCCGATCGGCTGATCGGAATGATTGACGTAGGTCCCATTCGTGCTGTAATCGGCGATATAGTAAACCCCATTCTCAAACTCAATACTGCAATGATGCGATGATATGAATCGTTCCGGATCTTTTAACGGCAAGGCATTCCGCTCGGAACGCCCGATAGCACCGCCTTCTTCACCAAACACATGTTGTGCCCGGTCGAGTGATACGCCTTCCGGTGATTTTGTAATGGTGAGAATGAGATTCATTATGTGTGCTTATTTACCAAGCGAACTTTTGTCAAGTATTCAAGAAAATCAGCCAAGAATATTAGCCAATAAACTCATGAGCAAGTAATCCCGCCAATATACCGTATTTAATGTCCGATCTTCCACGGTTTGCTGCGATAACTATGAGTAGTTTTTAAGCTAAATCATAGGCGCCGATTTTTAAGAATATATTAGGTACATGCCTCAACGGGGTGATTAAGCCAAAAACCATCCCTCGTTATACCTATTAATAACCCTGAAAAGATACTTCCGCGCCCCGTTAATACCATCATGGATTACCAAAAACAGGTGGTAACAAATGAATAATATAATTGTACTGCCAGACAGTTACGTATTTTATTAGACTGTGTTTACTACGTCAGTCAGGTTACGTGCTAAAAATTAGCACTGTTAATTTGTTTCATGATAACGAATAATCGGTTTTTCGTTTGATTGCATAATAGCAATATGTACAATAATTAATCAACTTCATGCCCGAGTTGGTGTGAGCGTAAATATGCACATTTCGCAAAAATCACTTGTTAAGTGTTTATTATTTGTGCATATTACACACTAGAGTTACTAATCGCGCCCCAAAAACAGTGATTTTTATTTCTTGGGTATTATCGCAAGACAGTTGTTGTAAGCCGCAAGAGCATGTATATTTTGTTTACGATCATATCGTTAAATTATACAGCTAAAGTAGAACACCCTGAGCGAACACACGGCACTAGACTACAACACTACACGTTGATAGAGGGGCAGGCTGTTCCCCGGCGCGTTTTGTAGTTACACGTTTAATAGTTACGTTAGTGGTTACATTAACTTAGTGGTTACATTAAAAGTATTTACCACTGTCATTGCAATGCCGGTTGCCCGAATTTTCAAATAATAATACATTCAGCGAATTCGAGAACCGCAAACAACCAAAAGTTCAGGGATAATCGTCACTGCTTAAAGTAACTATCAATCAATTAAACAATCAATTAAAAGTTACAATCGATGATAGCGGCAACCAATACAATCGCACGCGGCATTAACCAACATCAAATTGCGAGTCATGGATTTGGATAGTTTATTACAACCAATTTCTGAAGAAAACCCGGCGGGTGTCGACCTGCGCGCGGATATCGCTCCCACGTCTACTTATAATGTGTTAAAAGACGCCCGCAATAACGCACGCGCGGCCGAGCGCAAAAATGTGTTCGATTCCTCCGACAATACCGCCATCAATTACTGGAAAACGATTAACGAAATCGCTCCAGCGGTCTCTTCCAGTAAAACCAAAGACCTTGAAATCACTTCCTGGTATATCGAAGCGCTGACGCGTATTCATGGTTTTGACGGACTGTTGTTTGGCTTTCGTATGCTGAAAGGGTTGATCACCAATTACTGGGATTACCTTTACCCCACCCCGGATGAAGAAGGCGTTGAAACGAAGGTTGCCCCAATTACCGGCTTAAATGGTATGGGCGCGGAAGGTGTGTTGATTGCGCCCATCCGGAATATTCCCTTAACCCACTGCAGCAGCGGTGATGATTTTAGCCTGTGGCAATACAAGCAGGCCGTCGATATTCATAAAATCCCGGATGAGCGGCTTAAAGCCGAGCGAATTAACGCCGCCGGCTTCGGTATGGAGAATATTCAACGCGCGGTTGCTCAGACGGCCGATGCGGAAGTTATCAAACTGAAAACCGCCATTGCCGAATGTCTGCAAGAGTACCGTGATATCAGCCGGTTGCTGGATGAGCGCTGCGGTGACGCTTCCCCGCCCGCCAGCAATATCATTAATGTGTTGGAAGACTGCGCCGGCGCCGTAAACCATTTGTACAAAGACCGCAATCTCAACATCGCAACCCCGGCAGCGGCTGACGAGTCTGGCGCCGCCACCGGCACAAGTACGGGTGGAAGCACATCGCCTGTCAGCCGTGTCGGCAGTCCCATCAAATCCCGCGAAGATGCGTTTCAGCAAATACTGGAAATCTCCGCTTATTTTAGAAGAACCGAACCTCATTCACCGGTTTCCTATGTGCTCGAAAAAGCCGTGAAATGGGGGCGAATGCCATTGCACCAATTGATCCCTGAACTGATCGCGGACGGTGGCGCATTGGAGCAATACCGGAGTTTAACGGGTATAACCCTAGGGGAGGATTGAGGTAAAAGACGTCATTTATACTCAACCCGCTTAACAGATAACTTTATAAAACATAGAGGCCAATCATATGTCCGAAAGCATCCATGACAAACTTAAAAGAGTGCGGAAGCCGCGTGTTCATTTAACCTATGATGTCGAATCCAACGGCGCCAGCGTTGAAAAGGAACTCCCTTTCGTGCTCGGTGTTATGGGCGACTATTCCGGCGACAACACTGAAAACAAGAAAGAATTAAAAGACCGTAAGTTCGCCCAGATCGACCGCGACAATTTTAACGAAATCATGAGCAAGGTTGCGCCGGCGCTCAACCTCAAAATCGACAACACCCTCCAGGCTGATGGCACCCAGTTGAGTGTAAATCTGTCCTTCAAGTCGATGGAAGATTTCGAGCCGCACCGCATCGTGGAACAAGTAGAGTCGCTGAAAAAGCTGTTGGAAACCCGCAATAAACTGCGTGACCTGCTGACTAAGGCGGACCGCTCAGACGAACTCGAAACCCTTTTAGAAGATGTTCTGCAAAATACATCCTCGTTAAATGCGCTGTACAGCGAACTGGGCTTGGACAAAACCAAAGAAGGTGACAAAGAATGAGCGAGAAAGAAAAATTATCCGAAAGCGCGTTGCAGGAAGGCGAATCAGGCAGCCTGCTTGAGCAGGCTATCAGCGCGACCAAACAGACATCGCGGGATGAGGCCGAAGAATTGCTCAAAGTGCTGACCCGGGAAGCGCTGGAAGGAACGGTAAAGTGGGATAAAAATCTCAGCGTTACCATCAATTCCGCGATCGCGGCGATTGACAGAGCTATGTCGTCCCAGCTTGCCGCCGTCATGAAGAATGAAAAATTCCAGAAACTGGAAGGCTCATGGCGCGGGTTGAACTATCTGGTGATGAATTCCGAAACCAGCAACGACCTGAAAATCCGCATGCTAAACCTTACCAAGCGCGAACTCTCCCGTGATCTCAGCAAAGCGGTGGAATTTGACCAAAGCCAGACTTTCAAAAAGATTTATGAATCCGAGTTTGGTATCGCCGGCGGCGAACCGTATGCCGCCCTGATTGGCGACTATGAATTCAGCGCCCATCCGGATGATATTGACACCTTGAACAGCATGTCGAACGTCGCCGCTGCGGGTTTTTGCCCGTTTATTTCGGCGGCCGCGCCGCAGATGTTCGGGTTCGAGGAATTCACCGAACTGTCCAAGCCGAGGGATCTCGAGAAAATTTTTGACTCCGCGGAATACATCAAGTGGCGCAGTTTCCGCGACAGCGAAGACTCACGCTTCGTATCGCTGGTAATGCCCCGGGTTTTGGCAAGATTGCCCTACGGCGCCGCGACCAAACCGATCGAAGCATTCAATTACGAAGAAGCTGAAACCGACAGCGCCGGCCGCCATACCACCAAAGCGCATGATGAATACTGCTGGATGAATGCCGCTTATTCCATGGGCACGGTATTAACGCGTTCCTTTGCCGAGTTTGGCTGGTGCACATCGATTCGCGGCGCTGAAAACGGTGGTAAGGTGCAAGGTTTACCGAGCCATGTGTTTATCAGTGATGACGGCGATACCGACCAGAAATGCCCCACCGAAATCGGCATTACCGACCGGCGTGAGGCGGAACTGAGTAAACTGGGTTTTCTGCCCTTGTGCCATTACAAAAATACCGACTACGCAGTGTTTTTTGGCGGCCAGACCACGCAAAAGCCTAAAAAATACGACAATCCCGACGCAACATCCAATGCCGCCATTTCCGCCCGCTTGCCCTACATCATGGCCACGGCCCGTATCGCGCACTTCTTGAAAGTGATGGCGCGGGACAAGGTAGGCTCTTTCCTTGAGGCCAAAGACGCGGAAATCTGGTTAAGCAACTGGATCAACAAATATGTTAACGGTAATCCCGATGCTTCACCGGAAGCCAAGGCCAAGTATCCTTTGGCGGCGGCGCAAATTGAGGTGAAGGAAATTCCCGGACAGCCCGGTTCTTACAGCGCCATCGCCTATTTAAGGCCCTGGTTGCAAATGGAGGAATTAACCGCGTCGTTACGTCTGGTTGCCAATATACCCAAAGGCAGTTAATTGCCAGGTGGAGCGGCTGATTGCCTGTTGGTAGCGACTGGCTGCCACGCAATAGAGCCTGCGTGCACCTGAACTAATTTGGTGACCGGTACTGATTGGCGTAAACACCCCCTTGTTACGGCGTAATCGCTAGGCTAGGAGTCTGTCGGACTTAGGCGATCGTAGCGAGCAAGGTGGGAGAACGAGGACAGTTTTTCGATCGTTTGAGGAGAATAGCCGTAGCGTGTAACGAAAAGGATCGGAAAAATGGACCGCTCTCCCACCGGCGCAGTACGACTGCATGGATGCAGGAGGTACGAGCCCATGGATGGGCAAAGGTACGAGCACAAGGATGTGGGAGGTAGACAACGTCCGGAACAAGTTGTCGAGAACAATGCAGGAGCAATTGTCGAGGGCAACGCAGGGAGCAGTTGCCGAGATCAGTCCTAAGTCCGACAGACTCCTAGAATCTGGGGGTTTTTTATCGGGGCTAGCCCTGTTGATTTTTATTGCACAAGCCAAATCAGACATTGAACCCGTTAAAGAAAACAACCAGTGGCAAAACTTGACGAATCCGTTTCCAATCTTGATCTGGCTGTCAATCATACCGACACCACGCAGCCGCTCTACTCCCGCTATTCCGAGCTTAATTATCTCGACCGCTTTTTGTTGGAAGACGATGATGAAAAAGCGCTAAAAATCTGGCTGAAGCAATTCAACCTGCATAAAAAGTTTCAAACCAAACAGCAGGTGCGTTCCGCGCTGTTACGAGAAATCGCCAACCTCGATCACCTCATTGGCCGACAACTGGATGAAATTATTCACCATCCCCGGTTCCAGGCCCTGGAAGCATCCTGGCGGGGACTCTGGTACCTCGCGCATCAACACAATGATTCGGATCAGGTTAAGATCAAGATATTAAACATCACCTGGCGGGAAGTGACCAAGGATATTGGTAAAGCCATCGAGTTTGACCAAAGCCAGCTGTTTAGAAAAATATACAACGACGAGTTTGGCATGCCGGGGGGCGAACCCATTGGCGCCCTCATCGGTGACTACCAGGTTACTCATCGTCCTACCGACACGCATCCCTATGATGATATCGAAACCCTCACCGGGCTTTCACAAATTGCCGCGGCGTCTTTTGCGCCGTTTATCGCCAATGCTTCGCATGAGCTGTTTGGGGTTGACGGCTTTGGCCGGCTGTCGATGCCGCAGGATTTTGACAAGATATTTTCCCAGCAGGAATATATCCGTTGGCGCGCTTTTCGCGACCAACCCGACTCGCGTTTTGTCGGACTCACCCTGCCCCGTATCCTGATGCGGGAACCTTACCGCACTCAATTGTCACCCTTGGGTGGTATCCTCTACAAGGAAGATACCAGCAACACCGGCAAGTACTTATGGGGTAACAGCGTATACGCCTTCGCGGGAATCCTGGTACGTGAATTCGCGGCCATTGGCTGGTTTGGCCATATTAAAGGCGTGCCGCGCGGCCAGTTGGGCGGTGGATTAGTCAACAATTTACCAACGGTATATTTTGAAACCGATGCCAAAGGCATCGCCCGGAAAATCAAAACCGACGCCTTGATTACCGACAAGGTTGAGCGGCAACTGGCTAACCAGGGATTCATACCCCTATGCCAGTGTTACGATACGAATCTGGCCGCGTTCTACAGCAACCAATCGGTGCAAAAACCGCAGCTCAGCAAGGTTGCGCTGGCCAGCACCAACGCGCGTTTATCCACCATGTTGCAGCATATTTTATGCAGCGCGCGTATCGCTCATTACCTCAAGGTCATCATCCGGGACAAAGTTGGTTCATTTATGACCGCCCGCGCCTGCGAGGACTATCTTCAACACTGGATTAACCGTTACACTACGGGGCGGGATGATCTGGACTGGAATGAGCAGGCGCGTTACCCTTTACGGCAAGCGGTTGTGGAGGTAAAAAACTATCCCGGTAAACCCGGCGCGTTTCTTTGCGTGATGCGCCTGAAGCCGCATTATCAGCTGGATGACATGATTTCCGAACTGGAACTGGTCACGGAGCTGGCGCAAGCTTAGCGGTTAGCATACATTTAGCGGAAATTATTCATTCAGGAAAGACCGGGTGTTGAATGTTCATTAAAACGTTAAATAATTACCCATTCATAAAAAAGATTTTACACAATGATCACGCACTATTACTCTTCATGCATTCTTGGGGCTACGCAGGCAGGCGGCTATGGAAATCTTAGTTAAACCCTCGGGCGACAAACAATTTGTGATTTTGCAGCGCGCGTCACAGCCGTCCGCGGAGTACGCCGCGTGGCGTACCTTGAACGCCCAGGATCCACGGCTGCACCGGGAACTCGCCGCCGCGCTGCGAAATGATCACGACACCTTGGCAAAAATCGCCCGTTATGATGGTTTTCAATCCGGACAGCAGCACAATCCGGAACATATGGCCACTAAACTGCTCAGCAACGACAAGCTGGTCGTCCGCTACCAGGCGTCGGAACCGCGCAC
>DATCIR010000103.1:0-12767 GCA_036507695.1 Gammaproteobacteria bacterium
TGATGCCGTATTTGGCGGGAGCAATATTTTTAATGAGCGCGTAACCATTGGCGTCGGTGGTTATGATACCGTTACCCGGCGCCAATACGGAACCATCCGCATTGTAGGTGGTACCCAGCGGATTGCCGTAAGCGTCGGTTCTGATAATCTGGCCGGAAGCGCCGTAACGTCCGCCGGCATCCTCGAGCAGCAGGGTAAACCCCGGCAACCCCGATTCTTGCGGCTGATCCGGCGCGTTGTTGATAGGAGAGTTATCATGGAACACAAACACACGAATCTGTGCGGTGGGGATGGGTTGTTGATTGACGCGCACGGTTACGCTGACCTGGCCCGGGGCAATTTGCGCGCCACCCATGCTGTAGTCCGCATCGGGCAATACCGTAATGTGGTAATGCTTGGCGGGATCGAGATCCGGCAGTGGATCTGCCGCGGCGCCTTCAGCTATCACCGGCATGTAACTGCGGTGAAAATCCACCGACAAGCATTCCGCGAGCTGCGTGCTGTCCCTGCAAGTCTCGCCCGGCACGATATGATGCATCGCATCTTCTTCAATGAGCCAACGATAACCGGCTACCGCTTGTTCCGTGTTGATTGTTGTGGAACCTTGCACTGTAATCACCGGCACTTGTGCGTGAGTGATTATGGAGCACAAGGATACCAGTATTAACACCAGCCACTGAATGAAGTGTTTCCCACCTCGTTTAAAGAATAATTTTCCGTAACCGTTCACTTAGGCACCTCCCCCGATCATTTATATTCACTATATGGCGTAGCAATCCCATGGTTATGGCATTCCTTTTACCGAAAATGGCAACTATACAGCAAAGCCTTGAAACACAAGTTACAACTCAAGACTGCAATACTATGATGTTGTGGTTCACCGTTTACCTCAAACCAATCTTGGAGCTTTATTGGTCCGCCTATCAGCCCGCCCTGTGGCCAAACTACTTCTCTTACCGGACACAAGGATGCGATAGTTTTACTTGGTATTGAATTTAGCCTTACTGGCTCGGATTAGAACTGGGGTGGGTACGCTATTTAATATGGGGAGTTTACCTACCCTCAAGTACAGATTATTCTTATGTCGCTAATTTAATTTTTTTTAATGTTTCCTTAAGATTTCTATGATTTGCTCAGGGGTTCTTTTTCGTTGTCTAGACTTGCAACTTCTGTTGCAAGGTTTTACTGTATGGTTGTAATTTTCGACAGAAGGAATAGCCATAACCATGGGATTGCTACACCGCATCGTGATAGTAGATGACCACGCCATCTTCCGGGCGGGTATAAAAGCCTTATTGGACGCAGAAGAGGATATTAAAGTCGTCGGCGAAGCTGAGGATGGCCTGAGTGCGTTTCAAACCGTAAATAGACTAAAACCCGACTTGGTGATTTCCGACCTTTCCATGCCAAGAACCAGTGGTACGGAGGGCATTCGGCAGATTCGAAGGCGTTTTCCAGAAATCGGTATCGTGGTGCTAACGGTACATAAGGCGGAAGAATACATACGCGCGGCCCTTGCGGCGGGCGCCAATGGTTATGTACTCAAGGATGATAATGAACATGAGTTATTGACGGCAATCCATCAAGTCATAGGCAAAAAAACCTATTTAAGTCCCAGTATTTGCAACAATATCGTTTCGGGTTTCCTGGGTGAGCGGCATCAAAGCGCGTCAACACCCAGTTGGGATTGCCTCTCACCGCGCGAACAACAGGTGTTAAAACTCATTGCCGAAGGGCAGCGTAACAAAGATATAGCGGAGTATCTTTCTATCAGCCCGAAAACGGTTGAAAAACACCGCGGCAACTTAATGCGCAAGCTTGATCTGCATGACATCAGTAGCCTGACAATTTACGCCATCAACAACGGCGTTATCATCAACAGTTAATCGTAGTCAAAGATCAATAATCAGTTAATCACACGCGATAAGCCGCGTATGAATTTATTGTACGAACTTATTTTTTCACGCTCGGCCACACAACGCTAATTCGCGTACCCACCGGTTGATTCACATCGACATGAAACGCCCCGCCACTTTGTTCCACGCGTTCGCGCATATTATTTAGCCCTAATCCTGAGCGCACTTTACTATCCTTACCTTCAATTGAAAATCCTTGGCCGTCATCCTCGATTTTAAGATTTAGCGAACACCCGGTTTTATATAAACTTAGCGTGATTTTTGTGGCGTTAGAGTGCTTAACGACGTTGTTAAATGACTCCTGTATGACGCGGTAAATCACCAATTTTAATTTTGTATCGATCTCATTTTCTTCTACTAATATTTTCTTTTGTATTCTTAAATTCTTGAATGTCTGTTGAAATTTCCGGCAAAACCAGTTAATTGTCAGCACGATACCCAGGTCATCCAGTATGGTCGGCCGCAAATCCATTGCCATGCAGCGGGTTTCCTCAATAGCATGCCTGATCTCTTCAACTATCGTGGACAAATCCATTTTAATGTATGATTCATTAAAATACTGGCCGCGCTCCAGGTGTTTAATGGTATTTTCGACCTGGTATTTTATTAAACTTAGCATCTGCCCCAATCCATCATGTAATTCTGACGCGACGCGTTTACGTTCATTTTCCTGGGCATTAATGAGCCGTCCGTATAAATCATGCAAATGTTCTTCGGACTCGCGCAGGGCAATTTCGATTTGTTTTTGCGCCGTAACGTCAAAAATGTTCACCAGTATCTTGTTCGGTTCTTCTACGCTGAGGTGTTTAAGTTTAATTTCAATCCAGCGCCCTTTGTTATCGCCACCCGTTGCTTTTATTATTCCCAAATATTTATCCGCCTGCCCCGTCACAATGCAATTTAGCTCCTTGAATATGAACGCCCGGTATTCCAGATCCACGAAACGCAGCAATTGTTTGCCATGGAAATTTTTAATCCCGCCCCCGATTATCTGGGCAAATCGTTGATTGCAAAATTCAATCTTTCCCTCATCCAGCACACAGATGCCTACGCGTGTATTTTCCACCAAGTGTGTATAGCGCGACTCAGACGCTATCAACGCCGCCCTGGCGCGCTTGTGTTGCTCGAGCTCTTTGGCCAGCTTGCCGTTTAACTCCTCTAATTGCTGAACCTTATCGACTAATTGTTGCTCGAGACTATCGGTGTACATTAACTGCTGTTTTTTTGCGTGCACCAACTGTGTAATGTTATCCACGATTAACACGGCGTAACCCTGATGCGGCTGCGCTTCAATAGCGCCGAATTGCGCGTGGTTATGCAGGGGCCGCAATGAAAAACGCAGTGACATACCACTGATCTCATTTTCAAATACCCACTCAACGAAAGGGTGGAGCGCCAATTTCTGCCACATAGTGTTCCAAAGAGAAGCGGTATCAGGGTTAGGCGCCAGTGCGGTCAATAAATTAAGGACTGCCTTGCCATTGAGGGAACTTACGGTCCCCAACCCCCAACGCTCAATCGCCTGGTTTACCCGGACAATAGTACCGTGTGTGTCCAGCACTATAATTAATTGCGGCAACGCATCGATGGTTTTTTCCCATTCGCGCTTTGCTTCCACCACTTTGCGGGCCGTTTTTTCCGCGAAAGGAAACAGGAGCTTTTGCTGGAGATAATGGGAGATCAGGTGCGCCGCGTGCTCCAGGAATATTAATTTTGATGGTGAATATACCTGCTCTTTGGTGCTAAAAACCAACAAACAGCCGCACCATTTTGCGTCCACCTTGATGGGAATATTAGTGCCTGATTTAACGGGAGCCCCGCGCAGTAGCGATAAAGACAATTGCCGCAAGCCAACACCGTTGCTGTTAAAAGAGGTTTTTTCTTTGCAGAATTGCAGAACGACACTGGCGTGACAACCGTCGAGATTTTCACAAGTCAGCCCATAGCTGGCGTGGATAATGAATTTATCGCTGCTGTTTGACAGGCTGCCAACCAGTATATAGTCGGCCAAGGTTATTTCACGAATAAAATCGATCGCTTTATTAATTATCGTATTATTTTCAGCGTGATCGTCAAGATGAGAAAACTCTGATATTTTCTGCAAACAAATCAATGCTGATGAATTCGGATTTGTGCTAACATTTGTGCTAACATTTGCGCTAACATCCGTGCTAACAACACCCACAGTTTCCAGAGACATATAGTTATCCTCGCAGCTTACATAAGGTAAGAAAATGGACGCACCCAAACTGCTATTAAAAATTTATAATCTCTATCTGCTTCAGCTCGTTCTTTCGGTCTGCCTCGTTAGTTATCCCATCTATAGTAACGCAAGTCAAGAACACCATCATCACGAGCTCCACTATAACGAGATCCACTATGCCAGCAACGAGATCCACTATGCCAGCAACGAGATCGCCAGCTCAGCTGGCAGCCATGAGGACCCTGAACATCACAACCATCATGTTACAAACAATGGAGTTACCCAGGTATTACATACGACTTATTCCCTGCCGGAAATCTACCTTACTAGCATGAGCAATAAACGTACAGACTTTCTGCGGTTAATTAACAAACAGCCCGTGATCCTGAATTTTATCTTCACGACCTGCACTGCTATTTGCCCGGTATTGACCGCGACTTTCTCCCAAGTACAAGAACAGCTTAGTGCAGCAAAGTTATCAGTGCCGTTGATTTCCATTACCATTGACCCCGAACAGGACACACCCGCGCGTCTAACGGAATACGCCAATAAGTTTGGGGCGGGCCCGAACTGGCAATTTTATACGGGCGACAAAGCCAGCATCATCACGCTGCAAAAAGCCTTCGATGCTTATCGCGGTAACAAGATGAACCATATCCCGTTGACCTTCGTGAAAACCTCCACAAACGAATGGATAAGAATCGATGGCTTTGCAAGCGCCACTGATATTGTTAAGGAATATATTAAAATTAGTGGTAAAAAGAAATAGTTTTATTATTTATTTGTATAACTTTCTATAATCGACTGACCCTTAATGGCACGCAACACACGTTTACCGGAATGGATAACACGGCGGATGAAAATATTTTGCCTGTCATTGCTGGTGTGGCTTTCGCCCTCATACGCGGGCAACGCGCCGGCCGATTCACCCAACCTCGCTAGTCTCGAACTCGGCAAACAAATTTACCGTAAGGGTAAGTTACCCAATGGGCAGCCATTACACGCGGTGGGCGCAGGCAACGCGCCCATTATCGGCACTCAAACAACCTGCATTAGCTGCCACCGCCGCAGTGGCCTGGGCGCCAGTGAAGGTGTAAACCGCGCACCGCCTATTATCGGAGAAATCCTGTTTCAAGCCCGTACGCTGGCTTACCGGGAACTCGGTGGCACACGCCTCTCCGGTAAAGGCGCGCGGCCGGCTTATACTGAGGAATCCTTGCTGGCCGCGATCAATGAAGGCAAGGACGTTACTGGAAGAAATCTCGATCCGTTAATGCCACGTTATGCGTTCAGCAAAGCCGACGCAAAATTGCTCATTCAATATTTAAATTCCCTGTCAATGTCAGGTGCCGCCGGAATCAGTGACACGACGATTCATTTTGCCACGGTATTTACTCCGGATACTTTGCCCGCGCATAAAACCACCGTGGAAAAAATCCTCCAGGCTTTCTTCCGCGATTACAATGCAGAAACCAGAAATGAAAAAGGCCGTGCCAAAAATGCCCCATGGCACAAAACCCGGCAATACACCTCCTATCGGCAACTGGATCTGCGCACCTGGAATCTTGAAGGCCCGGCAGAAACCTGGAATTCGCAACTTAAAAAGCTTTACGGACAACAACCGGTTTTTGCCGTGATCAATGGTATCGGTCATGCATATTGGCAACCCATCCATGACTACTGTGAAACCAATGAAATCCCGTGCCTGTTCCCGACAACGGATTTAGCGGGTCAATCGGCGGAACACTACTATTCCATGTATTTTTCAGAAGGCGTGAATTTGGAAGCGCGCGCGATCGCGGCGCATCTCGGTGCTGAAAGCGAGCCTCCCAAGACAATACTGCAACTTTATCGGCGCAACGCAAAAGGCCAGGCCGCGGCGGCTTCTTTATCCCAGCAATCAGTAAACAACAGGAAAATTAACGTCATCGATCTAGCGCTCGATAATAATCCCGCCCTGGACAATGCTTCCCTGCGTGAAAAAGTGCGTGAGAAAATCAGTCACTACAAAGCGGATGCCGTGGTATTGTGGCTGGATACAGCCGACATGAAAAATATCAGCGATGAGCTCGGCAGTAACGCGCAAATCCAGTTCATTTTCGTTTCCAGCACCTACACCCGATCACCGGAAAATTTACTGCCGCCAACCGCACTTGCCAAAACGTACTTGCTATCGCGGTTTGTTCCGGAAAATAATCTCGACGCGCACCTGCGCCGCTTTACCACCTGGGCTAAACCCCGCGATATTGATTTAGCAGACGAACGGGTGGCCGCCAACGCGTATTTCGCCGCGATGATAGTGACCAGCGCCACGCGCAGCTTGCGCGCATACCTGACGCGTGATTACTTGATTGAGCGCATCGAACACATGCTGGAAAGAGCCGTTTTTCACTCTGTGTTTCCGGAATTCACCCTCGGGCCGGGCCAAAGGTTTGCCTCCAAGGGCAGTTACATTATCGGGCCGCTGAAACCGGCTGACACCAAATCAACCCCGCCTGCGCAGTGGATCATTCCATAGCGGTTAGCGCATCATTGATATATCCTTCAAAAACTATATAGTGCAACCTATATCACTGCTGATGCAAAATGGTCTAACCAGATCAGCCCCAGGTATTATTTTTCAATACCCATAAAATATTTAGGATTGAGAATACTACCTGGGTGTATACACTTATTACATAAGCAAACCGATCACCACTATGGCAGACCATGCTTGAAATCGAAAATCTCGTAACCACAGTCCAAACTAATTGCCACATTTCCGATGCGAAATATGCCGGCAATTACAGCTTGTGCGTATTTTTACTGAAAATGCGCGAATATTACCGTTGGGAAAAACAAATCCCGCTGTCACACGCGCTACCCAAGGCCGAAGTCGGGGAATGGCTGTCGCGGCGGGAAGCGGATTGGCTGGACTATGAAACGCGGGACGTGCAGCCCCTGCCCTTCACCAGCCGGGAAGTCGATGCTTTTGATAATCTCGCCGTTAATAACTTATTAAATCCGCTAGGCTACGTCTATAGCGGTGGCTACGGGGTTTTCGGTAAGCCGATTTTTTTTATCGGCGAACTTGCAGCAATGTGCAACGTCGAAGGGCTCCAGGTCTACATTACCCATAAGGAATTAGCCCGGGACCTGGTGGCGCCGCCGGCCATGATCATCAACGAGCAGATTTTTATTCGCAAAGAATCCTTGCGCCGCTTTATTTGGGAAAAAATCGAGGAATGGCGCTGGAAGAGCGATAACGAAACGCCCATGGCGCGGGCGCTCGGCTATTACCAGAAGTCTGGAAACGAAGTTGAGCATATCCTCGACGCCATGGTGGAGAATGAATCCTGCAGTGTCCTATTGCATGAAGTCGGTGAAGCCAAGGCGACAGATTTACTCGGGCCTGAGTGGCGGGAAATTATTAGTTTGCTGCCCCATTCCGGGCTGGAGTTAAAGCTGCGCGCCGTTAAAGACCACCTGGCCGATACCATATCCACCTTGCCAGGATTGCTGGAAGCGGAAAATCTGCCTGCGATCCATTTTTATTTCGCCAATTTCACTGGCATGCGCAAGGAGATTTTTCCCGAGGCGCTAACGGCCTACAACAAATGGGTCAGCAACCACAACCCGACAGTGCTGGAAAAACTGTGCAGTTCGGGGAAAAACAAATGGCTGGAAATCGCCGGAAACATCAAGCAGACTTATTTACGCGATCAGTCCGTCGTTGCCGAACATTTCGAACCCATCCTCAATTTTTAAAATTATAAACCGGAGCACCACACAATGACCGATCACGATTTGGATTTAAGCAGTGGCGTCAGCGCGTTCGAAGCCAAAGACTTTACCAGCGCCATGCGCTTGTTGTCACCGCTGGCTGATGCGGGCAACGCGGAGGCGCGGTACCGGATGGGCATCATGTACCAGAACGGCCTTGGGCGCGTGCAAAATGATGACTATGCGCTGAAATATCTGAGCGCCGCCGCCGCGCAAGGTCACGCTTACGCGCAACACGCCATGGGCGTTATGTACTTATATGGTGAGTGCGTGCAAAAGGATGCGGCAAAAGCGGTAGAATGGTTCAAGAAAGCGGCGGAACAAGGCCTGATTGGTTCTCAAATGACCCTGGGAATGATTTACGAGAACGGCCAAGGGGTGGAAAAAAACGAAGTGGAAGCCAAACGCTGGTATAAACTCGCCGAACAAAACACCAAATAGCTAAACGTATCGGTGGCTAGGACTAAAAAAACAACGCCGCAGAGAAGCAATTATCGCTTCCCTGCGATCGAACTAACCTGGCTTTTATTGGCCAATTAATAAAAGGTTGAAAAGAACTGCAAGATCAAAAACAAAAAGATGTATGCCGTTATTTCTCGATCCAGTCTTTATAGTTATCGGCATTTTTTTCCGCGCCATCGTTGTAACCGGCTTCGTAAGCTTCGGTTACGCGCTGTTCTTCGCGCATTGGATTTTGCAAGTAGCCGCTGGCCCACCCAACAATATATTCACGTGATACTTTTGCTTTTTCCATTTTATCGATGGATTCGTAATACTCACTGTTCATAGCCAATCAACTCCCATGGACCTGGTTTTTGAAATTTTTGATAGTTAGTGATAAAACTCTATAACAGAAAATTAGGGTTTGCTTATATTACAGGATCAGTCCCATATTGCAACGGGCCAATATACCCTCAAGCATAAAGCTTTTTGATTATATAACAGCGTACAATTATAGCCAGTTCTAATTATGATGCTATGGCCCATAGAAACAATCACATCAAATCAGCGACTTAACCGACACACATGAATAAACCGCTAAATACCCAGGTGCCGCCCTACCAATTGCAGGAAGTGAAACCATTGAGTTTTATTTTTGAAATTGAAAACGCCCTGACCCCGGATATTTGCCGTGAAATCATTGCCCGCTTCGAGGCCAATCCTGGGCAACAATATCCTGGCCGCGTCGGCCAGGGCGCGGAACAGGAACTATCGATTAAACAATCCACGGACCTGGTGGTGAGCGGCAAGGAAAATTGGAAAGACATCGACCAGATGTTTTTCCGCTCCACGGCGCTGGCGGTAAAAGTGTTGCGCGAAAAATTTCCCTTCTTTAACGGGCCATTTAAAGACGTGGGATACAATGTGCAACGCACCGCACCCGGCCAGTTCTATCATTGGCACATCGACGGTGGCAGCCATGACTTCGCCGACCGGCAACTGGTTTTAATCTGGTATCTCAACGATGTGGAAGGCCCCGGTGGCGATACTGAATTTTCCTATCAACAAATCAGGATCAAGCCCGTGGGAGGTAAATTGCTGCTGTTCCCGCCGTTCTGGACCCACGAACACCGGGGTGCCACACTGGCAAAAGGCGTGAAATATATTGCGACGACGTGGGTCGTCTTTGCTTAGCTGTCTTTGCTTAGCTGTCTTTGCTTAGCTATCTTTTTTTAAGTAAAGGGGCGCCTGATAACCGCGCAACAGGATACAACATGCTCATTCAAATCCCATCGGTAATTGACGAAACCAAACTGGAAAACATCCGCGCGCTGTTGTTAAAAACCAATTTTGCCGATGGCCGGAAATCCGCCGGCATCATGGCGCAACGCGTCAAACACAATGAAGAAATGCAGGCCAACCGGCAGCAGGCGGAATATCTTGATCATCTCATCATGAGCGCGCTCGCCGCTAATGCGACTTTCCGCGATGCCGCATTGCCGCTGCAAGTCGCGCAACCCGTTATCGCCCGTTACACGCCGGGTATGGCCTATGGCGATCATATTGACGATCCGGTGATGGGATCGGCCGGCGCGCATTTTCGCACCGACGTTGCCGTGACCGTGTTCCTTAACGCGCCGGAGCAATACGAGGGCGGCGAACTGGTTATTAACACCTCATTCGGTGAGCAAAAAGTAAAGTTAGATGCGGGTGATGCGGTTATCTACCCGGCTTCCAGTATTCATCGCGTGAATGAAGTCACCCGGGGCGAACGCTTGGTCGCCGTCACCTGGATCCAAAGCATGGTGCGTGATCCAGCGAAGCGGGAATTGCTGTATGAATTAAGCCTGGCCCGCAATACGCTATTACATGATCACCCGGTCTCGGCAACCACCAAGCAGGTTGATCATACCTATGTGAATTTAGTTCGTATGTGGAGCGAAGTATAAGGAACAAGAACACGCCTGGAACTTTACCGGTAAAATTCCAGGCGATTTAATTGCAGCAAGAAAATAACTAATAACCGCCTTTACGCCGCGACTCCGGCAACCCGGCAATCCGGCCACCCTGTTTGCTGGGGTCTTTGGGGAACAATTCATACACGTCTTTCTGGCCGATTTTTTCATTCCATTTATCGGACATCGCCTTGACGATATTGCGTGTATTCGGCTGATGACCGCCGTTGTTAATGTATTCATCACGCAAATAATTCAGCAAATCCCAGTGCTTGCCGGTCAACGCAATGCCTTCATGTTCCGCCATCGCTCTGGCTACGTCCTGGTTCCAGTCTTCCAGACTAACCAAATAACCGTTAGCATCGGTTTCAACAATATTGCCTTTTACTTCAATTGCCATTGTTACCCTCCTTTTTTTCTTTGGTTTCCGATTAACATTAAATGAATACTTATCCCATGGTCTCGCCGATTTCCTGAATATCCTTATGCGGCAGGAATATACCGCATCCCATCCAACGATAAGCGCCCAGGCCTTTTTGTTGCAGCAAAATCGATTCTCTAACGGATAAATCGGCAATCATCAGGCTGCGCGTCAAAACCGGCCCATCATCGGCGGCAAGCATCGTCTCCTTCCCGCACAACATTTTCTTTGGCTTGATGCCCATTTGTTGCAGGGCGGCCATTATGGCGGACAGGAACGCCATTTCATCGGCCGCATTTTCAATCACAATGTAACGCGCGAATAGGGTGGTGATGGCGCTCAGCGCTTTTTGATGCATATTGTTAACGGTTAACGCGCTACCTTCGATATCCAGGGTTTTTCCAACCAGCAATCGGGCATCTTCAATGCGTTGTTTCGGGATGCGCAGCGTTAATTTAGTGCGGCGCGAGGGATAGAGCAACTGACCGCTGGTATCCGGCCGGTACCAGCCGTTGCCGGATGCGGCAACATGAATGGCATGCACCGCCGCGTCCGGTTCGTCAGCGAACCAATCGAGTTCATTGCGTATGGCGTTGGAAAGCGCGCAGGCATGATCCAGCGGCAAAGTACGGCAGGAAATGCCATACACCGCGTCAACGATATCGCCGGGCACGCCTTTGTCTTGCTCTGCGGTTGATTCTTCCCAGTACATTCTCTGTGGTACCTGTGAGTGTCCTAATGTTGTAAAACCATAACTCTTAGCTAAATCCACGCAAACGCTTGCGGAGCTACCCATCCAATTTGCAATAATAAAAGCTTATTGATCCGGTAATTTCGCCCAGATCGCGTCCCGGTCGAGCCACCAGTCTTCCTGCACCAGCACATCCACCACATTGCGTAACCTCGGCAGGAATTTGCCGGGCTCGTTCAATTCCAACTTGTTAAACCAGTAATCAAACTGCTGCTGCGATTCAACCTTGCTGTGGCGGCGGGCCACCGTGGCCAGCAGGTTATTCACATAAAACGCCAAATCATCATGCTGCTTGCCTTCGCTGCGCATATCCACCACGTACCTGGCGGTGACTGCCGCAACCGCCGCGCCATCGGAATCGTCCGGTGTTTCATCCACAATATGATTCAACATTATTACACTCAGCTCAGGATCTATGGGAAACGTGACGCTTAACCAGACCCCTTGCCCCAGCGCCGCCAGCGAGTCAGGCTGATCCGCCAGGAACATGGCGTTACAGGCTTTGACCGCATCCTCCCAATATTCATGGGCAATACAGGCCTCGAATGCTTCACGCGCAACGTCAAAGGCTTCGCTGCCACGCTGTAAATCCACTAAGGTGCCGGCGATTTTTACCTGCAGCTCAACCCGCTGTAACGGATGCGCGTTTTTGGGCAGCGCTTTTAATTCTTCCAGCGCCGCGGCCAGTTGCTGCCGGATTTTATCCAGGGAAACTTCCGCATCTTCAGCGCTATCCGCATCCATCAACCCGGAGCCTTGATTAATATATTTCATCGTGAATCTGTCACTCCGCAATTACACTCCGCCATTACACTCGGCCATTAAAAATCGTCTTCCGTTTTATAAATTTTCGGCCCCATCACCGAATGCACGCCCGAAAACGCGCCCTCCACTTTATCTTCCCAATCCGCCGGCGTGTCAGGGTAATTGGGCTTGATGTCGATCTTCAAGTGTATCGATTCATGCTTGCGCTGCTTGATGACCGCCAGCAATTCATCAAACGAATTCAGTTGCGGATTTTGTATCATGAGTTCACTTAGGTGCAGCATGTGTTATCCTGTGTTTATCGACTATCGATCGCTATCGATTAGCCGTATTCAATGATCATTAATACTGGTGCCGGCGATCCGGTCATAATAACGCGCCCGGTACATCAAGCGTTGCGTACCGGATGAAACACCATTTTCGAATTTATCACGTCCATGCAGGATGTTGTTCGAAAGAATCCCTTCATTGGCTTGCAGTTTAATCCGGTGAATATAGGGTAAATCAGACGCTAATAGATGTTTCAGAAATTGCACGGCACATGTGACCATCT
>DATCIR010000104.1:0-9776 GCA_036507695.1 Gammaproteobacteria bacterium
TCCAGGGCGGAAAAGAACCCGCCAATGGTCAGCCAGTATTCCGGTGTGCCAATCCAGAAGTAATGGTGCCCTAAGCCCAATATACCGGAACCAAACATGAGACCCACTTCAATATACAGCCAGGTGGTGACGATTTTGCGGCGCGCGCCGATGGTTGTGATTAAACCCCAGGCCATGATACAGCCCACCAGCACTTCCCAGGTGGCCTCGACCCAGAGGTGAATGACCCACCACCACCAATACTGATCAATGGAGACATTCGCGGTAAAAAACATGCCGCACAGATAAATACCGGCCAACGCCACCAGATCCAACACCAGCACGCCCGCTATGCCGCTCCAGCGCCCCTTCATAAAGGTCATGGATATGTTGTAAAAGAATACCAGCATCACCACCACAATGCCGATGTCCGCCCAGCGCGGCGCCTCGATATATTCCCGGCCTTCGTTAATCAACCATAGCGTGCGGTGCGTGCCGGGTCCGATTTGGATAAACAAATACACGATCACCACCACCGTGACCGCCGCGGTTAAGACGTAAAAGGCAATATTACCCAGCTTCAAGCCAACCACTTCACGCCCGGATTCATCTTCCACCAGCCAGTACACGGCGCCCATAAATCCATACAGCATCCAGACCACCATCGCATTGATATGCACCATGCGGTTAACATTAAAATCCAGCACTTCATAAAACAAGGACGGAAACAGATATTGCAAACCCGCGATCAGCCCAAACAACACTTGCGCGACGAACAATGCGACGGCGACCATGAAATATTTAACCGCCAGCTTTTGACCGCCATTTAAATTTTTGCTATCCAGCTTTCCGATAGTGGCGGTCATGATTAGCCTCCTTGCTGAATGGGTTTAAAATTATGAGGAAATCCATTGGTATCAATGGCGCTCATCCATTTTAAAAAGGCCACAACGCCTCTGGCTTCTTCTTCGGTAATGCCGAGGTTGGGCATCTTGCGGCCCGAGCCAAACGTCCGCGCATTCGCTGATGGATCCATCAGAAAATTAATCATCAGCTGTTCGCGAATCGCTGCGGTGCCCCAGCCCGGATCCAGCCAGGCCTTGGTCAGGTCCGGCGCGTAATACGATCCGTTGCCGAGCAGCGTATGGCAGTTAATGCAATTCTTCGCCTGTATAGTCAGCTTGCCCTTGGTGACCAGCTGTTCCGCTTGCTCGGCGGAAAGCGCCGTACCGAACAAGGGCGCCTCGCCGCCGATGACCGGCGCCATGCGGTTGCGCGCTGCGTCAAAGCTATAATCAATGCGTTGATTAATAACCGAGTAAGCTGGCACCCGGGCGCTACCGGCCTGTATCTTTGCTATGGAATCAAACGTCAGGATGATCAATACCAGGAACATAATGGCGGTGATCCAAATCGCAAACTTCCGCCATAACTCTTCACTACTCCACCAGGGTGCCGACGCCATCGTTATTCCCTCCCAGACCTTGTGTTAAGAATATGATATTTTCTTAGACTTCCTTCTTTGAGGACAAATAGTTTGAGGACATACAGTTTGAAGACGCATAGCTAGTGCTGTCAGTATGTGCTGTATCGTGTGATGCCGCGTGCGTTGCGCGGCACAAATGCCAGATGCCATGTGGCGCCAGCAGATAACCGGCCAGCATGAGCCAGACAATGATCTGCCAATATCCCCGCAGATTGAGCGCATCCGATAACAGAAAAACGCTCACGGCCAACAGGCCGTAAGACAGGTAAGCCATCACCATTAATAAGCGCCGGCCGTTTAACCTGGCGAGCGCAAACAACAGCGCGTACGCCGCGCCCGTTAAAATGACCATCGCGGCGGAAAAAAAAGCGATAAAGAATTTGCTCAGTTCAACCGGATCTATCATAGCTTTCTGCCTCAATAGGGTTGCTTATTACACTACAAGGAGACCAGGAAAACCGGCGTTGTCTGATGCTAATCGCAATGACTGCTGTGATAGTAAACTTATAGTCGTGTTGTGATCGATAATCAAAGTTTAATTGGTATTAATGCATAATATCGCTAGTCATACCGCCAACCCGTAGTCAACTTAACGTCTTTGCATTTGTCGCAGGCGATTATTCCACCAAAACCGGGTCGTAAAAAGTTTTAAAACAGCACAAACTATTTTTACTGACGCGGAAACTCGCGAGTTGGGAAAATTATTTGAGCAATACGTGCGGGCTGGACCGCCGCCCATATCCGATAACGCCTGGAGCTACCCGGTTAGCCGCATTACTATGGTAACGCGAGGATTAATCGCTGCGCATATTGATTCGCTAGCATTGCTAATCAATTGGTTACCCAGGTCCGATTGCTTAGGCCCAAACAATTTCCGCTTGGTTAAAGATTTCTGGTTTTAAGTCGATATTTCCAATACCTTGTAGAATCTCGTTGTTCAGCTAATATCCTATTGTTTTTTCAGAGTATTTAAAATGAGCAAATACCTGTTTAATGACCAGACCCGGCTTTGGAAACGCTTAACACCGGCGCTCCTGATGTATCTTGTCACCGCAAATATCCTGGCCGACGTGGACAACTCCAGATATGTCATGGGAGTCTTTCCACATCTTCCCATTACCGATCTGGAACGTGTTTATTCGCCGATGGCGGCGGACCTGGCCAGCGGTCTGAATAAAGAAGTATTTTTCCAATCAAAAGCGACCTTTGAAGATTTTAAAATGGAATTGGATGCCGAAACTTACGACATAGTCGTGGTTCAGCCCTTTGATTACATTTATATTGCGGACAACCATAACTATGTACCGTTGGCGAGGCGAGGCGAGCCATTGGAGGGTGTCTTTGTCACCGCGCAAGATAGTAACA
Source organism: Gammaproteobacteria bacterium (assembly GCA_036507695.1). GTDB lineage: Bacteria > Pseudomonadota > Gammaproteobacteria > SZUA-152 > SZUA-152 > JAKEGK01. The sequence goes on from DATCIR010000104.1 coordinate 2,831, forward strand.
TCAAGACCCCGAAGGATCTGGCCGGCAAGCGCATAGCGCTTCCTCCAAAAGGCGCTGCTGTCAGCCGTCTCGCGATCGATTTACTACTTGAAAATGGCATTGCAACCGGCAACGTTAAATTGAGTTTCCACCGCTCTCATATCAATTGCATGCAACAATTACTCATCAAGCAGGCGGATGTTTGTGTAACCGCTGAACCAATGCTGCGGTTTTTTAACCATAAAAGAAAAACCAATTTACAATTTGTGTTTAAGACAAAAAGCATCCCGCACGTTCTGTTCGCGGCGCACAAACGTGTTCCGGAAACATACCGCCAACAGGCAATGAACATTATTACCACCTGGGATGACATCGAAGAAAAAAAACAACTGCTGACAAACGGAAAATTTCCTCCTTTTGTACCGGCGACGGACTCCGAGTATGATGCAGTACGTCAATTGTTAAAGGACAAGTAACACTGCCCGCTCGCAATGATTCATTCACTTAAATTCCGCATTGCTATCGTCATTATAGTATTGCAATCAATAGTCACCGCTATTGTACTCGACGTTTCGCTAAAAAAGTTTTTTAGCGAAACCCAGGACCAACTGGCGGCCACTGAAGGCATGCTCTCGCACCTGGTCAGTGAATTTAGCAGGACCGCTCTCATCACTTACGATTTTGGAGAATTACAGCCCTTGGTGGAAAAAATCGTAGTTGATCCGCACGTTGAAAAAATTATCCTTACGAATGCGGAAGGACTTATTGTTGTCGGCAGTGATGTAACAGATATTGGTTCTGTCTATTCCATTGGCGAAAAAGCAGAAGGGACATTTTGGCAACATCACGAAATAAAAAACCCCTCCGGTAAACTTGGCGAGTTACACGTCAAGTTTTCCCATGCAGACATTATTCAGACTAATCATGGCGCGATAGCATTAGGGATCAAAATAGCCCTGGTCTGTATCGGTTTTATCGCGGTATTCGGCATATTCTTTGGTTTTCTGCTGACAAGACGGCTAGGCAAGGTCGCTGTTACAGCCAGGCAAATTGGCCTAGGAAACCTGGATGCCAGAACCAATCTTGTGGGTAAAGATGAAGTCGCCGTGGTCAGCCGGGCCATTGACTATATGGGGGACAGTATTTCAAAAATGGTTCAAGAACTAAACCAGCAAAAACTTGAATTGCGCGACGCACGAGATAACCTTGAAAAACGCGTTCTGGAACGAACCAATGAGCTTGCAGTCGCGCGGGACGAAGCGTTAAACGCCAGCAAGGCTAAAAGCGCTTTTCTCGCCAATATGAGCCATGAACTTCGCACTCCATTGAACGCCATCCTGGGTTATAGCGAGTTACTTATTGACGAATCCAGGGAGAAAGAAAACGCAAATAACCTTGAGTATGCGAAAAGCATCAATATAGCAGGCCGCAACCTGCTTAACTTGATAAACGATGTCCTCGACATAGAAAGAATTGAAGCGGGCAAACAGGAATTTCAGGTTCAGCGCTTTAGTCTCCATGCGATGCTGGACAATATAAATTCAACATTTAAACCGATGGCAATAAAAAATAACAATCAATACCATGCACAAGTAAACACCGGCATTGCGGACCTTATTATCGATGAAGTCAAACTGCGCCAGATATTGCTGAACTTACTATCCAATGCCGCCAAATTTACTAAAAATGGCATTATTACATTGACGATATCTTCTTTTGAAAAAAACGGTGAAGAATGGCTGGACTTTACTACAACTGATACTGGAGTCGGCATTGCCGAAAACCATCTAACCAAATTATTTGAGAAATTCTACCAGGTTGATTCTTCGTATACCCGCGAATACCAGGGCGTCGGTTTGGGTCTTGCGATTTGCTACCAATTAGCCCACGCTATGGGCGGCGCGCTGGAGGTAACCAGCGAATTGCACAAAGGATCAGCTTTTAAATTGTTAATCGCACGGGACGTCAGCCAAAAATTATCCCAGGTTGCTTGAATCTAGGTTGAACCAAGCCCGTACGGGCTTGCGTGCGGAGCCGGTCCCTGCGAAGCTGGCGACGGTGGGGCGGGCGGAGGACCGGAGAGGCAAGGGCCCTGATCGGATTAGGTCATTGCTCCCACCTGTTGTAGAAAGGAGGCAAGATTCCAATAGTCGGTGTTTCGGCGGATCTTTCCGCGTTGGAACTCCATGATCGAAGCGACCGGGACCGTGAAACCCTTGCCCGTGGCGGGCAAGCCGGGGAAGTCCCCGGTTTGTGTGCCGCTCATGATCCATTCACTAACCAGCCGGTCGACCGTCGCAAAAACAGACTTCGGCTCAATCTTAAAATCGGGGATCGCCGCAAGAGTGGCCAGTACGAACGGCCTCAGTTCACCCTTTCCACGACTGATGGCCCCGAGGGCTACATCCTCATAGACACAATCATCCGTAAAGAATGACACAACGGCTTCTATGTCGCGGGCGGACCAGGCGGCAACATAGTTTTGATAAAGTTTTTCCATGTCCGTTTCCATTCCTGCCTCCCTCTACAATTGGTGTAAAACGCTTTCGAAATTTTCCACACCTTTTGACTTGCCCGTTGAAACAATCCTGTGACCTTCCTTCGCCAGGCATGCCGCATGACCTTTAATGCCCTCAGGAAATTTCCGGATTAACTCGCCGCTGTTTTTCAACACACGCCAATACGGCAGGCGTGTATTGCTCTCGACCGATTCGGCGGCGGCCAAACATAATGATTTTTCTGTTGTTGCGGGGCAAGCTACTTCTGTTTTGTACTTCTTAGCCAGTTTTTTACACACGGCATCGATGGTGGCCACGCGGCCCTTTGGAATCGTTTTTACCAGCAAGGCAACGGTGCCGGGCGATGGTTTAAGCATTTTTCCCGAACCACCAAAAAATTTTTCCATCGTTTTCGGGATGCTTACTATCGCATCTTGAGATTCCATACCGCCTCCTCACTGAAGGTCCATAGCGCAGCGCTAACCAGCGAACTACGCGGCGGGCAGCGCCGCGGTCAAATGGGACACCCACCAACTAAATTAGTGTAATCCAAACAAAATCGAAATCATATTTGAATTCTAGTTCGTGGGTGCCCTGCTTGCCACTATTTTGTGTTGTGATTATTTCATGCGCTCAATAATGATTTCCGCAACGGGGTTGCGCCAGTCCAGCAGGGCGGCATTGGCGTCGCCGACGCCGTGAATGCCGTTGTGAATGTGCACAAAACCTTCGCCGCTATCATTCGGCGAGTAGCCTTCGCCCCCAAGACCGGCAACGGTGGAGGCTAATTCGTCATTAGTCTCGCTTCCCGCGTCATACGCGTCGGCCATGTAGGTCACGGTTTGGCGGCCCTTCGGCAACGCCACGTCCGTAACGGCGAAAAAGGCGTCATTGGTGGCGCCGAGCATGGCACCGATACTCACGTTATCCGTGCCGCGTTTGGCGCTAATCACCAGTGTCGTAGTTTTGCCGGGAAAGGTCAGCCCCATGGTGCTGACTTGCGCATCGCTGACACCCGGCGTGGCAAGCAATTTGGCCGCCATCGGGTTGCCATTGCCGGCTTCCGCCAACATCGCCAATTCGTCGCTCGGGGGCTGACCCGCTTCAAAGAACGACATACCCGAACGATGCGAGGCGGCCATCACAGGCGCCAACGGTTGGCCGGGTGTGAGGTTGATGATGGTGATTTTGTAGGTTTCCCCGTCGCCGGCCCAACTATTAGCCGCGGTCAGCATGGAAGTGGACAGTAAAATTCCAACAAACAAAGATGTCGTCGTGCGCATTGTGGATCTCCTTATGCGATGTTGCCGATGAGTGTGCTGTCGATATGCGCATTGTTCGCGCCGTGGGATACTCTGCAGTAAGGTACTCACGGGCAGGTCACGGAGATGTCACTTTTTTATCACGACGAGGAAGTTGCTGGCGCGCCATCGGACGTATCAGGAAGAATAAACTTCATCTATCCCGCGCCCCGGATTTTTCGCACAATACAAACTCAGTCCGGCGGTCTGCCCGCACGGCGCCGATCGGAATTTCCGAACAGTGATTCGTGGTTTTGATTTCGATTGTTCGCGGCTTACCCGGAGGGATAGCGCCGATTCCACTCGCCGTACTGTAAACCAACGGCAAGCCCTTTATCGAACTTAGCAGCCAGCATCCGGTCAATTCGTTTTGATATCAGCCGCAAATGGCGGGTTCATGGTTGTTCCCGTTTGCGCCACGCCGCCGGCGGCAACCCCAGGTGCCGTTTGAAGGTGCGGCTGAACGCCGCCACACTTTCATAGCCGACATTCATCGCCACCTGATCGATGCTCCGTTGCGTATTGTCCAGGAGCCTGCCTGCAACATACATGCGCCATTTTGTCACATAGGCCATGGGTGATTCACCAAGTGTCGACGTGAAACGAGCGGCGAATCGCGACGGCGAGATTGCGACTTGCCGGGCAAGATTCTTTACGGACCAGTTCTTCCCCGGTTGTGAATGGATCATGGCGATGGCGCGGCTGACCACTGGATCCCTGAGACCGCTGAGCCATCCCGCCGACTGATCAGAACTGCTCTCAATGTGCGAACGGATTGACTCAGCGCACAACAACTCAAGAAACCGCTCCACGACATAGCCACTCCCTAACATATGACGATTAACTTCCTGGACAAGCAGGTCCGCCACGCCGGACAGCGAAAGAAAACCACCTGGGCGTGACACGGAGGTGTGAAGCAGTGGCGGCAGCGCCGCGAAAAGGGGATTGAGGCGCGTGTCATGCAGCAGAAATACGCCGCATACTAGCGATGCGCTCCGGCCCCTGTTTGTCTCGTTAGGTTGGAACACGTTCCCCGTCCCCGCCTTGATGGCTTCAAACGGCAACACCCGGGGTCTTGAACCCTGTGAAAGCTGGTGAGCGTGACCCCCAAAGCAGGGTATACGCGTCTTCTTCGGCGCGACCTTCTTGATGCAGGCGAGTCTCGGCGTTTTACCAAAGACCTTCGGCATCCTGGACGGCTTCACCCACATAGGCGCCGGCTTCTTTGGCCTTATCGCCGCATTCTCCTGTGCCGCGAGTATTCAAGGCGCACGCCGCGCATGGTTTGCCAATATCTTCGGACTCGCGGACATCCTGATCGTTGCCGGCTCACTGGCGCTTGTCCTGCTGCCGCAAATCGGCCCTCACCATAGCATGATGTACGCAGTGTTCCTTCCGGCGCCCCTTTGGTTGTGGTTTCACCTGATTTCAATCTGGAAACTGCTTCCCAATGACAGCCGCGTGTTCCAAGCGCTAGTGTAGTGTCTTATATAAAACGTGCGGTTAGAAAGCCACTCAAGGCGCGAGTGCAAGGCGCAGACCGCAGGGAATGTCGGCTACCTTTCCAAGGTCTGCAACGCGGCAATCGCGCCTTGAGTGGCTTCCCGTAGGGCGAGATAGAATTTTTGGGGACCACCTCAGGTCTGTCTCGTCTAAATGTACGTTTTATATAAGACACTACACTGGGTGTTTGATATTGCGATGCTAACGCATACCACAATGCACGTATATTACACGAGGAGAACGTCATGAATAAGGCGGTAGTTTTTGCAGTGGCTGCGTTGGCGATCGCGTCCTCAGCCGGTTGCAGGAATTTAGTGCTCAAGACAGTGATGGGAACAGTGGATCCTTATTTTCATGGCGTGGGTATTGATGGAACGAAATTTGAGAAGTTGACGGACAAAGTGTACACGTTCAGGTGGAACTGGTACCGCAACCTGATCATAGCGACAGACGCGGGCCTGGTTGTAATTGACCCTATGAATACTGAAATGGCGACGGCGCTCAAGCAGGAAATCGATCAGCACTTTCCAGGACAGAAAGTTCACACGCTTATTTATTCGCACTATCACCTTGACCACACGCGCGGCGGCGCGATGCTTGATCCGGCGGCAGTTATCGCCCACGCGAAGTCTCCGGTGTACTGGAACGAAATTGAGCATGATGACCTGCTTAAGCCAACCCGTTTCATCGCGGACGACACCGTATTGAATATTGGCAATGTGGAAATCCGGGCGCTGTATCTTGGCTTATCACATACGGACACGCTCTATGCCTTTCATCTTCCGTCCGAACGATTGATGTTCACGGCCGACCTTGGTCTTGTAAAAACCGTTCCCCCTATCGGGGTGCCCGATCGTTATGCGCCGGGATACCTTGCCGCAATGAATCGGCTGATCGCTATTGACTTCGATATCTTCGTACCCTCGCATTTCGGATTCGGCACGAAGCAGGATTTAATTGACTGGCGAGATATGCTGGAGGAAGGACGCCGTCTGGCCCGGAAAGCGCTCCAGGAATCCGGGACCCCGGGTGTGCGTGTCAACCAGATGGGTAAATACTTTGATGCTGTCTATTATCCAATGCGCGAGAAATATGGCGATTGGCACGGCTTCAACGCGATGTTCGTCCTGAACCTTGTGCGCGACCTCGAGGGCGAGGCTCTGGGGCACTGACACAACGCTCCAAGAAAGAATAGACTATGAATTTCCCAAACAAAAAATGTTTGTCACCAACCCTTGAATGCCGAGGAGGCGCGCATGATTATCCGATCACAGCATCACTATGGCCGTGAATCCGTCAACCGCATCAAACAAACCTATGAGCATGGCATCGAAGGCGCAAGAGCGCTGGTGGAATCTTTTTACTATGCATTCAACCAGCGTGACATGGACGTATTCAGCAAAGTGTGGGCGGACCATGAACTCGTGCAGCTGAACAATCCGCTTGGCGGTATCCTGCGTGGATACGAACCCATTGCCGCCCTGTACCAACGCATTTTCACGGGGCCGGCGAGCGTGTGGGTTGAACTCGGTGATATTGTGGAATTTCAAACAGGCGCCATGGTTGTCTTTGCCGGCAGGGAAACAGGGCAGTTCACCAGAGGCTCTACGTCAGTGCCTCTTTCGATTCGAACTACCCGCATAGTTCAGTGGCAAAGCCCGGAAA
>DATCIR010000105.1:0-23672 GCA_036507695.1 Gammaproteobacteria bacterium
CAGACGCCCCCGGCAGGAGACACCAGCACCGCTTTAACCTATGCTGCACACGAGGTGAGTAGTTACGCCATAATAACAAATACCCGTCATCAAAAAATCGCGGCGATTTTACTCTGGTTTTAGCGGGGGTTTGTCCTGATACACCTTGCGCTGGAACAAGTCGGTGCGGCGGCTGACCAGCCGATCGAGAAATAAAACACCATCCAGGTGATCCACTTCATGCTGAATCGCGCGGGCTTCATAACCTTCACAATCGTAACTGCACAATTCACCCGATTCATTAAACGCTTTCAGCTTGATGGTTTTGGCGCGGATCACATTGCCGGTATAATCAGGCACCGACATACAGCCTTCACGGCCTTTTTCCATGCCCTGCCACTCGATGATTTCCGGATTGATCAAGACCAGACGGCCGTGGTTTTTGATCTTGGGTTTGCACGACACATCCACTATGACTATGCGCTCGAACCGGGCAACCTGGGGCGCCGCGATACCAACGCCACCCGGACTGGAACACATGGTCTCCTCCAGGTCATGGATAAAATCCCGCAGGCTCGCATCAAACCGCTCGACCGGCGGTGATTCCCGCTTTAAGCGCGGATCGGGAATGGTTAATACTTCAAGTATCGCCATGTTGCACTAACCAATGATGGTATCGATTTCTTCAAGATGGGTCTGGATTCCCGGCGCCTGGTCCGCCGCTAACGCCTGCCTGATCGCATCAATACCGTGCAGCGCATGACCTTCGATATGCATGATATAAACCGGTTTTTCATCACTGCCACCCACATCCGATTCCAGGTCATAGATATCCAATCCCGCCTTGGCCAGGGTACCGGTAATATGCGCCACAATACCGGTGCGGTCCGGCCCGTAAACGCTGATGCGAACATCCGGTTCCCGATGCGCATGCAAGTGCCCTTCAATGGCATCGACGTGGCAACGCAAATTCAAGCGCCGTGTGACGGTTGCCACGATATCCTCCAGGCGCCGGATTTCCCCGGCGTATTGCACCATTAACATTATGGTAAAGTTGCCACCCAGGCGGCTCATCGACGCTTCACCGAAATTGCAACCCGCTTCAAACAATGCTTCGCTAATGCTCGCCACGATTCCCGGCTTGTCTTTGCCGACAACAGTCAACATATACCAGTTGTTACTCATATCGACCTCACTTTGGCCTTGCCAAAAATCCGCATTAACTTTAGGTGTGAATTGAACTGGTGGTTACCCGGGTGATCTTGCCGAAGATCCGCCGTCCATCCAGATCAAGGTCGCCATTCTACCCGTCTCTTGGTCGCGCCGGTAGGAATAAAATTTCTCATACTGGATTGCAGTACAGAAATTGCCACCGAATATTTCCGTTACCCCCATGCGCTCCAGGCGTTGCCGCGCAAGCAGGTACATATCCGCCAGCCATTTTCCTTGCGTAACGGGCCTGAACGCCGCGGCCGCGTGCGGCAACGTTTTGATAAATGCCGACCTAACATCGTCGCCAACCTCAAAAACCGCGGGGCCGATCGCCGGCCCCAGCCATGCAATAAGATTACCGGGCTGGCATTTGGCAAAATGCAACAAGGTACTGATGGTATTATCCAAAACACCGTTTGCCAAGCCCCTCCATCCGGCATGGATGGCGGCCACCGCTGAGCCGTCTTTGGCGCACAGCAATACCGGCAGACAATCCGCGGTCAGCACCACGCAGACTTTATCCGCGATGGTTGTATAGCTTGCATCCGCATTCAAATTTACACCGGTATCATCATATAACCGTACCACTCTGTTACTGTGCGACTGATACAACCAGCAGGGCTCGCCGGGTAACCGCAATACTCTACTGAGTTGATTGCGGTTTTTGGCAATCGCTACAATATTATCTTCTGACTTGTCACCCAGGTTCATGGAGGCAAACACACCCTGGCTGACGCCGCCGATACGGGTTGTAGTGCAGGCGCGCACGCGCGGCGGGGCGGGCCACTGAGGAATTATCCAATCATGTATTTGTTGCATGGTTATGCCGGTAACTTATTTATTGATAACTTCTTTATAAATAATCTTGTTAATGGTACTAATGGCCGCTTAGTGAAAATTACTTCATCAACCCTGCTGCTCTAAATCCTGTTCCGCCAGCATGACTAACACCTGCATATCTTCCGGCATATCCACCAGCCATTGCATCCTCTCACCGCTTGCCGGGTGTTGCAATTCCAGACTCGTAGCGTGCAAGGCCTGCCGTTTGAAACCGCGTAACGCCGCGGCGAAGGCCACAGTGCAGGCGGGCGGAATTTTCAAACGGCCGCCATACACCAAATCGCCCACCAGCGGGTAACCAATGTACGCCATATGGACGCGTATCTGATGCGTTCTGCCGGTTTCCAGGGTGACACGCACCAGGGTGTGCACACGAAAGCGCCTTTCCACACGATAGTGAGTCACTGCCGGTTTGCCATTGTCCCGCACTGCCATGCGTAAACGGTTGGTTGGATGCCGGCCGATAGGCGCGTCAATGGACCCACCGGCCGTCATTACGTTGTTACAGAGGGCTAGATATAGCCGCTTAACCGTGCGCGTCTGTAACTGATCTACCAGGCTATGGTGGGCCATCAGTGTTTTTGCGGCCACGAGCAATCCGCTGGTGTCCTTGTCTATCCTGTGAACGATGCCGGCGCGTGGAATCGAAGCGATTTGCGGCACATGGTATAACAAACCATTACTCAAGGTGCCGTGGCTGTTTCCAGCGCCCGGGTGAACCACCAGCCCCGCCGGTTTGTTAATAACGATTATGTGCTCATCCTCATAGACAATTGCCAGGGACACCGGCTCGGCTTTCCACTGGGTTTCATCATCAACGACGACCAGCAATTCCACGAGTTCACCGCCGATAACCGCGTCTTTCGGCCTCCAGGTCCGGCCATCCACCCGTACAAATCCATCTTTTATCCATTTTTGCAGGCGGGAACGGGAAAAATCCGGGAATAATTCCGCCAATACCTGGTCTATACGCCTACCAGCCATGGCATCTGGTATAATGGCGGTGAGTTGTTCTTCGATGGATAAAACTCCTGTAGTGGAATAATAATGTAGTGGAACTCAGCAATAGGGACTTGATAGCGCGCGATCAAACGCTGTTTTCGGCCGCGGGCGAATTATATCATTAATTCCAGATTTGGATTGTTTTACGGCTGTTAAATAAATTAATGGCAGTTTAAATATTTTAGGACCCGGATAGTTAACATGCAGAATTTACCGCAATACCGCCCCAGCAAATCCACGGTGGGAATCAAATTCCTGTTACTCGTTTTGTTCGTGGCAACCAGTTTTTCCCAGCTGCCGGGTTGCTCTACAACGGGTGACGGCGAAGAAGCGCATAAAAAATGGTCCGCGGAAAAACTGTATGAATCCGCAAAAAAAGAAATAAAAGCCGGTGACTATGAGCTGGCGATTGAATACCTGGAAACGATTGAAGCCCGTTATCCATTCGGCAAGCTCGCTGAACAAGCGCAACTGGAAACAGCCTACGCGTATTTCAAGTACAAGGAATATGACTCGGCCATCGCGGCGGCAGACCGGTTCATTAAATTACAACCGAGTCACCCCAATGTGGACTATGCGTATTACTTACGTGGACTGGCCGCTTATCACAAAAACGACACTCCCTTCGATATTCTGGCACATCAAGATCCGGCCGAACGCGATCCTAGCTCCACCCGGGATTCATTCAATTTTTTTGCCGAGCTGGTAAAAAAATTCCCCAATAGCAAATATGTGCCAGACGCCGTCGAACGCATGAAATTCCAGCGCAATACATTGGCCAAACATGAAGTTCTGATCGCCGGCTATTATATGAAGCGCGGCGCATACGTGGCCGCGGTAAACCGGGCGAAATATGTCGTGGAAAACTTCCCGCAAACACCCGCAATACCCGAAGCACTGGCGGTATTATCCAAAGCTTATACAGAATTGCAAATGCATGATCTGGCCAGTGATTCCCAAAAAGTTCTGCAGCTCAACTTTCCGGATTACAAACCCGGGACGCTCGACTTAACGGCTGGTGAGTAATTGAAGGTAAATCGCTGTAGATAAATAATTGTGGGTCTTCCGAAGAATCAGTGGGTCACTTAACGCCGGTATTCAACGCAAAGACGCCATGGCGCAAAGGAAACCGGGTTATTTTCAAAAAACTGTAGTGCACTGTTTTTTGGGTTCCAGATAGGGCGGTCCAATAGCGTATCCTGACGATACGACCGCATGGATTGTACTAGTTTGAATTCTTTGCGTCTTCGCGCCTTCGCGTTAAAGTTTTTTCAGGGTTGGATCGCCACAGATTTTTCTGACGAGACATAATAGTTGATAAGCAGCTATTGAATAGACATTGGCGATTAGCAGAGAACAGTTAGCCCTAACAATAAAAAACGCGCTGACCGCTAACAGCCGGCGCGTTGGTCGTATAGAAATAAAATCAGTAGCGATGTTACAAAGCGTCGTTATCGGTTTCTCCGGTCCGAATCCGGATCGCGCGTTCAACAGTGGTAATAAATATTTTGCCGTCCCCGATTTTACCGGTCCGGGCGGCTTCGGTGATAACCTCCACACAGCGATCCACCTGATCGTCAGGCACAATCGCTTCAATTTTCACCTTCGGCAGAAAATCCACTACGTATTCCGCACCCCGGTATAATTCGGTATGGCCCTTTTGCCGGCCAAAGCCTTTGACTTCTATCGCTGTCATCCCCATGACACCGATTTCCGATAACGCTTCCCGCACATCATCCAGTTTAAATGGTTTGATTATGGCTTCGATTTTTTTCATTGTGATCCTCGCATTGTCGCTGTTTACCGGATGTCTGCCCAAACCGCCGGGCATAAATAGTTTTATTCAAACATCGACTAGCCGGGCTGGTCCCTGGCCAGGTTGTCAATTATAACGGCTTACTGAACGGTACGGATAATTTTCCCCGCCAAAATTCCTAAACTTCGTCGTGTTTGCCGTCCCGTGACGGCAGGTGACTGTAAAGCACCCGGCCTAGTCTGAACAATTTATATGCAGAACCCGCGGCCGATCAGGAATAGCTCTTGAATCCGGAAGTGATCGGGTAGCGCCGGTCACGGCCAAACGCGCGCTTGGTAATACGCACCCCCGGCGCTGCCTGCCGGCGCTTGTATTCATTTAAATCCACCATCTTGATCACACGTTCCACCACGGCGCGGTCAAACCCCTCACTCACAATCTCACCGATCGACTTATCCTGTTCGACATAAAGCTCAAGAATGCCATCGAGTTCGCCATAATCAGGCAAACTGTCGGAGTCTTTTTGATCCGGAGCCAGCTCCGCAGACGGCGCGCGGTGGATAACCCGTTGCGGGATTGCCGGTGACAAGGTATTCCGGTATTCCGCCAACCGGTATACCAGGGTCTTGGGTACATCCTTCAGCGCATTAAATCCGCCAGCCATATCACCGTACAGTGTGGCGTAGCCCACGGCCATTTCACTCTTGTTGCCGGTCGTTAAAAGAATCTTGCGGGACTTGTTCGACAATGCCATTAATAGCATGCCGCGGCAGCGGGCTTGAATATTTTCCTCGGTAGTATCCGGTTTTTTACCGGCAAATTCCTCATGCAACACATCCAGCATGGCCTGGAACACCGGCTCAATGGACAATTCGTGATAGCGCACGCCAAAATTTTGCGCTTCCTTTTTTGCGTCCTCCAGGCTCATTTGCGACGTGTATCGCGAAGGCATCATCACCACCTCAACACGGTCAGCCCCAAGCGCATCAACGGCGATGGCCAGGGTTAAGGCCGAATCAATACCACCGGATAGTCCGAGAATTGCGCCGGGGAAACGATTTTTCTCAATATAGTCGCGCACCCCGAACACCAGGGCCTGGTACACGGTTTCCACTTCGGAGCGGGCTTGCGCGACTTTAGCCGGAACAGGTTGCAGGCTATGGTTATTATCAACAACAAATTCGGCGATATAAACGCCTACTTCAAAAGCCGGCGCGCGGTTACAAACCTTGCCGGTTGCGTCCATGACAAATGACTCGCCGTCAAAAACCAGCTCGTCCTGGCCGCCAACCAAATTAACATACACGACTGGCAAAGAACTTTCCGTCACGCGTTTTTGCACAACATCGATACGGTCCTTTGTTTTGTTGATATGATAGGGAGAGGCATTAACGTTTATAATCAATCGCGCGCCGGCCTTGGACGCCTGCGCCACCGCTTTGGGAAACCAGATATCCTCACAGATTGTCAAGCCGACGGGAACTTCCTTTATTTCGACCACACAAGTGTCCGTGCCTGGCAAAAAGTAGCGTTTCTCATCAAACACACCGTAGTTGGGTATCTCCTGTTTGTAATAGGTTACCAGCACTGCTCCGTTGCGGATCAAAGCCACTGCATTATAAACGCCAGCGGCTGTTTCCGCGGGATAACCGACGATAATGTCAATGTCTTTCACGGCGCGCTTGATTTCGTGGATAGCATTGTCCGCCAGATCAAGAAACCGCGGCCGTAATAACAGATCCTCGGGTGGGTAGCCGGTTATCGCCAGTTCCGGAAAAACTATGACATCAGCGCCCAAGTGAAAGCGGGCATGCTTGGCGGCATCGATAATTTTTTTAGTATTACCAACGATATCGCCCACAAAAAAATTCAGCTGGGCCATTGCGATTTTTAAGTGTTTTGCCATGATACCTGGAATCGACGCGCGGATATTTGCCGCATTAGTGAAAGCATTAGTGAACGCATGAGTGGAAGCACGAATGAATATCGCATTGAATATTATTCTTGAATTGCACGGCTAACAAGCTTCCCCCAAGATGATTTGGCAGCATAGCAGGAACATGTCAAAACAGGCAATGTTCACTCCAATGGATTGCTGTGTGATTCCAAGTTTGCCTTACTTGCCCGCCTTTGCTGAAACAGACTGGCATTTAAACGGGACGCGCCAATGCATGCGCTTTTAACCATTAAAAAATTCCAGCATTTTGCTGCCCATTTCCGCTGGCGAACGCGCCAGACTGACACCGGCGGCATCCAATACCGCATATTTATGATGCGCTGTGCCGGCTCCCCCGCTGATAATCGCACCCGCATGGCCCATCCGTTTACCGGACGGCGCCGTTACACCGGCAATGTAAGCCACCACGGGTTTACGCACATGCTTTTTAATATAGTCGGCCGCTTCTTCTTCCGCCGAACCGCCGATCTCGCCAACCATGATAATCCCCTTGGTCTGGCGATCATTTTCAAACATTTCCAGGCAATCGATAAAGTTTGTGCCCTGTATCGGATCACCGCCGATACCCACACAGGTACTTTGCCCCAAGCCATTTTGGGTTGTCTGGTATACCGCCTCGTAGGTCAACGTACCGGAACGCGACACGATACCCACTGATCCTTTCTGGTGAATGGAACCCGGCATAATGCCTATCTTGCAAACCCCGGGGGTGATGATGCCTGGGCAATTCGGGCCGATGAGCCGGACATCACTCCCCGCCAACGCACACTTTACTTTGACCATATCAAGGACCGGGATGCCCTCCGTGATACAGACGATCACTTTTATCCCCGCATCCGCGGCTTCCAGAATACTATCCGCGGCGAAAGCGGCCGGGACAAAAATCATGGTGGCATTCGCGCTCGCTTGCTCCACCGCTTCTTTAACAGTATTAAAAACCGGCATACCCAGATGCGTTTGACCGCCTTTTCCGGGCGTGACACCGCCCACCATCCGGGTGCCGTATTCCAGGGCTTGTTGCGAATGAAAGGTTCCTTGTTTTCCGGTGAACCCCTGGCAAATGACCCGCGTAGTCTTATCGATCAGAATTGACATCAGGCAACCCTCGCTGTTTCTTTCACTGCTTTGGTTGCCGCGTCCGACAAATCATTAGCGGTTATCACCGCCAATCCACTGTCATTGAGCAGCTGGAGTCCACGCTCAACATTGGTGCCTTGCAGACGCACAACCACCGGTATGGACAATTGAACTTCGCGCATCGCCTGGATAATACCTTCCGCGATTAAATCACAACGCACAATGCCGCCGAAAATATTCACTAGTATCGCCTTTACATGCGGATCGGACACAACCAGCTTGAACGCTTCCACCACCCGGTCAGCGGTAATTCCGCCGCCAACATCCAGAAAGTTGGCCGGCTGTCCTCCATGCAACTTGATCAAATCCATGGTTGCCATCGCCAGCCCGGCGCCATTGACCATACAGCCGATATTTCCCTGTAACGTAACATAGTTTAATTCGTATTGCCGGGCGCGGTATTCACGCGGGTCTTCCTGGGTCGGATCACGCAAATCGGCCAGTTCGGGCTGCCGGTACAACGCATTGTCATCGACGTTAATTTTTGCGTCCAGGGCCAGCAATTCTTCCTGGGTGGTAATGATCAATGGATTGATTTCGATGAGACTTAAATCTTTTTCCACAAACAGGCGGTACAGTCCGTTCATGGTTTGTGTTAACTGTTTGATTTGCGATCCCGAGAGACCAAGCCGAAACGCGATCTGGCGGCACTGATAGGGTTGTAAACCGACAATGGGATTCACGCTCACGGTGATTATCTGATCCGGCTGGTTCGCCGCCACTTCTTCGATATCCATACCACCCATGGGGGACGCCATAAATACAATCCGGCCCCTGGCTCTATCTACTAGCGCGCCAAGGTATAATTCTTTTTCAATCGAGCTCAGATATTCAATCAATACCTTGTTAACCGGCAAGCCTTCTGGACTGGTTTGGTGGGTAACCAGTTGGGAACCCAGCATTTGGCTAGCCGCTTTTTCCAGCTCCTGGATGCCGGACACCCGCTTGACCCCGCCCCCTTTACCCCGGCCACCGGCGTGTACCTGCGCCTTGATCACCCAGCCTTCCCCTCCCAGGTTTTTGGCAACCTGCTTGGCCTCCTCGGGTGATGACGCGATATTTCCCTTCGGCACTTGAATGCCATATTCCGTAAATAATTTTTTTGCCTGATACTCATGTAAATTCATCGGGTATCCTAATTTTCAGTTATAGCCGGGTTATCGTTCGGATCTTGGTTAGTTCAGGTGTAGTAGACATCCTCTCTGCCGCTACCACTAACCCGCAAAGCCGGGAATCCTGCCTTAATAGTGATTGGCGATATTATAAGTAAAACCGTGAAGCTTTTCGTAATTAAAACTAAAAATCTGTAATACCGATATAATTCTGCGGGTCTCACCGCGGCGCTAAATGTAGTAAACTATGGGCTATCCACGCAGCCTGCCGGTTGATGAATGCCGCAATATTCCATTTTTCAGCTTGATACCGGGACAATCTTACCGACAAAATAGAGTCATTCATAGTCAGGAAATTCCATCAATGCGAAGCCTATTGATCATCCTATCAGTAATCATCTGTATCAGCGCCTTAACTTACCGCACGGCGTATGCCGGTGTCGATGACGAATACAAAGCCGCGGTGGCGGCAGCCAACCACCGCGATCTGGCAACCGCGATCGAAATCTGGAACAACCTGGCTTCCCGCGGACACGCCAAATCGCAGTATCGTTTAGCGGTGCTGAATCGACGAGGGATTGGCATGAAGCAAGATCTCGAAAAAGCCTTCATGTGGTACCAGCGTTCGGCTGAACAAGGCTTTGGACTGGCCCAATACAATCTTGGCGTTATGTACCAAAAGGGCTGGGGCACGGAGCGAGACGCGAAAAAAGCCGAGGACTGGTTTCGCCGCGCGGCCAAGCAGGACGTGCCAATGGCAAAGGAAAAAATCAAAAACTCACTCTCCGACTCTTTTTCCACACTCAACAAAGCTCAGTTAGCCGAAAAGGAACGTAAAAAGCCGGTCAACATCAATGAAATTCTGATGTGGGCCGCCAGCGAAGGCAAAACCGTTGGCGTGCAGGATCTTATCAAACTGGGCGCCAACCCGCGCTACCGGGACATACACGGCCGTACACCCATCATGGAGGCGGCCGCTAACGGGCATACAAAAACCATCGAATTGCTGTTGGATAGCGGGGCTGACGCAAAAATCAAGGATAACGCCGGATCATCGGCACTGTTCGCCGCGGCCGTCCAGAATCACGCCGACGCGATTAACATGCTAACCGGCAAGGGCAAAGTCAACCCCGATATAACCGATCCCCTGCAGCAAACACCCTTGATGCTGGCCGCCGCTAAAAACCGGGCGCAAGCCGTCAGCGCCCTGCTGAGTGCAGGCGCCAACATCAGCGCCTTGCAGAAGATAGGCCGGACTGCCTTGCACTACGCCGCGTTGTTTGACAGCGTGGACGCGCTAAAAGTATTGCTTGCCAACAAAGCCAAGCTGGACCCACTCGACGAATTCGGCATGACCCCAATAATGCTGGCCATCGAACGCGGCCACTCCAAATCGATAGATATACTGGTCAAGGGCGGCGCCTCAACCACGATCACCAATATTCAAGGCGATACTCCCTTGACCTACGCCGTCAAGAAGAATAATACAGCCGCCCTGAAAGCGTTACTGGCTGCGGGAGATAACCCAAACAGCAAAAATAAACGCGGTTTTACCCCGCTGATGATTGCCGCGGAGATGGGCGGCAACGATATAAGCAACGCTTTATTGACTCATAAAAGCGACCCGGACATGAAGGATTCCCTTGGCAATACCGCACTGCATATCGCGGCCAGAAACCAAAAGTCCGACGTCATCAATTTGTTACTGAACTTTAATGCATCGCCAAAAGTTAAAAATGATTCGGGCTATACACCGTTAATGTACGCCGCTGACAACGCGGATCTAAGCACCTTATCGTTATTGCTAAAAAACAAAGCCGACCCTAATGAAAAGAACGACAGCGGGTGGACGGCCATCATGTTTGCGGCCCGCGCGGGCAGTGAAGAGGCTGTGGATTTATTGTTGAATCATGGCGCGGATGTGAATGCGTTTTCCGGCAACCGTAAAACCGCTTTGTATCTCGCGCAACAGAAACACAATAGTAAGGTCGAAAGCCGGCTGCTTCAGGCGGGCGCCAGGGATGTTCGAATACCGGTTCCCAAGGGGCAGCTAGAAAAGGAGTTGCGTTAGTTATAAGTAACGTTAGTAATAAATAGCCGTACGGGTAAACTTCCACCCGCCACCCAGCACCCTGTTAGCGGTTAGAATGCATATAAGAAATTAGAACGTGTAGCTGTAACCGAGGCGCACGTTTTGCCGCAGTTCATTGTCGAAGTTCTCGTCGGTATATGAAACCCATTCCACACCCAATTCGAAATCAAAAATCCATTCCTTTTTCCACTCATAATCCATCGCGAATACGGGGAATACTGAAAAGCGTGTTCCGGTCGTGGTACTGGTCTCATTGAACTCCCGATAACTTAAGTTCAACCTGGGACGAAACTTCCACTGATTAATATCCGGCGTGCGGACGTTGGTAAACAACATAGCTTCGTTGTAAGTATCAAACTTGGACAGTCTTATACCGAACACATAAAGATCGCGTTGCGCGAAAAGATTACCGGAAATCCACTGGGTGGACAGCGTGTACTGCTTGTCGGTTTCCGGCGTGCCCGCCACGTTCACCAGTATACAAGGTGGAATAAGAGGATTTAAATCCACGGTTTCACAAGGAATGGGGCTCTGGATATTCCGGGTTACGGTACCGGATAACTCGAACACGGTCAAATCCACGTTCAACTGATTATCCCGGTTAAACTGGTAACTGTTGCCCACGGTGAGCGTGGAATTGGCGCTCGTGCCGTCCCTGGCTAAATTCCGTGTCGCCTCTTCGCCGAGCAGGGCAACCACATCACCCAGCGACGTTTCCAATGGCTGGTTATTCAGCGCGGATGACACAAACAGTAACTGGCGATAATCGTAGGAAATATTCATACCGCCATTTTCGGAATATTTCCAGCCCCAACGGAAATTCAGCAGGTTCACGTCGTCAAAGAGAAAATCATAGTCCACTAATCCAAAGGCGTTGATATCCTTATCTGTATAACGCGCGCTATAGCCAACCGCTTGGCGTTCTGCAAAGCCGTCCGCTGTCTGGTTGACCATATATAGATTCATATTGAATGCATCATTGCGCCTGCCGATATCAACCTTGAGACCCCATAAATCCTTGTCAATGGGCCGTGTATCATAAAGATCCACCGGCTTGCCAATATACGCGTGCCCGCGAACCCATGGCACAAAATCATAGCCGGCAATAATACCGTCAAAGCGGCTAAACACACCGCTATTGCGCACGCGTTGCCGGCCGATATTGGTGTAATATCCATGCTTGAACGCGTCATAGTCCAGGAAAAAAGATGAAATCCGGCCTTCGGTATTTTCACTGTCTAACAAGTCGAGGATATGATTGCCATTGAATAAAACCTGGATATTGCTGTCTTCGGTACGCATACGGCTGCGCAGTGATAAATAGGAATCAATCCGGCGGGTCAAGGTAATATCTTCGGAATCCACCCTGTCGTCGTCGTTATTGGGTTCCCGCTGTTGAAAACGGGTGGTAAATGCTTGAGACAGACGACCAAAGGTGGTGAATGTGTTAGCCGTACGCCGGGTCGTCTCACGGAGTTTTTTGGGCCTGCTTGCATCAAGCGCCTGCAATGCTTGTAGCCGCTGCTGAACCCGTATTACCCCATCGCCTTCCTGGTAAACCTTTAGATATTTCTTATACTCGAACTTGGCGCGGACCACCTGATTGCTGCGCTCCAACGCCAAGCCAATCAGTTCCCGCGCGTCTTGTGTTTGTTGGTTTTCAGGCATCGCAATCACCCTTCGCAACAGTTCGATCGCGCCATCGTTATCGCCAAAGGTCAGCGCCTGGCGCGCCTTGGCCATTAATTCATCCGCGTCTTTGTTGGCCGGCAGCGGCGAGGCTTGCTGACCGGGTATTGCACTTGGTTTATCCGGCGCGGTCCCGGAAGCGGCGGGTTTGTCTTGTGTATCAGATTTTGCCGGTTCAGCTTCCGGTTTTTTTTCTTCCAGTACCGATTCGGTTTTTGCAGCCTGTTTGGCTACCTGTTCTTCCGGGACCTTCTTACTTACCGGCGGTACTCCCACAGCCGACGGTGTCACGAGTTCCGGTTTCGGTTTCACCGCGACAATCGGTTTTTGCTTGAGCTGGTCATCACGAATTAAAATATTCAACGCGGTCAGGCTTTCCCCGGCGTTTACTTCAAAACTGACCCGGCGAGCGAAACGCAAGGTTAAAAAAGGGCCCCCAGGGACCCCTTCTTCATACGTGACATAAATCAACAAGGGATCGACGTCGGATGGATCGGCCAGCTCGGATCCTTGTTTGACTTCTTTACGGATTTGCCGCGCCTGATCTTCTTGCACCAGGAGTTGGATTTGCAGGATTTCTCCTGACTTGGCTGGAAAGTGTTTGACATAACGCAATGGAATACCGAATTCAAAATTGACTTCGGTGGTGCTGTTGCTGGTCTGAGTCTTGATATCCTTTAGAACAGTTGGCGCGGCGCTGACGAGCAGGGGGAAGAATAAAAACACCAGAAGTGAGGCAAGCCTGACCAAGCGGCGCGGCAACACCGCCCTTGAAGTACCTGCACGCTCCGTCGCAACGCCTGTTTCCCCCATCCAGCCACAACCTGACATTTATGCTACTTCTCGTTGATTATCAAAGCGTAAAACGCTAATAGCCGTAACAAATTAGTTCGCATATCGAAAAAACACGTTTCTGGACACAAAGCGCCGTAACTGCACCTTAACAAGGTTACAGATACTAGCTTCGCTTATAATTAACAATTAAACCTTTCAATCCGTTGCTGGCCGTTACCCGATAACTCATCGGCTTGGTAAACCGCACTACAATAAACGGCCCGCCCGGCACATCACCTTCGTAACGCACATCTTCAATAAATTTTTCCTGGCCATCCACCGCAACAATAAACTGGTCCATGAGGGACATATTCTCGTTAAAATCAGCAAACCCGATCGCGCGCATTTTGATTTGCAATACATCGCTGTACTCATCCGGAAAGTGGCCCAGGTAGCGCACCGGATTCGCAAAACCGAATTCCAGATTGTTGCCGTCCTTGTCACTGGTAATGTGGAAATTGCTAACCAGTTGCGCGGGCGTTTCCTGTCCATACTTAAAATAGACGTAAATACCAATAGTGATCACTAATGCAATGCTGAAATTTTTAAAGGACATATGTTCTAACCCAACTTGTTCCAATCCAACTCATATTGATCTCGTTACAAATTACCATAATAGAAAAAGTTGTGTCTGTTCGCCAGACCTGCATCCACCGGTTACAGGCTGAGGAATTTATGGATGATTTAGTAGCTTTGGACAGGCTTTTGGGATGTGACTGTCTTCAAACGTGAAACGTACATATACTATCGTGAAACGTACATATACTACTGCAAATTCCGCGCCTCACCGCCAAACGCCGATGGGTTTCGTATAGCAGAATGCTCAATCAATGCCTTCAGCATCCGCGCACTAAAATTGATCACTGTTAAAAATACTTACTCGTTATTCCCAGTTCCTTTCATCATCCAGCAATTTTCTACTCAAGTGACTGCACTGCTTTTTCACTGCATTGCCCACCATCACCCGCTAAGACCTTCAGTTTACAGCCAAAACCGGCGTTATAACAACTTACGCAGTAGAAACACTATAACTAGAATAGGCGGCAAAACACTAGTTATTTGTTCGCTTTTCACGAATCAACATGAGCTGAAAGCGTGTTATCCGATTCCGGATATCCCGGCGTAATTTATGGCCGCGTGCAAGATGTCATTCGATTTTCCAATATGGGCACCGCCACCGTGGACGGCAACGGCAACCGGTTTGAATACACACTGCCGTCCTGCATAGCAGTGAGCCATTAGGGCGCAATAACATCCGTCCATACACGGGGCGGCACCTGGTGACACGCATTACACTCCTGATTAATAGGAATATGGTCGGCTGGCATATCGGTAAGATGGCACGAAGAACAGGTGCCAATTACCTGACCATGATCCACGGCTTGTGGAGATGTAATTACCCAGGACACACCTGCCTGATGACAGGCGTCACAGAGATTGGTGGTAGTTGGGTGGTCCACAGTCTTGTCGTTCGCATGGCAGCCGACAGTGGCGCATGCCAGCCCCTGAACAACCGCGTGATCAAAAGCAGCCATGTCCGACCAGGGGGTAGGCGCTACTCCATGACACGCATTACACTCCGTCTGGATGGGTATATGGCCGGCAGGCAGATCGGTAAGATGGCACGAAGAACAGGTGCCAATGACGTGGCCATGATCCACAATATAATAGGGCCAGCTGGGATCACCGGTCGGCTGATGGCAGGCCTCACAAATATCCGTTGTGGCGATGTGCGTCGGTGATTTGCCCACCGCGACCACGTTGTTATGACACCCGCTGCAGTTACCCAGCACATGATCATGGTCGACGGAAAGCCCTGAGGTCCACGAGTTGACGGTATGACATGCATCACAAATATTGCTGGATGCAATATGCGTTGGCGGCTTGCCTGTCGCGGATACGCCGTCATGACAGGTAACACAATTGCCACTGATAGTGCTGTGATCCATTATTGCCGAGCCAAGAAATGAACCGGTGCCATGACAGACGTCACAAGGTTGGGAGGTTTGAATGTGGGTGGAATGTTTACCGGCGGCGATCACATCATCATGGCAATTATCACACTCGCGCGGCAACGCTTCAAATACGCCGCCGATGTGACACTCCCCGCAATCCAATCTTGCATGCTCCCCGGTAAGCGCAAACCCCGTGGTTAGATGATCAAACTTTTCACCAAGCGCCTTAAACTCATCGAGCGTGGCAATTTCCGCCGAGCTGGTTACCGGCAACATTAACCAGGCGCAAAGCAACAACAAACTACTCAGAAGGCTATTCAGCAGAGAATTCCGTTTACTATACAAACGCCGTGGCCCACTAAACATCGTAAACCTCCAAAATTTCTTCGCAATTCCATCATGAGAAACTTTTCTGCCGGCCTCGACTGGCACTTTGTTCTTGACTGGCACGTTATCGATTCTGTTTCTTATTTCTTTCATGGCGCGTATCGTTTAATGCCCCAATGTGTTAAAACTCGAATGTTTGTTCTACCCGCATGGCCATCATTGCTCAATAACACCGTCTGTAGTAGTAGTCTTTAGTAGTAGTCTTTAGTAGTAGCCTTTAGCGCGCTTTGGCTAGCTAGTTTGTTGCGTTGCCAGGCGCTTAAAATACAGCGGCAAGACGCAAGCCGGCTCCTTCACGAATAACACGTCCGGGATTGGCCGTTTGTCACTGCGACACCCTGCTGCGGCAGTTAATTTTTATCTAAGAAACCTCTGATTAAGTCATTCCGGTGTCTTTTAAAGCATGCCCCGGCATGGTGTAAGCCGGGGCCGGAATCCAGAAAGGTATTGATTTAGCTGGACCCCGGCTTTCGCCGGGGTGACGAAAAGTGACTTGTTCAGAGCTTCCCTAAAATATTTTTGTCGGTATTTCCGGTTGCTGAAATACCGTTCCTGAAATACCTTTCCTGAAATACCAAAGGCGCCAGGCAACGTTGAAAATAACTATTACCGAATACTTACCGGGCAATTACTTCATTCGCTACCGGCCGAGCAAGTCAACACCAGTTTACCCGTCAATTACCGGCATCGGCTACTTGAGGCGTTTTGGTTTGCCAAAACTCCATCTTCTATTCACAGTTCTGGCGTAGATGAATAAAACAACAAAAAGTCGAATTTTTTAATATTCCAACCTCTCATTCTATCCAAGCCCCCAAGTCTAACTTCTTCCTTTTTCACACTTACACAACCAGATCCATTACTCAATCAATCGGTTATAACAGTATAACCTGTCATGGCGATAAAACTAAACCTATTTTTTATCCTTAATTCTAATGGTTTTGAACGACTTCGTGACGTGACACCTTTCACACTGCCGTCCTAACTGCCCGGCGTGGTTATCGTCTTTTTCATGGCAACCAAAGCAATTGTTTGGCAATTCAATCTTGTCCTTTACCGGTCTTGTATGACAAGCATGGCAATCAAGGCCTTCGTGCTTCCCGTCCAGGGGAAAGTCCGTCTGCGTGTTATGGTCGAACAGCCAGATTAACCAGTCCGCCGGACCGTGACACAACTCACAATTTTTACCCAGTTTTTTCTTATGCACATCATCTTTCTCATGGCACGACACGCAGCGAAATTCGGCGTCCTTGAATCGTTCCGACGTATGACAATCCTCGCAACTAACGACCTGGTGAGTGCCATGCAAGGGAAATTTCGTAATATCATGATCAAACACCACTTTTTTGGTCCAGCCATTTTCGTTGTGGCACGTCGTGCATTTCTCGCCTTGCTGGCCATCATGGGCGTCATCAAGGCGGTGGCATTCGGCGCATTCAACCGGTGTTTTCACCTTGAATATATCACCCTTATGACAGGCTTCGCAGGCCTGCTCTTTATGTTCGCCTTTTAGCTTGAAGCTGGTGTCCTTGTCATGATCGAAACGAATTTCCCGCCAGCTTTTCTCGGTATGACAACCATCACACCGTTTACCGTTTTTCCCGTAATGCGAGTCTTGCCCTTCATGGCAGGCAAAACAGGCAGTTTTGGTTTTTTCCTTGAACATATTGCCTTCATGGCAATCTTTACACAGCACGGTTTTATGAGTGCCGTTTAATTTAAAATTTGTATCCTTATCATGATCAAATTCGATGCGCGCCCATTTCTCATCATGATGGCACTGATGGCATTTAACCCCTCTGTCACCTTTATGAACATCATCTAGATAGTGGCAAAAATAGCAGTTTTTCGGCGTTTTCAAGTATCGCTCATTGACATGGCAATACTGGCAGCTCACGTCCTGATGAGCATTACGCAGCGGAAAATCCGTCTTGTCGTGATTGAAGTTCGCCGGCAGCCAGCCCGCTTCAAAATGGCAATTGTTACACTTGCGCCCCATGCGCCCTTTATGGGAATCGTCTTCCTCATGACAATCTATGCAGTCATATTTCGGTATTCGGAAGAATTTGGGTTTTTTATGGCAGTTATCGCAGGTCAGTGATTGATGCGTGCCTCTCAATTCGAATTCGGTCCGCGAGTGGTCAAATACTTCATGATCCAATTGAACAATATCAGCCTCACGGCCTTTGTGATCGGTATGGCAGGATTTGCATTCGCGTTTGTCGGCATCGTGGATTTTGCCGTGAAACCCTTTTTGCTTTTTAACATCAATGTCAATTTGTTCGTGACAGTCACGGCACAGGCTCGTTTGTTTGGTTTTATCAAATGTCTGGTGGCATTTATCGCATTTGGTTTCGAAACGTGCGTGCCCTTGCACCAGTTCGCCAGGCATAACCAGCCCTTCGACGCGCTCCATGGGCGTGACCGCCGCCCAAGATGTTGCAATCGCTCCCATAAGCACCACAACCATCGCCACCCATTTCATGAAGAAAAATCCGCGGCTCAACTTCCCTATGCTCCCAATCAATACATATGAACCGCTAATACATGAAATAAGCTCGTAATCACCAAAATGTATAGCAACGGAATATGCAATATCCGCCACTTCACCAAAATCCGCTCAAACATATGCGCCAGAGCAATATTGGACACGGAACCTATGTATTCCCGTAACTGCTCTTTTTCAGCGTTTAAACGGTCTCTGGCTCCGGCGCCACGCAAATTTTCACGGTTCGCAACGGACTTATTCATCGCGGCTAATTCGGCAGACGCCTTGACGTAACAGGCAGCCGCTGATCCGCGGACGGCAATCAGCCGCATCGGCAACTTTATGATGGAACGCGGCCCGGTTAAACAAGATAACGCGAAATTCGATAACCGCCTCTCGATTCTCTCCCCAACGGGTGAATCATAACTGTGCAACATGTCCAGCAATTGTGTTTCTAGTTCTTTAACCAAAAGCAATTTCCGATGCAGGCTAAAACCGATACGCGTATAAATATACCGGCCGAATAATCCGCTTAATACAATGGCAATCATGGTAAACAAGGCCACGCCGCTGTTTATGGATTTGATGGTAAATCCCGAGTGAAAGACGATGACTAGCGGGCCTAACACGCCGCCTAGCAAATGATAGTAATACCAAAACTCCATAGTCCCGGCTTTACGCATCGAACGGACGCGTTTTCGTAGCGCATAAATCAACACCAGCGCCATTGCGATACCGCCGACCAAACCCGAATTGTAAGTAAAATCACCACCCGCTTGAAAGTTGATGCTGGTCCACTGCATCCATCCAAAGGCAATCAGCGCCAGAATCAAGGAAGACACGAAAAACACCACCCGTGATTCCGTCTTGGTTCGAAGATCATTGTGATCCGCAACATAATTGGGATATTTGGCGGCGAGCAAGGCGGTTGCGGTGATTATCGGCGGTTTTTTCGCTTCCTCGCCAGCCTCCTGCTTGCCATGCTTCTCCTGCCGCTTGTCGCTTCGGGAGTCACGCTCCTGAGGAGCCACCACAACCATCTGATTTGCGGGTTTGCCAGGCGGCTGGCCGGCCGGCTGGTTGGCCGAATCGGTGGGTTGCTGCTTTGATGGCGAAGCGGATTGCTGAATACCATTGGCTTGCACATTGGCGCGTACTTTTGATTCCTGTGATCCCTGCGATTCCTGCGCTTTAGCTTGGCTTTGTAGTTTGGCCTCGGCTTTCGCGGCGCGTGCTTTTGCTTGGGCTTGCGCCGCCTGTGCTTTGGCGAGTGTTGCTTGCACTTTGTCTTGTGCGTCGATATGCATGCGCTTCGCCGCGGCAGCGGCAAGCTTTTCCCGGGCTAATTGGGCCTGCGTTTTTTTCGTTGTGGCGACCGGCGACGTGCTGACCGCCGTACTTCCCGCACGCAAATTACGCGGCCTGGAAGCCGGTGTTGTTGAAATTGCCGGCCTGGCTGTGGGCGCTTCAGTAGCAATACTCGGCTTTTGGGTGATAGCTTTTTCCCGGCGGGCTGATGCGTTGTTAACAGGCTTTATAGCGCCAATTTCCGCCTGGGATGTTTTTTTCAATTGCTGCGCCTGTCCCGGCAACGCTACCGGCGCTTTGTGAGATGTCAATTGCGCTTTTAATTCCGCATCCGGCGCCAGGATTTTTCGAGTTTTCACCACCGGTTCCGTTATCTTACTTTTAGTCGTCATTTGCGCCCCAATAAAACCTTAACGCCATAACCAACAGCAAATTGCGTATCTTTGACGGAAATCAATTTTTAGCCACCCACGAATAAATCGAGATCTAAAATTCAACATTGCTTACAGCACTAACTTTAGCGTCCTGCTTTAACCGCCTGCCTGCGATTCCGGTTGCTTGTCGCCCATTGCGGACAATTCGCTGATACGCTGCTCTAATACGCCGCGCCGGTTGTCGGTAGGCGGCATGGTTTGCAACGCCAGTTTCCATTGTTTCAGCGCACCCTTATGGTCCTGCAGCCGAATCAACGCTTCCCCGCGGTGCATATGCACCAGATACTGCTGGATCGTTTTGTCGGCCGCCGCTTTGTCCAGCAACGCCAACGACTCTTTCACTTTTTCCTGATCGCTGCTGCGGCTTAACATAGAACCTAAAATAAGATTAATTTGATTGTCTTGCGGATTTGCTTTCTGCAGGGTCTTCATTTCAGCAAGCGCTTTATCCTGCATACCCAATTCATTGTAGGTTTGCGCCAACAGCAGCCGGTTGCTGACATTTGCCGGGTCAGCCGCAACTTTGTCTTCCAAACCTTTTACCAGCGATTCCAGGCCCGGCGCGGAAACACCGCCAGGCTGTTGTTGATTCATATTGGCCACTATACGCGGGGTATTTTGCCCCGGAATTTGCGGCTTAAGTTGCGGCGCGTCATTGGTTGCCGCTGTCGAAGGATTTGCCGATTCCGTAGCGGCCGCAGTATTCAATGCTGCTTGAGAATTTGAAGAAGCCGGTTTCTCATTAACCCAAACGACAACAATCGCTACGGCAATGAGAAAAACCGCAATCACCAGGGGTTGCTTAGCCAATGCGGCCATATTTTTTTCCGTCGACATGTGGTTTGTTACTCTTCAAGTTGATTTCAAAGTTACTTACAGCCGTTCAAAAAATCAGGCAGACATTCTGCCTAAAACATCATTTAACTGATGCGCCGGAAACCAGATAATCCTGGAAACCTTGACCAGTATATAAATCTTTAATGCGGACATTGAATTCGACTTAAAGATTACTCTATCACTGGACCACAAACTACGTACAAACATGCTGCTCCATCCTGTTTTGAGACCTGATAAATCACCTCGCGAGACAGAATAGAACGGGTGTGGTAGTTACGCTAATTCCATAAATATTTTGGAGTTTTTACGCACTGTGCATAAGTAAACTACGTTGAACACGTGAATGTCAATGCAAAATTCCAAACTACGTAAAAACCCCTTATTCTGAGCTAAACAACTATCTTCGGAATTTCTGAAATAGGGGTTGGTCTAGAGTTAGCATAATGAATATGATTTTTTTATTACTTGCTGACTAGATTTTATTGCCTTGTTTATTATGGAATTTTCGATTTACGCTTGACCGCCCTGCGCCGCAAGGCCTGGCACTCCGGCTTAATCATCTTTAATCCCGTTATTGACCCTTGTTATTATAAATTTTAATTATCGGCCGAAATCGATGGGAATATTCCTGAATCAGCTGAATCTTCCCTTTTTGGATAATCTCACTATTAGCAGATTGTGTGAGTAAACCCCGAGTACGCCGAATCCAGCGGATGCGTGCTTTACCCTGGCTTCAAAGGCCAAG
The DNA here is from genome assembly GCA_036507695.1 of Gammaproteobacteria bacterium. Taxonomy (GTDB): domain Bacteria; phylum Pseudomonadota; class Gammaproteobacteria; order SZUA-152; family SZUA-152; genus JAKEGK01. The sequence goes on from DATCIR010000105.1 coordinate 21,762, forward strand.
CGTACTCTGGCTGTGCCAACTGTATTTGGCATTACACTCAATAAATCATCATATTAATTCCAAAACTTGCGGTATACGCCATCTTCCGCCCTTAATTGGTTGACAACGCGGGAACATTGCTAGTACAACATCTTTTGTCGTCCCTGTAACATCAAGTTAACGCTTATCCAGGCCAACACCATGTCAAGCAAATCAACCATTGCAGAAAACAAGGTACAGAAAAATACGTAATGCCCCGTTAATGTTGTATGGAAAATAATTCTCAGTTTATTGCTGATTTGCTCTATTTGCTTTCGGTAACCGGTCTACAGGATTTGCCCAAGATCCTGATCTACGCGATTCCCATTGTATTGTCATGGATCATTTATCGAAAAATTAAAGGTAAAAAAGAACAGGGGGCACGAAAACTTCTCGCGCAATCGCAAGCGGCCGGTTTTTTCGAACCCACGTCACTGCACCCGTTCATTGATAAGAATATTTGCCTGGGGTGCGCAACCTGCGTTGATGCATGTCCTGAAGGGAATGTATTGGGCATTATCAATGAGAAAGCACAGCTGGTTAACCCGTCACATTGTATTGGCCATGGCGCGTGTAAAAGCGCATGCCCAACGGAAGCCATAACTCTGGTGCTTGGATCAGAGAAACGCGGCGTTGATATCCCTAATCTACAGCCAAATTTTGAAACGAATGTGCCTGGCGTTTTCGTTGCCGGTGAACTGGGCGGTATGGGACTGATTCGCAACGCGGTTGAGCAAGGGCGCCAGGCCATGGAAAGCATTACCAAATCAGTAAGCACAATTGACAGCAGGGCGCCTTACGATGTCGTCATTGTTGGCGCGGGCCCCGCTGGCTTTTCAGCAACGCTATATGCGCACGAGCATAACCTGAAGTATGTGACCATCGAGCAGGAGACACTGGGGGGTGCGGTGGCGCACTACCCCCGCGGCAAAATTGTTATGACAGCTCCGCTCAAGCTACCCATTATTGGCCAGGTTAAACTCGGGGAAATCAGCAAGGAAGGCCTGGTGAATTTCTGGCGTGACGCGGAGCATAAATCCGGCATCAGGATCCATGCCAAGGAGCATATGGAGAAAGTGGACCGAATCCATGACGGTTATGTCGTAACGACTCCAAAAGGAGCTTATCATACCAAAACAGTTTTGTTGGCAGTCGGACGCCGCGGCACACCACGCAAGCTCGGAGTTCCCGGGGAAGAAAGCAGTAAAGTAGTATACCGCCTCGATGACCCTATCCAGTATCGTAATCATAACGTACTGGTTGTGGGGGGCGGTAATAGTGCCTTGGAAGCCGCGCTGAGCCTGTCGAAAGAATCCAACGCGAAAGTCACGCTTTCCTATCGCGGCACCGCGTTTCAAGATGCGAATCCGCGTAATATATCCGCCATCGATGAAGCGGCAAAAGCCGGCAAAGTACAAATTCTTATGCAATCCAATGTGAAACGGATTGGTAACCGCGACGTTGGCGTACTCTACCAGGGACGCGAGATCGACATACCAAATGACGATGTAATTATTTGCGCGGGAGGCGTTCTGCCAACGGCTGTGCTGAGGGACATCGGAATCGCCGTAGAGACAAAATACGGCAGGGCATAAACTTAATACTGCGCAGCGGTCAGCATAAGATGGCTTTTTATTTGCGGAGCCTATATTTGCCTAGAATACAGAGCTTTTATACGCACCCCGCCGCATCCATTTAAATACCAGGATTCCCAATATAATGCCTAAAAGAATAAGCATCAGGGGCGCCAACGGCGCCTTTTTTCCGATCGTCGCCATAAACGGCGGCACACCAGCAGCTTCACTACTTTCAATGCCGTTCTGTGCGACGCCATTTTGAGCGGCCCCGCGTGATTCCCGATTGGACACGAGCTCGTTGCGCGCCGGCGCAGTG
>DATCIR010000106.1:0-19330 GCA_036507695.1 Gammaproteobacteria bacterium
TCGCCAAATTCTGGGGCATCGACCCGGAGTTCTTCCCCAAGCAGCGCGGTCTGTTCATGACCGACATCCTGCCGGCCATCGAAACCGGCCAGATCAAGGGCCTGTGGCTGATCGCCACCAATCCCATGACCTCGATGGCGAACACCGCGCGCATCCGCAAGACCCTGGAGAAGCTCGAATTCCTGGTAGTGCAGGATGCCTATCGGGATGTCGAGACCAACGAGTATTCACATGTCTTCCTGCCGGCGGCGGTATGGGCGGAGAAGGAAGGCTGCTTCACCAACACCGAACGGCGCGTGAACCTGATCCGCAATGTGTGCAAGCCGCACGGCGACTCCAAGCCAGATCTGTGGATCTTCAACGAGGTTGCGAAGCGCTTCGAGCAGGGCCGCAAGATGCGCTTTCCCGAGAATGCCGAGGGCGCGTTCAACGAGATGAAGCAACTCTCCAAGGGGCGGTTCCTCGACATCTCCGGCATGAGCTACGCCAGGATCGAGCAGAGCCGTGGCCTGCAATGGCCGTGCACCGACGGCGCCGACAAGGGTTCGCCGCGCCTGTATGCCGATGGCGTGTTCCAGTATCCGAACGGCAAGGCCAAACTCATCGCGCTGCCGTTCATCGACAACAACGAGCGCCCGGACGGCGAATACCCGTTCTGGCTCAACACCGGCCGCGTGGTCGAACACTTCCACACCCGCACCCGCACCGGCAAGGTCGGCAACGGCAACAAGTTCTCGCCGACGCCGTACATGGAAATGAACCCGGATGCCGGTGCCCGGCTCGGCATCCGCCACGGCGAATATGCGCGCCTGGTGTCACGGCGCGGCGATGCGGTGGTCATGGTGCAGCTCACCCAGCGCGTGGCGCCGGACAGCGTGTTCATCCCGTTCCACTTCCATGAGTGCGTCAACCGTGTCTCGCTCGGCCTGCTCGACCCGCACTCGCGCCAACCGGCCTACAAGCAGTGCGCGGTGCGCATCGAGCGCGCCGTTGACCAGGACGCAGCGGCGAAGCAGAACGTCGCGGCAAGGTCGTATTAAACAGGCATGAACCGCCAAGGACGCCAAGAACGCCAAGGAGTATGGGATGAAACTGCTATGCCCGGAATGCTCAAGGTAACTGAGACATGTCTATGAGTATCTTTTTACTTGAAATCGATTTTCTTGGCGTCCTTGGCGGTTCAATGATCTTTTATGTTTAAACCAAGACCAAAAGAACCCGCCTATGCCTACGTGCCGGATGCCCCGCATCCGACAACGAACCGTTACGGCCAGCCGATCGAGACCGTGCCGGAAGACGATGTGCTGCGCGGCCAGTCGCTGCGTATCAATGGCGATCCGGCCATTGCCGAGAATCCCAACCGCTACAAGCAGCACGGCTTCTTCTTCACCGCCGACAACTGCATCGCCTGCCACGCCTGCGAGGCGGCCTGCTCGGAGAAGAACAACCTGCCGGCGCACATCGCGTTCCGCTCGGTCGGTTATGTCGAGGGCGGCTCGTGGCCGTCCTACCAGCGGCTCAACATTTCGATGGCCTGCAACCACTGCGACGACCCGGTGTGCCTCAAGGGCTGCCCGACGCGCGCCTACACCAAGTACGCCGAGTACGGCGCGGTGTTGCAGGACCCGGACATCTGCTTCGGCTGCGGTTACTGCACCTGGGTCTGTCCTTATAATGCCCCGCAGCTCGACACCCAGGCCGGACATGTGTCGAAGTGCAACATGTGCGTCGATCGCCTGGAAGTGGGCCTCAAGCCGGCGTGTGTCTCTGCCTGTCTCGCGGGCGCGCTCGACTTCGGCATCATTGAAACCATGCCCGCGAACCGTGTGCAGGCCGAGACCCGCATCCCCGGTTTCCCGACACCCGACATCACCCATCCCAATATCCGCTTCCAGCAGGTGAAAAGCCTGCCGCGCGAGCTGACCCGCCCGGACAGCATGCCGGTTCAATATGTGAAGGCGGAGCAGGGCGCCGGCGGCCTGCATCGCCCGGCGGTGGACGACGACGGCCGCGCGCGCGGCTGGGGCCTCAAGAAACTCAGCACCCGCGAAAATCCGCTGGTGGTGTTCACGCTCATCTCGCAGGCCGTGGTCGGTGCGTTTGCACTGTTGTTCCTGGCGCCGCTGTTCGGCGTCGAGTTGCTCACGGCGGCCAGGAATCCGATCGCTTATCCGGCGTTCCTGTTCGGCCTGATCGGCATCGAGACCTTCGCGCTGGTGCTGTCCACGCTGCATCTCGGCCGCCCGCACCGTTTCTATCGCGCCTTCAACAATCTGCGCTGGTCGCCGGTGTCGCGCGAAGTGGCCGGCATCGCCGTGTTCTACAACCTGCTCGGCGCCTACACGCTGCTTACCGGCGTGCCGGTGCTCACCAGCTGGCTGCCGGCCGGCACGGTCGCGGCGCTCGCGCCGGCGATCGGCTGGGCCACCGTCGTGGCCGGTCTCGCGGCGCTGTGGTTCATGCACCGCATCTACCGCATCCCGGCGCGGCCGTTCTGGAACCACTGGCAGGTGCTAACCAGCTTCTACGGCAGCATGCTGGCCCTCGGGGCGCTGGTGGTCGCGGCAGTGCAGGTGCTGGTGGCGTGGGCGAGCGGCACGGGTTTCGCCGGCGTCCCGGTTTATCTCGCGGCGCCAATGCTGGCGGGTCTGGCGCTCGAAGGCATCGGCCTCTGGTTCCACGCGCGCGATCTCAGGCGCGCGGGCGGGGAGGGCGCCGCCTCGCACTATGAACAAACGACCACCTTCGGTTACGCCTATCAGACCCGCAACGCGGTCCTCGGCTTCGCGCTCGCGACGCTCGCGGCATTGCTGGTCACCGCGCCTGTCGGCGCCGCGGGGCTTGTGGCATGGTCGTTCGCATTCGCCATCATCGTCGCTGTCGCCGTGGTCGGCCGCATGCTGTTCTACGCCTTGGTGATCCCGACCACCATGCCGGGCGCGTTCTTCTGGCGCAACCGCGGTTTCGAGGAGCACGCCCGCGCCACCGGCCTCGCCGCCATGCCGCAGGTGGGCGTGGTGATGGATGGGCACTAGCCCCGCAACTCCGCAAGATTTGTCAAATCGCCCTGTGCTAAGGTTGCCTTGGTCATTCTGGGAGGCGTGGCGATGGAGCATTCCGGCAGGCGAACGGATTACACGGAGCGTTTGAGCCGGGTCATCCGCTACATCTACGATCACCTCGATGAGGAAATCGACCTCAACAAGCTCGCCGAGGTGGCGCACCTGTCGCCGTATCACTGGCACAGGGTCTACCACGCGCTGAACGGCGAAACCATCGCCGCGACCGTGAAACGCCTGCGCCTGCATCGTGCTGCGGGCTACCTGGCGCAGACCTCGATGCCGATCGAAGAGGTGGCCGGGAAATCCGGCTACGACAACCTGCAGTCGTTCACTCGCGTTTTCAAATCTGTCTATGGCCTGCCGCCGGCGCAATACCGGAAAAACGGCAGCCATGTCCAATTTCAACCGCCGCTGCGCGACAAGGAGCCTGGCATGTACGACGTGACGATCAAGACCATTCCGGCCATGAAGGCCGTGACCATCCGCCACACCGGTCCTTATATGCAGATCGGCAAGGCGTTTGATTTGCTCTACGGCTGGCTGGCGGCGCGCCAGCGGATGGTGCCGGGAAACCGGGTATTGGGCATCTATTACGACGACCCGGCGGCGGTCGCGGAGGACCAGCTCCGTTCACGGGCGGGCGTGGTGCTGAATCAGCCGGTTGCCATCGAGCCTCCGGTGGAGGTCGCGGACATTGCCACAGGCCCCTATGCCGTGCTCCGGCACAAGGGGCCGTACGCCGACATGCCGGCTGCCTACCAATGGTTGTATGGAACCTGGCTGGTGCAATCGGGCCGGGAAGCGGGCGATGCGCCGGTATTCGAGGAGTACCTCAACAACCCGCGCGAAACGCCGCCCACTGAACTGCTGACCGACATTTATTTGCCGTTGCGTTTGGCCGTTGGTGGCGCGGCCTGACCGCACACTCCGCATTTCCATTGGCCCGCCACGGGTCAACGATCACCCGGTGCCGGGCGCGTTTCCCGCAGCGGCCTTTTTTGCTATCATGCTGGCATGCCCCGAGAACGACGGCGCATTCCCAAGCACGAACTCGCCCAGGCGGTCTTCAACAGCGTTTACTCCTCCCGCGAGCAACGCCGCCGCCGGCGACTCGCCGCGCTGCTGCTTACCGCCAAACACACTCTGCGTGGCCTGCTGTTCAGCTGGCCACTGTATCTCATGGTTTACGCCGGCTTCCGCACCGACGCGCCGGTGAACTGGTTCCTGTGGGCGCTGGGCATGCCTGGTATTAGCATCTCGATCTCCATCCTGGCACGCGGAATTCGCGAGGAATACAAGAACCGCATCACCGGCTCGCTGTTGGCGCGCGCCGATCTGTTGCGTCTGCTGCGCGGGGACGTGGCATGAGCGGTGTCGAGAGCAGGCTGCCGGTTATTGGTTTCGCCGATGGGAACGAGGCGAGGGCCGCGCGCCAAGGATGGCGCGTTTGCGGTTTCGCCGATGGGAACGAGGCGAGGGCCGCGCGCCAGGGATCGGGCGGCGAGAGGCCTATTGCGCAAACGTAACGCACACGTTGAGCGGCCAGTAGCCGCGTGATTCAAGGCGTTCACGCAGGAAGTATCTATTTGTTGCCCAGTTTGGAGGATGCAAACCGGCAATGGGAGATGAAAGCTAACTCGCGCATGATTCAAGCCTTGCACCAACCGGTTGTTGAGATTGAGAAGGTGGTGATGAAGCAGATGAAGTTAGCGCCTGAATTTGTGGGACTTAAGCAAGTTCCTGGAATCGGCGATATTCTGGGACTGACGATCGCCTAAGTCCGACAGGCTCCCAGGCTTGGGGTGAACAGCGTTAAATTCACCGAGATCCCGATGGGTGACTGGTGCGGATCTGATCCGGCACCCGCAACTGAGAAACCGGGTGCGTAAACTGAAACTTGTTGATTTATGTAAAGCTACCGCAAAGCAGCTCGAAGTTATTTTAGCTTCTTGACCCCGGCTGGCGGAAGAATTATCTCTATTTCATGAAGGGTATTATTTCCGCCGCGTAACGGCTTTGTTCAACAATACAATCAATTACGCGCCTACGCCGAACGCGGGTAATAATAATATTGTACACCCGCATAATCTATTGACATATCCGGCTTCGTTTTTTAAACTCCAACGTTGCTAACACAACAACCTGAACTCAACCTTAATCCACGCTTAATTGGCAGGAAAAGGACGGAATTCGCGCCCGGTGGTATAGGTACGGGTAACGGGTACAGGTACGGCCTCAGTCGCACATATCGGCTTGATATATCCGGCTGACTAAAATCGAACCTTTACAGCTACAGCGCGAACTTACGGATTTAGGAACAACAATAACAATCAATAACAATAATAACGGCAACGACTATTTAATTAAGAAAATTCTAATTTTTTCGTGTTGCTATTTGATGTATCCACCTCCTTTGTAACTTGGAAACATAGGGTATTGGTCTATGGATAAAAAATTAGTCGCACTCGTCTTTATGTTTTATTTTATGTTTTATTTTTCCGGTAATGTCGTGGCCAGTTCGGCAGCAAACGAACCCATTCGGCCCATACCATTAGAAATTGAACTGGATCAACGTAAGGTATCGCTGGGAAACGCTCTATTTCATGACAAGCGTTTGTCCCATGACAATACGATTGCTTGCGCTTCGTGCCATGACCTAAAAAAAGGCGGTACCGATCGACAACAATATTCAACGGGAATCAATTCCAGTGTGGGCGGAATCAATAGCCCAACCGTTTACAACACCGGCTTTAATTTCCGGCAGTTCTGGAACGGCCGTGCCGAAACACTGGAGCAGCAGGCGGAAGGTCCCATTCACAACCCCATTGAAATGGGCTCCAATTGGGATGAGGTCATTAATAAACTCAATAAGGATGCGAATTATCCAGCCAAGTTCAAGGAAATTTATGGGAAAGAAGGCATCCAACCCGATAGCATCGTGGACGCCATCGCGACTTTTGAACGCTCACTCTCCACACCCAACTCCCGGTTTGATCAATACTTGCGAGGCAATGAAGACGCTATAACTGAAAATGAAAAACATGGCTATAAACTATTTAAATCCTACGGATGCATCTCCTGCCATCAAGGAGTAAACGTAGGAGGTAATATGTTTCAAAAATTCGGCGTCATGAAAGACTACTTTAAAACCCGGGGCAACATCAACAAGGAAGACTTCGGGAGATTCAATGTTACCGGGAATGAATATGATAAGTTTACGTTCAAAGTACCCAGCTTGAGGCTTGTCTCGCTTACCCCGCCTTATTTTCATGATGGTTCCGCAAAAACCCTGCGAGACGCGGTCGATGTAATGTTTGAATATCAATTAGGACGATCCGGCTCTGATGAGGATAAAAATTCAATCATTGCTTTTTTGAAGTCCCTGGTGGGTGAAATGCCTAATAAAGGGGGCAATTAAAATGTGGCGCAACAAATATTTTTCAAGCCTGCTGGTTATCGCCGCATTCTCCATCTTGATCTTTCTCTATGTGAAAACCAGTTCTGTGAACGTGGAATTATACACAAATACAATCACAGCGCTACGTGACCTGCTAAGGATCGATGCCGATTGGAGCGCCGAAGCCCTGAAAACGCGTGCCGCATTGAATCAAGACTTCGACCCGTTAGCCGAAGTATTACCGCAGATTCGCAGCGTCAAAACTAAATTATCCAAAAGTGAACTTGCGGATAGCAATGACGGGTTTTCTGAAATCAATCAGTTACTCGAAGATTTATTCGAAAAGATTAAAGAGAAAGATCAAAACATTGAGCTTTTCAAATCAGGTCATGCGATTTTACGAAACTCAATTCGATTTTTGCCAACAGCGGAAAAGGAGTTGATTAATCAGGCGGAAGCGGCTAAAAACATAGCATTACAGGTCTCGGTAAAGAATATATCCGGACGAATATACGCCTATATCCTGTTACCTGACACTAACGTTAAGGACGATTTGCAAACCCAGGTTAACGCATTGTTTGCATCGGATAAAAGCAACAATAGCGAACTTACGAATGCTTTAATCCGTTTTACCAATCATGCCAAAGTAATTCTTGAACGTGTTGATGTTACTAAGGAGCTTTTGGATAAAGCGATTGCTACACCGACGGTAAACGCCATCGAAAAATTGGCAGCGAGTTATAACGCTTTTCACAACAAACGGTTGGCTACCATAGAGTCTTTCCGTATCGCCTTAATGTCCTACTCGACGTTCTTGGTATTGGTCTTGATTGTTTTCGGCCTAAAATTAAAGACTAGTTACCGGGCTCTAAATGTCGCCAATACCGCGCTGGTTACGGCAAATGAAAACCTGGAGCAAAAAGTTGAAGAAAGAACACGTAAGCTGAAGGAATCACAAATCCAGCTTGTGCAATCCGAAAAGATGGCCGCCGTGGGACAAATGGTCGCGGGAGTGGCCCACGAAATCAATACACCGCTCGGCTATGTACACAGCAATATAGAAATCATTCATGACCTAATGGGCAACGTCGAAGAAGTGATCGGTGATTTTGTCAAATTCTGCGAGTTGATGCGCAGCCCGTCCGCCAATGAGGAGTCCATTAATTCTCAGGTCCTCGTGGTTAATGACCATGTTTCTAATTTAAGTAAGAACGACCTGCTTAAAGAATCAAAACATTTGCTAACAGATGCAAAGTACGGCTTGGAACAGATTTCCGATATCGTTGTAAACTTAAAGGATTTCAGCCGCATGGATCGTTCCCGAGAACACGAATTCAACGTGAACGACGGTATTGAGAGCACATTAAAAATCGCTTACAACTCCTATAAACACGTCGCCACCATAAAAAAGGATTTCGGCGATGTGCCCAATACGCTGTGCTCTCCTTCCCAAATCAATCAAGTATTTCTCAATATTATTACCAACGCTGTTCACGCTATTCGCGATGTGGATAAACAGGGAGTGATTACGATCAAAACCGGCGCGAGTAAGAATAGCGTATTCGTATCGATTAAGGACAACGGCACGGGAATGAGCGAGGAAGTTCAAAAACACCTATTTGAACCCTTTTTTACCACCAAGGACGTGGGCCAAGGCACCGGTCTTGGATTATCCATTTCCCATAGCATTATCAAAGAACATAAGGGTGCTATCAAGTTACTTTCAAAGGAAGGTGTTGGTTCGAACTTTTTAATCATCCTGCCGATACGAGTCTCGAATGTAATTGATATTACGGCCCCTCAATCTTTTGAAAAAATCGCTTAAGCAGGTATCACCATGGCAAAACCAAATATACTGTTTGTCGATGATGAAATACGCGTGGTGCGTTCACTAAAAATGCTGTTTGCAAGCAAAAGTAAATTCGAGGTTTATACAGCAACAAGTGGCGCTGAAGCGCTGTCCATGATAAAGGAAATGCCGATTCACGTAGTGGTCAGCGACCAACGCATGCCGGTGATAACCGGGGTCAATTTGTTGCATGAGATAAAGAAGATCTCTCCGAACACGATCGGGATGTTACTCACCGGTTATGCGGACCTGGATGCCATTGTAGCATCTATAAACGAAGGTGAAGTCTATCGGTATATTACCAAGCCCTGGCAAAATCAGGAACTCTTGGAAAAGGTGTCTGGAGCGATGGATATAGCCATGCGATTGTTTGCAGCGGACACCATGCCTACAATTAGCAAGCCGGTGAATGAAAATGACGAGAAGCAAGGTATTTTGGTACTGCATCCTAAATTCGACGATAGTGCCGCATTGCTGGTAAACAAGCTGTTTGGTGATGGATATTCGATTTACTCGGCAAACAATATCAACATTGCAATAGAATTACTGCAAAAAGAGGATATTTCCGTCGTTGTTACGGATATCGGTAAAAACGACTACAATTGCGCTACGCTTATTAAGAGCCTGAAAAAAGCCTATCCACTGGTTCTTTCGGTTGTGGTTACCGATGGCGCGGATGCCAACGTGGCTATCTCGCTAATCAATCAGGGCCAGGTTTATCGATATTTACCTAAACCCATTCAAACCGGTCGATTAAAATTAAGTATTTCATCTGCTCTGGGTTATCACAACAAATGTAAAATCAATCCAGTGCAACTGGTACGGCATCAGGTCGATGCAATAACCGCGAGGGAAGAAATCGACTTTGACAAAACCTTTAAAAGCAGATTGTCAATGCTGAAAAATCTATTTATGGCTCGAGTATAGGAGAACAAAAATCCATTTGCCGGTGGATATTAATTCAGGTTCCGTCGATCAGATGCTTTATCGTCTTCAATGGATAGTTCGCTGGTGCTGTTTGAGTTGTGGCCTTGTGCCAGGTTTATTCGAAGCGCCAGGTTGTTATGGGAGTTTGCGTTGCGAAGCGCTTCTTCGGTGGAAATCTTTCCGTCTTCGTAGAGTTGATACAGCGCCTGGTCAAAAGTTTGCATTCCAGACTCTGAACTTTGTTCCATAACATCTGTTAAACGGTCAAAACTGCCTTTCTGGATTATTTCGGCGATATAAGGAGTGTTTAAAAGAATTTCTACCGCAGGAAGCCGTTTCTCATCCAGGCCTATAACCAGCCGTTGTGATACGACAGCTTTGAGATTAAGAGACAGGTCAATCAGTAACTGGTGATGGGCGGATTCGGGAAAAAAATTAATAATTCGGTCCAGCGTCTGGGCGGCGTTATTGGCGTGCAGCGTGGAAAGGCACAAATGTCCTGTTTCAGCGTACGATATAGCGTGTTGCATGGTTTCGCGATCACGAATTTCGCCGATTAGTATGACATCCGGAGCTTCCCGCATTGCATTTTTCAGCGCATTGCCATAGGACAGCGTATCAATACCCACTTCGCGTTGATCTATAATTGATTTGACGTTTTTATGTATAAACTCCATCGGGTCTTCTATGGTAAGGATGTGGCCGGTCATTTTTTGGTTTCGATAATTTATCATGGACGCGAGCGATGTTGTTTTACCTGAGCCTGTGGCCCCGACTATCAGTACAAGCCCCCTCGGCGCCAATACCAATTGGCGGAGAATTGCTGGAAGATTCAGCTCTTCTATAGTAGGTATATGTGATTTTATATAGCGGACTACCATGGACAGTTCGCCTCGCTGGCGAAAGACGTTGATCCGAAATCGCCCCACATTCGGCACGGATAGGGCAAGATTCATTTCCAGAGTCGTTTCAAATGTTCTAATTTGTGTTTCATTCATAATGGAATAGGCGATTTGTTTTACGACACCAGGCTCAAGTGCATTGTGGCCAACAGGCGAGGTTTTGCCTTCCATTTTTATATTGACTGGCGCCCCGCTGCTGAAAAACAGGTCCGAGGCGTTTTTATCCGCCATAAGTTTCAAATAATTGTTAATATCTATCATGTTGTTTTCCGTTTTCACGTTGCCGCGTAGTTGATACTGGTTGGACCTAGAATTAGCCCGGTGGCTAGTCAAGCCGTATCCGGTATACTTCGGCCAGGGATGTTTTTTTCTGCCTGGCCTGGGACAATGCCTGTTCCGTTAGAGGCACCATGCCGATTTCGGTGGCTTTGTTGTGGATTAAGTCGGAGCTGACACCTTCAGTAATAATTTTTCGTATCGGTTCTGTAATGGGTAATAATTCGTAAACTGCAAGTCTGCCTTTGTATCCCGTATTGTTGCAATTGTCACATCCACGGCCGCGGTAAAATATCTCGCTATCGTCCACGCCAAGTATCTTTTTCAAATCGGGATCAAACTCTTCGACATCAAGGCACTGCGGGCAATTTCTGCGCACCAGCCGTTGTGCTAAAATGCCAAGCACTGCCGATCGCACCAGGTATGATTCAATTCCCATTTCCATTAAGCGGGTGATGGAACCGGCCGAGTCGTTGGTGTGTAATGTGCTTAGTACCAGGTGACCGGTCAATGCGCTTTCTACTGCAATTTTGCCGGTTTCTTCATCGCGAATTTCCCCTACCATGATGACATCAGGGTCATGCCGTAATATATTGCGCAGGGCGCGTGCAAAGGTGAAACCGATGGAGCTATGCACCTGCAATTGTTGAATCCCTGATAACCGGTATTCAACCGGATCTTCAATTGTGATCATGTTCACTCGGGATTTTTTTATCTCTTGCAGTGCGGCATAAAGCGTGGTCGATTTTCCGCAACCCGTAGGACCTGTCACCAGCAATATCCCATAGCTTTTATGTAACAGGTCCGTAAAAAGAAATTGATCTTTCTCGGAAAAACCAAGCTGCTCAATTGATTTCAATCCCGCCTGCGTATTTAATATGCGCATAACAACGCTTTCACCCTGTACTGTCGGCATGACAGAAATACGTAAATCTACGCATGATTGCCGGAAATTTACCCTGAACCGGCCGTCTTGGGGTAGTCGTCTTTCGGAGATATCCATCCCGCCAATAATTTTGATTCTGCCGATTACCGCAGGAAGCAAATGTTTGGCGAATGTCCGGACCGGTACCAAGGTTCCATCAATACGAAAATCCAGTTGAACCATGGGGTCTTCGGGACGAATGTGAATATCGGAAGCATTGCGGTGAATTGCGTCTTTAATAATGTTATCGACCAGCCTGACAATGGGTTTATCCTGGCTTAGCAGTTCATCTTTTCTGATATCTGAACCGTCTATATCGTCTGTTGCGTTAATGATCTCGAGCTCATCAAGTATCTCTGCCGCTGAAGAACCTTGATAGTATTTTTCGATTGCGTACTCTATGTCGGGACGGGTGGCTATAACCAGTTCTATGTTGTGCCCCGAAACAAATTTGATTAGATCAATGGTTTCCGAATCAAGGGGGTCGGACATGGCGATAACAAGCCTTTGCTCCAGCAGTAGCAAGGGCATGACATTATGCGCCAACGCAATTTTTTCCGGCACCATCGTGATGATAGACGGGTCTATACGGAGTTTACGCAATCGTACAAACGGCAGGTCGAATTTTTGCGCAAGCGCCAGTTGCATTCCTTCATGGTTCACGACCCCCATATCCAGCAGTATTTGACCTAGTCTTTTACGTGTGTCTTCTTTTTGTATGGCCAGCGCCTTTTTTAATGCAGCTTCACTAATTGCATCCATTTTTTCCAAAATTTTTCCAATTTTGAAATAAGGGTATTTTTGCTGCAGTTTTAACGCGGAATCCAGCTGGTTGTTGTCAATCGCCCCCGATTTAAGCAGAATTTCGCCGAGTTGATTCTTTTTATCCTGGTGTTGTATTTTAAGCGCGTCGAATAACTCTTTTTCACTCACGACTAAATCGTCGTCAATTGAATACAAATTGTTTACGTCGGACGTGGTAGATGTATGATTCAGTATTGCTTTTAATTTATCAATATCTTCTACTATAGATACGTTTCTGTGAAGGTGCGCGTTGATCGAGTCTGGATTGAAAGATCGGTTGGCATCCGGTATCTGACGGGGATCATCGGGAAGCTTTTCGATCGGTGGATTAATAACATATTTATTGACTACTGATAACGGAATAAAAACTCGATGGATGCGACGATGATCTTTGCTTTGATAAAGATGAATTCCCTGGCGGTCAACATGTACATAACAGGCTTTCCCTTTTAATATTTTTCCGTCCTTGTAGGCGATTTGAAAGCTCTGGGATTGATTAATAATGGTTATATCTTCTTCCAATGTGTGGCTGGATTCATTCCCGGGAGGAATTGCAATGCTTGGCCGGATGAATCCCATGTAACGGATTTTGGAAAAGGGGATGGCATGCGCCGTGCCATGGGGGGCTACTGAAACCATCGCATGGCGTTTGGCGTCACTAAATTCCAGCAGCCGCCCTCTGACAACTTTATTATCGAGGAGGCGCAAAATAACCGGTGCGTTTGCCAATTCCGCTTCCTCGCTATATTTGAGGTAAGGAGGCATAGGCAGGTCGATAGCGGTAGACATGGCGATGATGTTTGGGGCTTATTTCCCGGTGGTTGACAGAATTCTATTTTTTAGCAGGTTAGCGCCGAAGTTCAATTCTCGTCGACTTGATAGTGCACCATAAGTGCACCGTTGCTAAATTTACTTTTAAGCTAAGAGTTCTCGTCACGTCTTATCGGCAACGTATAACAGTTATTGAGAAAATAACTATGATAAATATATATGTTTGTTTGCTTAGTGAATTTGTCGATAAACCAACCAGTTCGGGTGCGAAAAATGTGGCTTTGCTCGCGATGATTCAGGCTGCTGCCAGGGTGGGACTGATGGGTGAAGTGGGTGACCGCTTTCACCTGCCGTGCGCCCATTCTTCGAAGGCGTCATTGATGATGCTGTCGAAGCATGAGTATGCTTGAAATGCACTCTGATTTTGAAAGAAAGGAGGAAATAAATCGAGCACCCGTTTTCTGCTAGGAGAAAGCGATCCGAAGCGGCGGTGACCTGCTGCACATTGGCAAGGGTGACAAAGCCCGGGAAACGGGGCGTAAGGCGAAATCGCTACGTCAAGATGCGAACTAGGAGACTGTCGGACTTCTCGCATCAAAAAAACCACCAAGTCACAATTAAAAACGGCATAATTAATATTATTAATCAATAGGATGGCCGCAATATTATGAGCCGTTTCTAGCCAATCAAACGTGATATGAACGACCTGTTTCCGCCTTCGATGCGCGATTGGCTACCGGAGGTGCGATTAACAGAACCGCCGCCGCTCACGGAAAGCGTAACGGAGGTGTCGGCACATCTGTCAGTCCACACGAAGGCGATCTCGGTATAAAAATGAATCCGCATAGTTGCGGATAGTTTAGCTGAATATCCTGCGCGTACCCGGTTAGTTTTAATGTAACATCCATGAATGGTGGTTGGAATTGTAATGCCCCGGTTGCATTGGCTTGTGCATAAAGTTTAATTGGCGAGCGTGGCACGCCAAGATCAACCGCTATTTTAGGACAAATTGCGATACATTCAAAATTGCCTGCACAGCTTGTATACCTCTTGATCAAACTTGTTTGCACCATTGTGGCCCAATAAATTGCCGCTGATATTACTCGTTATTTTGTGTTGGGATATAATCATAAATTCTTGTTTTTTGAATTAGCCTAAGATATTGGAACTCCGCCATATCACGTAATCCATCATATAAAAATAATTCCCAATTCTCCGTTTTAAAACTTTCAATTAAAACTCATTCGGATATAATAGGGACCTCTTCCACTATGAGCAACTGAAGAGACTTCCTTCTTTAGTAAAAAATCAGTCAGCAGTAATCAGTCATTTGGGCTTTCATATTTAAAATTAATATTGGTAAGCTGCAAAGCGGGGATCTATTAATTTTTTTGTTCGCTATATCTATGATTAAAATCGGATCAATTTATTTCATCGCAAACTTCTTGTTAATTCATGACCAATATACGGGGGTGTATAAAATGAAGAACATATGCGGTAAATTTCTAGTAGTGACTTTTTTGTTTGTAAGTGGCTTAGTCGAAGTATCTGCATTTGAAACATTGCCTGACTTGCCGCCTATCCCGAAAGATAATCCTCAATCACCGGAGAAAATCGAATTGGGTAAACAGTTATTTTTTGATCCACGCTTATCGGCCGACGGGACGGTTTCGTGTAACTCGTGTCACAATGTTATGTCCAGTGGCACAGACAATCGTCCAGTTTCTGTTGGCGTAAATGCTCAAAAGGGTGGCAGATCGGCGCCTACAGTCTGGAACGCTGCGTTTCTGACTACCCAATTTTGGGATGGTAGGGCTGCGACTTTAGAAGATCAGGCTAAAGGTCCTATACTTAATCCCATTGAAATGGGTATGCCTAATAAAGAAGAAGTCGTAAAACGCATCAAAGCAATTCCAGGTTATATCGTCCAGTTTGAAAAAACATTTGGCGGTAAAGATGCTGTCACCTACGACAATATCGCCAAAGCGATAGCAAGTTTTGAACGTACATTGATTACCTCATCATCTCCTTTTGACCGTTTCATTAAGGGAGATAAAACAGCATTGTCAAGAGACGCACAAGAAGGTATGAAGTTGGTGGAAGCGGTAGGCTGCACCGGTTGTCATACCGGAGCGAATTTTTCTGGACCCGCTTCCTTATCCATCGGGCAAGGATTTTTCCAAAAATTTCCGGTATACCCCGGTAGTAACTTTGAAAAAAAATATAACCTGGTTGCCGATTTAGGCTTATATTCTGTCACTAAGAAAAATGAGGACAAGAACAGATGGCGTGTCCCAACTTGGCGTAACGTAGCGGTAACCGCTCCCTATTTTCACAATGGTTCCGTTAAAACACTTGATGAAGCTGTTCGTGTTATGGCAAAAACACAGCTTGATAAGACTTTAAAAGATCAAGACGTTAAAAATATTGTGGCTTTTTTAAATAGTTTAACCGGCACATTCCCTAAGATAGCGATGCCGCGGTTACCTGATACACCCAATCTAACTATGGTTGAGTGAAATTATCTGGGGTTGAGTGAAATTGTCAGGTAGTAAATGACGACAGTGGCCAGTTTCTCCAAGCCAGGTTTAACCTAATTGGTTTCTGGTGTCTAACATCAAGTTGACGGGACAATAGGTTGACGGGGCAATAATTGGTCCCGTCAGTTTGGCTTTTTTGTTTGTTCTAATACTTAAACCTAGATTCCGCAGTTAACCGCTTTATAAAATAGCTACCCATAGGATGTCATTTAATTTTCATGCACGAACGAGGTTCACCGGTTGGGTGAACAACGCTACGCAGTGGATTGCACGCTTGTCTTCACGATCGTCAAAGCGCATGGCGGCGTTGCAACTCCTTGGCATGGAACGACCATTCCGCGTAGCCCTGCACTCTGAAAATCGCACACTCCACCGCGTCCAACTGCGGATTCTAGGTTAAAGCACGATTTCAGCTCTCAGAGATTTAGCGTTAACGTAATGGCGCAATCCCTGTATAAACTATATTACTGAGTCACATGGAAAGGCTGCTAGGCTGAGTATTGGAAGGTTGAGGAACACGAACCGGCTAAACCGTGTCTATGGGTTGAAATGTCACCTCCTGCTATTGCGACAGGGTGGACGCAGTGATGGCTATTCGCTTTTGGAAAACGGGGTAGTGGATGGGGGTATCGTTTTCATAGCCAATGCGTTTGCGCCGCGCTTCGTCCAGCAGGTGATAATGCACTTGTGCCTCCACCACGGCCGCTTGGGTTTGGTTTGACGGTACATCGATTGAATACTCGCGCGTGTCGCCCCTGGGCAGGCGCGTATCCCACAGATCGATAATGAACGGCCGCCACATGACCGTGCGTTTGAGGGTGGCTTGCTGCTTGCCGAGTACGTTTCCCTCCCGGTCCAGCACGCGCAGTTGCACGGTCAGATGGCGGTCCGGAGTGCCTGTCGGGATATGGTGCGCCGCGCCGGTGTTGGCGATGGCTAGCGTAAAGCGGTATGTGCCGGTGTTGCTCGCTGTTGTTTTATTGACGATTGTTTCATTGAAGCGGATGGTTAGCCCCTGCTTCACCATTTCGGGATCGTGGCCGCCGCGCCAAAAGTGCCGCCGCGCGGGCCTGGGTGTTCCGCCCGGCACGAGAGGGCGTTCCACCAGGGGCATGTGGCAGTCCACGCACCCCAGCGCGGCGACGGTTTCAGTCGTCATAGCGCGGCTGTCTTCGGCGAAGGTCTTGCCGCGCGCGGTTTGAATTTCGGCCACCGTGCCGCAGGGCGGGAACTTGAAGAAAGTGTCCCAGCGTTCGCCCGACACCACATGACAGCGCACACAGATGCGGTTGGCGTGGTCGAGCTTTTCTACCGGGTGCGGAGCGGACGTTCCGCCCAGGACCCCAACAATCTTTCCATCTTGGTAATGACAAACAGTACAGGTCACGCCTTCGTGTTGCAGTTTGACATCGAAGTCAGGATTGGGCGCAAGTATGGGATCCCATTTTTCACGGTCATTGAAACCGAGCACTTTGTATTCCTGCTGCCGGTCCAGCGGGATGTGGCAGTTCTTGCAAATCTGCGGCGATCCGTCGAAGCGCCAATCCACCTGGAAATAGGGATCGGTCCAGGCTTGGCTGTGAATAGTGGTGGACCATTCGTTATAGACCTCGCGGTGACACAGGCCACACTCTTCAGCTCGCAAGGTCGGGAACATGGCCGGCGCGTGGCTCGTGTCGATGGGGCGTTCAAAGGCCGGCGAGACAATGAAGACCTGCATGGGGCGGACGAAGCGCCAGCCGAGAAAAGCGATGACGAAGACAATTGCAAGCAGGATGATTTTTTTCGTCACGGTGTGTTCTGGTGTTTACGCTATCAAAACCACTTCAACAGCCAATACTTCTCGAAGACCACCTTGCCCCAGTGCAGGGTGCGGCCCGGCGCGAAGAGTTTGATCCGCGGCGCGGGCTCGGCGTAGAAATTGCCGCGGCCCAGGCCAGCCTTACCGTCGCCGGTTTCCAGGAAACATTCGCCGTGGCCGTCGAAGACCTTGGGCGCGCCCTGGCCGGTGATCTCGCACATCAGGTTATGCGCCACCACCTCGGCCTCGCCGTGCGCGAACACGCCGGCCTTGGGCAGGGGCTTGCCGATGGCGAGCATGATGCCGTTAACATCGCCGATGGCATACACCCCGGGGAATTTCGTGGCCAGGGTTTGTTTATCGACCGGCACCCAGCCGGACTCGCCGGTGAGTCCGGCATCGATCACCACTTGCGGCGCGCGGTGCGGCGGCACGTAGGCTAGCAGATCGTACTGCGCGCTCGCGCCGTTGGCGAAGTGAAGACGCCTGGCGGCAGCGTCCACGTTCGTCACCGCGTGTTCGGGAAAATAGCTGATGTCTTTCGACTCCACCATCTGGCGAATCTGCCTGGAGTTCTCCGGCCCGGCCAGCGGCATGGGGCCGGGCTCGGGCGAATAGACATCGACGCTCACCTGGTCGCGCACCTTGCGTTTGCGCAAGTCATATTCCAGCAACATGGCCGCCTCGTAGGGCGCGGCTGGACACTTGAACGGAATGCGGCTGATCAGCACCGATAGGCGGCCTGCGCGCAACGCGAGGCGCGCATCACGCAGGGATTCGGCGCCCGCCAGGGTGTAGAAGTTGTGACCGGCCCCGGCGAGGCCGGGGATTGTTTCCGGCGCCTGCGCCGCGCCGAGCGCGATGACCAGGTAATCGGCCGTCAGAGTCCGCCCATTTACCGTTACGGTTTTTTGCGCGGGATCGATGCGCTCCACCTCGCCCTGGATGCGTTCGATGCCGAGCTTGTCCAGTTTGGCGAGCGGGCGTGAAATCTCCTCGGCGCTGCGGGCGCCAGTCATCAGCCACAGGAACGAGGGCTGGAACACGTTGTTCGCGGAGCGCTCCACCAGCACCACCCGGTGCTCGCGCGGGAGTTTTTTGCGCAGCCGCGTGGCGGTCACCACGCCGCCGATGCCGCCGCCCAGTATCAAGATCGTTTTCGGGCTGGCCATGTTGTTTTCCTTTGCGCCCTAATCGCCGGATTCACGATTCGAGATCGCGCCGCTTCTGTTGATATTCCTGTTGATCGATCTCGCCGCGGGCGTAGCGCTCCTGCAATATTTCCAATGCCGTTTTCGATCGCGCGTTTCCGCCGCCGCTGCCGGACAGCCACTTGACGATGGCGGCGATGCCCAGAATCACCAAGGCCCAAAACAGCAGCATGAAGAACCAGCCGAAGCCCATGCCCCAACCCCATTCACCCATGTCGTGAAACATAGCCGTGTCTCCTATAGCCGTTATAGCGCCACACCTATCAGAAACCAGGAAACAAGTAAACAGTTAAAAACAAACGCGCTGCGAGTGATTAGCAGCACGGCGTATTTATACCAAAGTGTAGACGAAAAGCATTATTTGCTCAGGATCAAATTGCGCCACTAGACAACATACTCGATGGGTGAGGGGGCTACGACATTGCAAATCTTCCCTGATCAGAGCACCGGCCCCGGCGAACCGGGTAAGGTTATGGTAAACCTTGTACTTCCCTCAGTGGATGTGGCGTCGATATTTCCACCATGGGCGGTGACGATCGATTTGACGATGGCGAGCCCCAGTCCGGCGCCGTCACCGCCACGTTGCCGGGACGGATCGACGCGGTAGAAGCGCTCGAACAACTTCGGGAGATGCTCGGGCGGGATTTCTGGGCAGGGGTTTTCGACCTCGATACGGATCTCGCCGTCGTTTGCTGCATGGAGTTCCACCCGCACGGTGCCACCGGCCGGCGTATGGCGGATGGCGTTGGACAGGAGATTGCCCAGCGCGCGCCGCAGCATCAACCGGTCACCCGAGACCGTGGCGGCGCCTTCAAGCGCCAGCGCGACAGTGCGCTCTTCCGCCCAGACCTCGTAAAAGTCGAAC
>DATCIR010000107.1:0-5583 GCA_036507695.1 Gammaproteobacteria bacterium
TACGCAGTGGATTGCACGATTTTCAAAGCGCATGGCGGCGTTGCAACTCCTTGGAATGGAACGACCATTCCGCGTCCTTGCGCCTAGCCCTGCACTCTGAAAATCGCACACTCCACCGCGTCCAACTGCGGATTCTAGGTTCAATCATTCATTATTCCTCGGCGGTGAAATCATAATTCATGGTTTCATCCGGTTTTTGCAAATAATACCCTTGTATAAAGTTAACGCCATGTTGCCATAAAACGGCCAGGCAGGTGGGGTCCTGTACGTGCTCGGCGATGGTGTGGATGTTGCCGGCCTGGGCGATTTCCGTGATCGCCTTGACCGCTTCCTGCGCGGCATCGCTGGTGGTCAATGACTGGATATGTTCCCCGAAAATCTTGATATAATCCAGATTCAGCCCCGGAATATGTTTGTTGGCATTTACATCATTGCTGACATGGGTTAATGCGATCAGGCAGTGCAATTGCCTTAAACCCTGCGCCAAGGATTTAGTGGATTTCAAATTGCCTAGCAGGCTTTTCTCTGTCATCTCAAACACAAAGCTATTGCCATGCAGCCGGGATGCGGTCAGTAATTTACTGATCCAGGTTAACAAAGTGGGGTCGTTGACGCTTTCGCCTGACAGTTTGACAAAAAACTGAATTTGTTTACCAGTGCGGCGTTTTTCCAGGGCTGCCTTGGCGGTGTTTTTCATGACCCACTTGTCCACTTCACCCATTAACTTGGCTTGTTCCGCCGGTGCAATAAATTCCGCCGGTTCGATAAGTTTCCCGTCGCTGCCTTTCATGCGCAACAAGACTTCGTAACGTTCGCCGGGTTCGGCATGCAGGCTCACAATCGGCTGGTAGTGCAGCACGAATGCATTGTTTTTCAACGCCAGCTTGATGCGTTCAATCCAGGCGCGGTTTTCTTCCAGGCTGGCCAGTTGGTCGGCGATGGTGTGCACATAAATCCTGTTACCACCCTGGCTTTTTGCCGCTGCACAAGCACCTTCAACCTGACTCATTAGGGTCTTGGCATCCGGCGATGTTTCGGTAACCGGATTGATACCAATACTGCAGGTGGTGGTTACCGTCTTGCCTTCGACTTCAAAAATATGTTGTTCGAAAATTTTGCGGATCTTCTCCATGGTTTTCTGGATCTGTTCGACCGGCAGTTGGGAAAACAGGGCGGTAAATACCGTGTCGGCAAAGCGGGCGATAATCGCGTAGCTGCCGAGGTTTTCCTTGAGCAGATTGGCCATGTCCGAAATAACAATATCGCTGCCGGCAATGCCCAGGGCATCCTTGATTTTTTTGAAATCATCCGGTTCCAGCGACACTAAAACCGAATCACCCTGTCCTTTGGAAGCATTAGTCAGCGCATCCTTGAGTTCATCCATGAAGAAAGGCCCGTTGTACAGGCCGGTTAACAAATCCTGTTTTTTCATTTGCTCGAGTTGCGCCGCGAGTTCCCGGTTATCACTCTGTTGGTGAATGACGACTTGGGTGCAGGGTTCGCCTTCGATGCTGGCGGGCAGGAACGACATGATTGCCTTGAATTGTTCTCCGCCGGAACGTTGCGCGTTAAATTCAAACTGCTCGTTGGGGATTTCGCCCTTGCTCAAGGTGCGCATCAGTTCCTTGAAAGCCTGCTGGTGTTCCGGCGCGATCATATCCATGATCGGTATGACTTCCAATTCTTCCATGCCATCGTAGCCAAACAGTTCCAGATAACTCTGATTAGCATAGATGTGCATGCCTTCGTGAATATAAGCGATGGCGTCTTTCGAACTTTCAATGAGTGCACGATTACGCTTTTCGCTTTCCACCAGCATGGTTTTGGTTTCGCGGTGGCTTCTGCGTTCGCGTAAATTATTAAACTCCCGTTCAACGGCGATATGAAATAAATCCTGATCGTCCGCCGGCACGCAATAGGCGGCGCCGGCCCGCATGTTTTCCAGGAGCAGTTTTTTATCCGCGGGCGAACCCAAAACGATGCAGGGAATATCCTTGCCTGCCGCTTTGATACATTCCATGGCCTTTACGGAGGTGTAGTCACCCACACTGGGTGCGGCAATCAACAGGTCCCAGCCTTTTTCCTGAATCGCGGCCAGCAGGTCGTCTTCATCTTCGATGTGCTTGGAACGAACCGCGTAACCGACGTTGCGGAACGAACTGGCCAGCACTTCCGCATCATGGGACGATTCAACGAGAATAATAAGGTGGATGATTTTCTCTTTATCCACAATGCACTCCTGACCATGCTTTTCGTTTTTGGATTTTCATTGCGTTTATCGGTATCGCGCGCTGGTTGAGGTCCAAGATTATATGAGTGTCCACACTGAATCAAAATTTTTGGCTTGTTCCGCTGTTTGTCTGGATTCCAGGCCGATGACTTTTTGCACATTGATTTCAAACTGGTTAAATTCACCGGTTATTTCAATTACTTTTGTCAGAAGAATTTTTATTAAAAATCCCTGCTTGTTAAGCAGAACCTCATCGCCGGCCTTGAAAGACTTGCCGGTTACCAGTGTAATTGACGGGTGTTGCGGACTCATGGCCGGCAGCAATATCGCCCGTTGATATTTACCCTGAATATTACGTTGCTGGAACAAGCAAATTGCCGCGGCGTCCGCCGACGGTGCGAGCTTCTGGATTCCCAGTTCAATTCCCTGCCCGGTGCTTTTGAGGCGCCGGATGATACCAATATCGATGGCTGCTTCCTTTTTGGCGTTATCATTGCGAATCCCGATGAGTTCCCCGATCTGGACTTTGTTAGGGCTGGCGCCTTCGTTCAGGTGACTGAATAAACAGTAACCATTGCCGCTTTCATTGAGGTTATCCCAATTGACCGTCTGATATGGAGTGGCCGGTGTTTTGTCCTTACCTTGTTGCCACAGTTTCAAATTGTAGTGGTAGCCGAGTGTCTTGCTGCTAAAATCGTTATCCCATACATCGGTGCCTGCGCTATCAATATTGCCGATTCCAAATAACGGCGCAACATCAAACTGTGCGCCTGAATCAAATCGCAATTCCTCTTTATCCAGCAGCTCGGTGAAAGCAGGCAACTGATCTGGCGCACAGGTTTTAATCAACTCGGCAAAAGTAGCTTTTTCCGCCAGGACAGAATGGAGTTTTTGCATATTGCTTAGCATAAAGTGCGTCGCGTTTATCCCCACACTGACAGTTAATTGATTGTCCTTGGACGCTCTGGAAAACAGGCGCTTTGATTTGCCGCCCCACGTCAGCAGGAGTAACCGGACCACGTCCGGTGGTAAATCGTAAATGCCGGTATTTTGCTCCACGGGGGAGAGCTGGCTGAGCACCAGGTTACCGATATGCTCAAGCAAGGCGCTGGTATCCAAAGTACGGGTGTAAACGTGATTGATGGTATTGTCCGCAAAATGATATCCCGGTGCACAATCGCTATTTTGTTTGATTAATACATGTCCTGTTTTTTCTTCATAGTGATCCGCGGGATGAATCTCGCAATGCGCGCTCCAATCGTTGAGTGCGGTGACCACTTTTTTGGTATCCGTTTGACGCAGGCGAAACGGCGAAAGCAAACCCAGCATGACGATTCGAACATAAAGATCACCGATTCTAGCGCGGGGTATGACACCTTTGGGATTGAGGTCCCGGGGCGCGATGCGGGTAAGCCGGTTGTCTTCCGCATAGAGGTACAATTGATGAATATGTAGCCAGGTATTGCGCGGAGGATCGCTATAAATTTCATACGCTGTTAACAACACTTGAGACAGAAAATACATGCTCCGATAAATCATACCGGCCATGGGCTTGGTACTCAAAAAATTCAGCGGTTTGCTCCATGCCCGATCGATCAGAATCTTATAGCCGAGGGCGAGTTCGTTGTAGAGTTCCATACAAAGCGCCGCGACTTTTTGGTTTTTCTCAGGAATCGGCAACATCTGGTTGGTGAAGTGCCGGGACAAGCTGGTTGCAATATCCAGAATGCGGGGTGTTAACAGTTCCAGCACCCGCGAGCGGTCTTTCGCGGAAATGTCCAGCCGGTTTATTTCCCGTAACGCGTGATAAATACGCCGCGCGCATTCGCCGGTATCGCCAAGGGGCAGGCCTTGCAGCCAAGCGTTAATTTTAGCCGGTCGCGTATCAAAGGCATCCGGGGAGGGGCGAGACAACTCCGGTATATTTAACAAGCCGTTGGGTCTGGTAGTAACCGCCAATTGTGTTTCCCTTTCGCGTCTGTTCCCGTTCGCGTCATTGTGGGTGAGGCTGCGCGCCTGCTACCCGGAGTATTCGGTTAAAGTGAATAGCCGTGATTTTGCTCAGTCGGGCTTCTCCGGAGTTAGAGAAAACGGTAAATAATACATAACGTTGCGAAAATTTTAGAACACTTTACTCAGCTTACGTTATGGTTTCATCCAAGGCGGCGCGGAGAGTGTTTCTCACATAGGAAGATATTTCCTTCGCAACACGCCGTATCCTACGGATATTTCGGCAATTTTTATAATAAACTTTAGTGGAATTCCCTTGGTTTGTAAGCCGGTTTGATTATTATAGCCGGACTTGTTTTGCGGCATGGTGACAAATTGACACCACCAGCGCAATAGCTTGCGCAGGGGATAGCATGCGGGCTTGTGCTTACACCAACGGCAGCTTGGAACCTTCACCCGCTATTTCCCGCACCAGGCGAGGCAGCAAGTAACCGGGCAGTACGCCGCGCAGCATTGTCATCAGTTCGATGGCGGTGTCGTCCGGCACCGCAAAATGGGCGGCACCGCTGACTTTGTCGAGTTGGTGCAGGTAGTAAGGCAGGATGTGCGCCCCGAACAAGGCATGACTTAATTGCTGGAGCGATTGCACCGAGTCATTGACCCCTTTTAGCAGCACCGACTGATTCAACAAGGTTAAACCCGCGTGTTTTAATCGCGCCATCGCGTTCCTGACCGCGTGGTCAATTTCATTGGCATGATTGATATGCAACACCAGTACGGTCTTAAGCCGCGTGGCGGTGGCCCAGTGGACCATCTCATTAGTGACCCGTTGTGGCACGACCACCGGAAGTCGGGTGTGAATACGCAAGGTGGTTAACGGGGAAATCGACTCCAGATCCGCTATCAGGGCGCTTAGACGATGGTCCGGCAGGGACAGGGGGTCGCCACCACTGAGGATGACTTCGTTGATGCCAGGGTCGTTGCGAATATAATCCAGTGCCTGGGCCCAATTGTCCTGCAACGGGTTGGATGCCGCATAGGGAAAATTACGCCGGAAACAATACCGGCAATGAATGCCGCAAGCACCGGTGGTAATCAGTAATACCCGGCCTTGGTATTTGTGCAACAGACCCGGGGTTTTTTGCGCGGCGAGATCGCCCACCGGATCATTGTGATAGCCCGCCACGGGAAGTATTTCTTCACCCAGGGGAAGAATTTGCCGCAACAAGGGATCCTCAGGATCGCCCTTCTTAATACGATTTAAATAACTGTGCGGGACCCGCAAAGGAAACAGTTCGGCGGCCTTTTTCGCCAGGGGCAGCAGGCTGGCGGGTAATTCCAGTAAACGGATGAGTTCGGCGGGGTCCCGAACTGCCTGGGCCAGCTGATTTTTCCATTCGCAG
>DATCIR010000108.1:0-5418 GCA_036507695.1 Gammaproteobacteria bacterium
AAACGCAATATACGAAATAAACAAAACCTGACTCAGTAAGCGCAATCATCTCAATTTAAACTTAACTAATTGAATTAACGAATATTGTAAATCGACGACCAAAAGCGCTCCCCTGTTCTAGTCAGGCGGGCGAAGCGCTGATGCTGCCGACACCGCGCCCGGGGATCCTGCGCCGCGTGGAAGGCGTGCTGGCCGCGCTGAAAATTCCCCACATCAACGCCGTGCACATCGCCGTGCGCGAAGGACATGAATTGATAAGCCTGCCGGAAGGCGCCAGCTACCTGGGATTTATTTTCGCCTCGGCACCATCGCCAGAGCAAGTGGAAACCGCATTGCGCCAGGCCTATGCGCAACTCAATATTATTGTAGATCCGCTGTGGCGGATTGAAGGCGGCCCCGGCGAGTGGTGAAAAGAACCTCGCAGTATTGGGCAAAGGAAAACAACAAGTGCTCTACATGGTGGATGACTGAGTAGATTTATTTTTTACCACCGCCGGCTGCGCGGAAGCCGGCGGGCAACTGGCCGAAGTCGCCTTCACCGAATAGGAAACCGAGCATGTGCTTTTCGATGAGTTCAATGTTTTGCGGATCGGCGGTGGTCAGTCCGTTTTCGTTGATGATGGTGGTGAGGCGCTCCAGCCATTGTTTCCAGCCTTCCTTGGAGACATTTTCATAAATGCGTATCCCCAATTCGCCGGGATGGGGTGGTTTATCCAAGCCCTCGGCTTCTCTTTTTAACACGACACAGTTCACCATTCTTGCCATTGATTTTGTCCGCCAGATGTGATTTTCAGGATGCCGGTTATTATAACGAAGCTTGGTTTGGCTCCACAACCATGCCATAACAATTCATTTAAAAAGCTTTTTTGTAAATAGCCTATTTGTCACTCTTTGTGTGAGGTTGTTCGCCGTCTTTCTCCGGCGTGGTTTCCGGTTCTTCGTCCGGCAACGGTTCAAAGATGGGGTGGGGTCCGGAAGCCTGCGAGTATTCCCGGTTTTCCCTTTCGATGCGATCCAGTTCGGCATCCAATTCCGCTTCGGTCATTGGCCGGTATGCCTCGCCCGCGGTATCGCCGTAATCGGTGGCGGGCGCGTTATCCGGCGCCGTGGTGTCATTAACAGTAGTGTCATTAACATTTGTATCTTGCACAGGTGCATCCGCCGCCGTGGACGCAGCCTCACTTTCAGTGTCGTCGCCCTCCCCGGCTCGTTGGGGTGTATACATTTTTGAGAAATACAGGCCGGCTTCAAATAAAAGCCACATGGGCACGGCCAATAGTGTTTGTGAAATCACATCCGGCGGCGTCAACAACATGCCGATGACAAAGGCTGCGACTATGATATAAGGGCGCTTCGCCGCCAGGCTTTCGGCGGTGGTCATTCCGGACCAGATCACCAGGATAGTGGCGATGGGAACCTCAAACGCCATGCCGAAGGCAAAAAACAGTTTGATGGAGAAATCGAGAAACATACTGATATCCGGCGCCTGGGTAACGCCGTCAGGAGTTGTCATGGCCATAAATCCAAACACCAGCGGGAATACGATATAGTACGCAAACGCCATCCCCACATAAAACAGGATCGTACTCGATACAATTAACGGAAACGCCAGGCGGCGTTCATTTTTGTACAAACCCGGCGCGATGAACGCCCAGGCTTGATACAACAGATAAGGTATCGCTGCAAAAATGGAAACCACCAGCGTGAGTTTAAACGGGGTCAGGAAAGGCGAGATGACGCCGGTGGCAATCATGGTGGAACCCTGGGGCAGGCTTTGAATCAATGGCTCGGCGAGGAACGCATATAAGTCATTGGAAAAACTGAACAGCGCAAGAAAAAGCACCATAACGGCCACCACGCATCTTAACAGCCGGTCGCGCAGCTCGATGAGATGCGCCACGAACGGCTGTTCTTGCGGTGGTGGAAAGTCTTTGGGATTTGTCATTCAACACTTTCGCTGGCTGTCAAAGCGGTTACCCCTGGCCGGCAAGGATTCATTCAGCTTGCTTTGGTCTGCCCGGTTTTTGTTGCGGACTCGGGTGCAGCTGACTCTGGTGTTGCCCGCTTTGGTTGCTGTGAATCGTTTGGTTCCTGCCCGGCAGCCTGGCTTTCCAGCCGGGGAGTTGCTGGCTGTGCTTTCGGTTCCTTTAGTTCTATCTGTTCCTTTTGTACAGTTTGTGCCGTTTTTTCCGTTGTTAACTTTGCGCCCGCGGGCACGGTTTTGCGTGTCTCATCGACGGTATGTTCCAGTATCTCGTGGATGTCTTTTATTTTTGCCTGTTCTTCGAGGAGCCGTTTCAACTCGCCGGATTTGACCACCTCGCGGTTAAAGTCCTCTTGTACCGAATACACAAATTTTCTGATTTTTCCCACCCAGAACCCCACGGTGCGCGCGACTTCGGGCAGCCTTTCGGGGCCAATGACCAGCAAAGCCACCACCGCGACCAGGACGAGTTCCATAAATCCTATATCAAACATAAAATCGCTACGCTATGAGCACGTGGTTTGTAAGCCGGTTTCCGAAGGGTGTTGCTTTCAAAAAGCGCGCCGCAAAGAGTACGTCAACGGGTGTAGCAACAAGACGGGCGGATCACTCCGGAAGTTACCGGCAACAATCAGGCTTTATCTTTTTCTTTACGGGTGACTTCGCCTTCGATGATGTCCTCGTCTTTTTTGTCCAGCTTGGCGCTTTTGGCGGTAGTTTCTTCTTCACCTTCTTTTACGGAATTGCGGAAACCTTTAATCGCGGCGCCCAAGTCGCTACCGACATTGCGCAGCCGTTTGGCGCCAAACAACAGCAATACGATGGCTAAAATAATCAATAACTGCCAAATACTAATTCCCATGTCACTCTCCGCTGTACAAAAATTCTCAGATTAGCCGTGTATTGTCAGGCAAAACCGGGCAAACTTCCACCGCCCAGTATATGAATGTGCAAATGATAGACTTCCTGCCCGGCCCCCGGACCTGTATTAATGATAGTCCGAAAGCCGTTGTCGAGTCCTTGTTGCCGGGCGATTTGTGGCAACAGGCGCATCATTTTGGCGATTAATCCATCATGCACGCTATCCAGCTCGGCCAGGCTGGCGATATGCTGCCGCGGCACCATCAATAAATGCACATCGGCTTTGGGGTAAATATCCTTAAAAACCACGATCTGGTCGTCTTCGTAAACGATGTCCGCCGCCAGGGAGTGATCCGCGACTTTACAAAACAGGCAGTCCGTCATTTTGACTGGTCTCGCGTGGCTTTTTCGTCATGGCCGGAGGTGCCAAAGCGGCGCTGCAACTCCGCCAATACCGCGTCCGGACCCAGCCCCTGCTGCGCCAGCAGGACCAGGGTGTGAAACCATAAATCCGCCGTTTCATGAATAATTTGCGCCGGGTCGCCATTCTTGGCCGCAATGATGGTTTCAGCGGCTTCCTCGCCGATTTTTTTCAAAATCTTGTCGAGGCCCTTGCTATAAAGGCTGGCGACATAGGAGCTGTCCGGATCGGCGTTTTTACGCTGTTCCAGAATTGCCGCCAGTTCGTTCAGAATATCCTTGCTTGCCATGATGATCAGAAAGACTTCGTGATTGAATACTTATTTATGATAAATGGCGGATGGGTCCTTAATCACCGGCTCGACTTCCACCCATTTCCCATCCTGCAGTTGTTGATAGAAACAACGCTCACGGCCGGTATGACAGGCGATACCGCCTACTTGTTCGATGGCCAGTAAAATAACATCGTTGTCGCAATCCAGCCGGATGTCTTTAATTAACTGCACGTGACCGGATTCCTCGCCCTTGCGCCACAATCTTTTGCGCGACCGCGACCAATATATGGCGCGCCCTTCTTTTATGGAAAGCTGCAGTGACTCCCGGTTCATCCACGCGAACATCATCACCTTGCCGGAGGCCGCATCCTGCGCAATCACCGGCACCAGGCCGTCCGCGGTCCATTTGATTTCATCCAGCCATTGCGTGTTCGAGCTCGCCATTTAAAGCCTCACCTCGATGCCTTTTTCCGCCATGTAACGCTTGGCCTGCTGGATGCTGTATTGCGCAAAGTGAAAAATGCTGGCCGCGAGCACCGCATCCGCATGGCCTTCAACGATGCCTTCCACCAGATGATCCAGGTTACCCACGCCACCGGAGGCGATGACCGGCACCGATACCGCGTCGCAAATCGCGCGCGTCAACTCGATATCAAAACCGATCTTGGTGCCATCGCGATCCATGCTGGTTAACAGAATTTCTCCGGCGCCGTAATCCACCATGCGCTTTGCCCATTCCACCGCGTCGATGCCGGTCGCCTTGCGGCCGCCGTGGGTGAATATTTCCCACTTGCGCGGTCCGCCTGCCTTGCTCACCGACTTGGCGTCGATGGCAACCACGATACATTGCGAGCCAAAACGCTCAGCCGCTTCCTTGACAAACTCGGGCCTGAAGACCGCCGCGGTATTAATCGCCACTTTATCCGCCCCGGCGTTTAACATGCGACGGATATCAGGCAACTCGCGAATGCCGCCACCCACCGTCAACGGGATAAACACCTGGCCGGCGACTTCCTCGACCACATGCACCATGGTTTCACGGTTATCGGAACTGGCGGTGATATCCAGGAAGGTGAGTTCATCGGCGCCTTCGGCGTCATAACGCTTGGCGATTTCAACCGGATCACCGGCGTCGCGGATATTGACGAATTTAACGCCCTTCACCACCCGTCCTTTGTCGACATCAAGACAAGGAATAATGCGTTTTGCGAGACCCATAAAATAATTCCGCTTTGGTTAGGCTAATTTTGTTTACGCTAAGTAGTTCTACTTTGTTACTTTAAATGGCCGCATGCACAGCGCGGGAGGCGGAAGCGTCTGGCAAGACCGTTGGCGGCAGGGATGCCGCCATCGAGCCTGCATGGATGCATTTACGGCGTGTCTTGCCAGACGCTTCCGCTTCCCGTGCGGGATTGTTCATAAACATAAACTAAAGTAACAAAGTAGAGGTAGTACTCATCCATATATAAAAAGATTTTCAACGCAAAGGCGCTAAGACGCCAAGAATTAAGAATAAAAAAACAAATAGTTATTCCGTTGCGTACTTTGTGCCTCTGCGTCACTGCGTTAAATTGTGCCGTTTATGGATGGGCGCTCAGCAAGTTACTAAGAACTTTGAAGCTGTCTAATCAGTTACCCGACAATTCATCCGCCAGATTCTGGCCTTCGGCGAAGTCGAGCGTGCCTTCATAAATCGCGCGGCCGGTAATGGCGCCCATTACGCCTTCGTCCGCCACGGCGCACAGGGCGCGGATATCATCCAGGTTGGTGATGCCGCCCGAGGCGATGACCGGAATATGGATCGACCGCGCGAGCTTCACGGTTGCGTCCACATTGACGCCGGACATCATGCCGTCGCGGCTGATATCCGTGTACACG
>DATCIR010000109.1:0-6027 GCA_036507695.1 Gammaproteobacteria bacterium
TGTCCACTGATTATATTTACAATGGGTAACTACTCACCCCATGCTCAGCATAGGTTAAAGCGGTGCGGGTGTCTCCTGCCGGGGGCGTCTGCGGCCAGGGATGGCCGCAGTCGACGGATTCGCCGGGAACGAATCCGGTCGCACGCAGTAGACACCCGCACCGCTTTAACCTATGCTGAGCATGGGGTGAGTAGTTACCCATTGTAAATATAATCAGTGGACAGGACAGGTTCACATAATTCAATTACCTTGATGGATGTAGGAGGCAGAAAATGGCAAGCGCGCAAAATGGCATGAAACGGGTTGGCGTGATCGTGATTTTAGTGCTCGCGTTAAGCGCCTGTGCGGGTAAAACCAAAGTGGAAAGCGACATGAATATCAGTGGCGCGCCTGACTGGGTGAACGAAGGCACGAATATCCTGAAGGATAAGGACGGGCGTTTATTCCATGGCGTGGGTTTCGCGCCGGAGATGGGTGACATGTCGCTGCAAAAATCCACGGCGGATAACCGGGCGCGGGCGGAAGTGGCGCGCGTGCTTAGCTCTTATATGAACGTCTTGTCAAAGGATTATGTGGAATCCTCGGGCACCGGTGATCAGCAGGAGTTGTCGCAGGCGGTATCGCACGATATCGAAAATATTACCAAAGTTAATTTGTCCGGCGCCAAGATTATCGGCAACTACCGCGACAAAAAAACCAACACCATATATTCCATCGCGGAACTGGACATGAAATATGTAAAGAGCATTCTGGATAACGTGGAAAATATGAATGCGGGATTCCGCAATCATATTAAAGCCCAGGGTGATAATGTTTTTGACCGGATGGCGGGAGAGCGTAAATGAATAACCAGGCAATGATAACGTTGCGGACCTTCCAAGTTTTGGTTATTTGTCTCGCGCTCGTGGCGCTTACAGCCTGTTCGAAAAAAGTAACCCGGATTGATGTCGAGGAGACCAAGGATTTAAGCGGTGACTGGAATGATACCGACTCCCGGCTTGTGTCAAAGGAAATGATTGGCGATGTGTTAAGCCGCCCCTGGATTGCGGATTTTGTCCAGAAAAGCGGGAAAAAACCGGCGGTCATCGTCGGTGAAATCCGTAACCTGAGCCACGAGCATATTGCGGTCGGCACGTTTGTGGGGGATATGGAACGGGAATTAATTAACTCCGGGCGGGTGGATTTCGTGGCGTCCAAAACCGAACGCGAGGAGGTTCGTGAAGAGCGGACTGACCAGGATTTGCATGCCAGCGAACAAACGCGCAAAGCCATGGGCGAAGAATACGGCGCGGACTATATGCTAAAAGGCAGCATCAACACCATTATCGACTCCGAGGGCGATGAGCAGGTCAAGTATTATCAAGTGGACCTCACGTTGATCAGCCTGGCGGACAACCGTAAGTCATGGGTTGGCCAGAAGAAAATCAAGAAGTTCATCGAGAAAAACAAATTGCGGTTGTAGCATATTGCCGCCGGCGGGAAGTTGGGTGTATGAGCGTTACCAGGAAGCCGGGTTAATGTGTTTGCGTGAACTATGTACGGTGCTGCTGATGGCGGCTGTTTGCGGTTGCGCCGGGTATAGCGCCACTATCCGCAGCGTGGAGCAGCAACTGGTGGTGCAGAACTATCCGGCCGCGCTGGCGATGCTTGAAAAACTCTATGCCAATTCCAGCCGCGATGCGGTGCTCTACAATCTCAATAAAGGCATGTTGTTGCGCATGAACGGCGATTACAGCGCGAGTAACACAGCCTTGGAAACGGCGAAGCAACTGATGGAAAGGCTGGACGCCATCAGCGTGACAGAACAGACCAGTTCCTTGCTGATCAACGACCAGGTCAAAAGTTATGAAGGCGAGATGTTTGAAAAACTGGTGCTGCATTTTTACAAGATTCTGAATTACCTTGCACTCGGTAAAAAAGATGAAGCCCGCGTCGAAGTACTGCAAGCCGACCAACGCTTGAAGGAAATTAAACAACAACTGTCGCGCGATGTTTTGCCTGAAGAAGCCGGGGTGCGGTATTTATCGGGTATCGTCTTTGAAGATTTGGGCGAGTGGAGCGATGCCATGATTGCTTACCGCAAAGCTTATGCAGCCTATAAGCACGGTCTGGACGGCTTCAAACTATCCATACCCTACTCGTTAAAGCTGGCCTTGCTGCGTCTCGCCGATCGCCAAGGTTTGTACGATGAACTGGCGCAATTCACGCAGGAATTCGGCATTCAGCAGTGGGAAACCATCGCCGAACGGCAGACCAAAGGGGAGCTGGTGATTGTCGTGAACAGCGGTCTGGCGCCGGTCAAACTACCGAATTCAGCCACCGTGATCAGCCCGTCATCCGGGCAACTGATCAGGATATCGGTGCCGGTCTATGTCACGCGGCCCATCGCTGTCAGTGGGGTGAACTACCAGGTTGCGGACCAGCAGGGTCAATTGGAAATGATGGAAATCGTGGACTCGCTGGCTTTAAAAGCCCTGGAGCGCAATATGCCATCTATTATAGCCAGGGCGGCGGCAAGACAGGCGATAAAATACCAGGCAACGAAACAGGGCAATCAGGAAAATGCCGCCCTGGGTCTGCTGGTCAATATTGGCGGCGCGTTGCTGGAACAGGCGGATACCCGGAGCTGGACCACATTGCCGCAGTCGATCTATATGGCGCGCATAGCGCTTGATCCCGGCACCTATAATTTGTCATTGAATATTGTGTCCAGCTATGACGGGAATAATCAAACGCTGGATGTCGGCGGCCTGGAAGTCAGGGCGGGCAAAAACACTTATCAATCTCTGCACTGGATTCCGCCCAATGTCACCAACCTTCCTGGCAGCCCCAGGGAATACACACGAGTGAATGCGACTTATGGTATACGCTAGAATAGTTATTTACGGAGTGTTATTGGCAAACCTGCTGGCGTGTTCCGGCGCCGCCAGCAAGCCGGGTTCGGAACCGGACTGGGTGGCGGGCAACAGCGCCAAGTACACCAGCCAGCGTTATCTGCTGGGGCGCGGTCAGGCGGACAATACCGCAATGGCGGAAGACCGGGCGCGGGCGGATTTGGCAAAAATATTTATGGTGAACATTAACGTCGCTGATATTGACCGGCAAAAGTTTACCAGCACCACGGGTGAGCAGCCTGCCAGCGAGCTAACGTCAGAGGTCAGCCGGACCATCGTCACCAGCACCAGCCAGATATTAAAAGGCGTGCAGATTGCCGGTATCTGGACCGACGAAGCCCGCAAAACCGTGCATGCCCTGGCGGTTTTGCCCCGGCAGGAGGCGTCGCATGGGATCCGGCAGGAGATTTCCCGCCTGGACAGCCTGACCCGGGCGAGTATCGACGCCGCGGCCAGCGCCAAGCAGCCATTGGACCAGGTGGCTTATGCGCGCCGGGCGGTTATTGCGCAACAGGAAAGGCTTGGGCACCAAAAATCCCTGCAGATCATTGATCCCAGCGGCCGTGGCGATCCGGCGCAATATGATATCGCCAGGCTTATCACCGATTATGAAAAGTTGCTGCCCCGGGTAAGTATCAAACCGGTAATGATGGGCGAGAACCTGGGCATTGTCGCGAGTGCGCTGCCAGCCGCGTTGTCGTCGGCGGGATTTACCGTGACCGAAAGCGATACTGCCGACTACGTAATGGAAGTCTCGCTCAAGTTGGCCGAGACTTTCCAGAAAGAAGGCTGGTTCTGGGGCCGGGGGGTGCTGTTAATGAATCTGCGCGACCGGCAAAACACCGTGCTCGGACAGAAAGAGTGGCCGGTAAAAGCTTCAGCGCGGGAGGAGTCGGAAGTCATGCTGCGGGTGGAGCGCGCGGCGGATGACATTTTGCATCAGAATCTTTTACCGGCTATGGTGGGATTTGCCCTGGCCGGCAACGCGGCGGTCAAATAACATCGCGCCCGGTCAGGATCAAAGACGTTTATTTCAGTTTCCCCTGTATTACCCCTTCGAATCTGCCGCTAAGGTATTACACGCCCAGGCAGGATAAACTGTTATTGCTGTTTATCCGTTCTGTGACCGTTGTTGCGGGGGCTATGCGAACGGGTTCACAAATAACTTCCCGCGTTTGAACCATAATTTATACAGGGATAATATAGTCATTTCCGGGATATATGACGGTTCCGGAAGGTATATCTTATAAAATGAAATGGCGGTATCTGGCGATGGCGATGAAAAAAATCCTGGTGATTAACTCAAAAGGCGGCAGTGGTAAAACCACAATTGCCACCAACCTGGCAAGCTATTACGCCCACAATGGGCAACTCACCGTATTGATGGATTACGATCCGCAAGGCTCCTCGATGCAGTGGTTAAAACTGCGGCCGGCCCATTTAAACCAGATCCACGGCGCCAATGCAGCCCGGCGCAAGGGTAACGTGATCCGCAGCTGGCAAATGGTTATATCTCCCAGCACCCAACAATTGGTGATCGACGCGCCCGCGGGTGTCGATGGCATTTTAATGCAGGAATTGGTGCAGCGCGCCGACAGCATTGTTATACCGGTGGCGCCATCACCCGTGGACATACACGCCACCTCCGATTTCATCAAGGACCTATTCTTAATCGGCAAGATTCGCTTACATAACACCCGGCTCGCGGTGATAGCGAATAGGGTTAGAAGCAATGGTCCATTGTACGAACCATTGCGGCGCTTTCTGGATTCCCTGCAAATTCCCTTTGTGACTTCAGTGACCGATACGGATAACTATGTCGAAGCCATGGGCATGGGAATGGGCGTGGTTGAAATGGATTTTGAAAAAACCTTAACCGAACGTATGGAACTGCAACCTCTAGTTGACTGGTTGGGTGAACCGGAAAAAAAAGAGCATAACGTCACCAAACTTTTCCCTGGCAAGTCTGCAGTAGCTTATTAGGGTTGCTAGTTCATAATTGGTTTAATCACCGATTCACAAACGCCGGAATTCAGCATCGGCATTGTTTATTGCCGTTGCCCCGTCCGCCTGTCCGCGCCACCTTACCCATCCCCCAATTCCCCGTATTTTTTGAAATTATCCGATTTTTGCCGCGAGTACTTCCGTGAAAATATTTTACAAATTGTGAATCACGTCACACAGCATTTTGATTATTTTTCGCGAACGATCTTTTATACCGGTATTCAGGCATGATTTGCCGTGGACAGTCAGCAATGTCCGTAAACCATTATTGCTTTAAATGTTCAATGCTATTCCGGCGGGAAATAATTGCCCCGCAAAAGTCCCGTCTCATCCTCATACCACATGGCTTTCTTTGCGTTAAACACGCGTTTCATCCACACCTCGGCGGGCGTCTTTCCATCCAAATGCTGATTTCGCGTGAAAGACTTTTTTCTCGACCACTGCTCCTGAGTGTGTTTGCCTTTTACAGTACCAGCCTTGGGATTTTCGCTGCAATGGACGGATCCATTCCCGGAAATGTAACCACAACCAACACACAATAATCCAAAGAATAAAAATCATTGCTCAACACTCGTCATTACCCTTACCCTTAAATAAACACTATCGGCAATTGCCGGCGCGGTTTTCAGATAGGCCTACCGGGACGAGGAGGATGAATAATAGAAGAAGAGGAAAGGGAATATAGCGACGCCAATAAAAAGGGCCGCGTCAGGGCCTATTGAAATTCTGAGTTATAGTGGTATCTGTCTGGTTGGTTATTGAAACACGTCATCCAGGCTGTTGGCAGCCAGTAGATTTTCCACCCACTGGTCAAGTAAGGCCGCATCGGCCCGGGCAATCCGCTGTTCGGCCCATTCCGGCAATGCGCCAAATTTCAACACCAGCATTTTCTTTAGGGTTTTGGCTTCGCCAATAAGTTCACCTTCTTTTCGGCCTTTTTCCAGGCCCTTTTCCAGGCCTTTTTCCAGGCCTTTTTCCAGGCCTTTTTCAATGAATTCTTTTTCCCATTGCTTAATACGTGTCGCTAACATTTCTCTTACCTCGGTGAGATCCTGTACATCGCGTTTATCCAATTGTAAGCCTTTATGGGGCGCTACAACATAGTAAATCCACACCGCCATGGCCCGCC
>DATCIR010000110.1:0-13254 GCA_036507695.1 Gammaproteobacteria bacterium
GCCTGCTTCGCCCCAAGCCAGCGCACCGCGAGTTCCCGGCACACGCCTGCAGCGGATTCTTGTTTGGCGAGCGCCGCTTTAATGGGGCCGACCGCTTGCGTGAATAGCCGTATCTTGGTACAGCCTTCGTCCAGCGCCGCGCGCCGCAACGCACCGAGGACTGCATATTCCGCGCTTTCGTCCGGCCGTTGCGCAGTGTTCTGTGTTGCCACCTGGGTTGCCGCCTGGGTTGCCGCCTTAGTCGCGGCTTTATCAGCGTAAGAAAAGGGAACCCAGGACATGACCTAGTCAACCATCTCAGCGGACGTGATCATCGGGAATCGGATCACTCGGCTGCTTTCCGGGTTGTAGAGTTCAATATGCTGTTTGAGGTCCGGCATGTTGAGCCATTCCTGCTTGTCCATCCATGTAAACCCGATCATGTTGACCGACTGCTCCTGTATCACTTTTCCTTTTACTTCGCCGTCGACTTGCACCCGCCAGTCTCCCGGTTCGATAAACGTGTTGAGGCCTAAGGTGAGACGATTCAAGTTATCCTGGTCCGGATGGATGGACGTGAGGAAAACACCACCGGTGATCTGGCTGGCCTGCGCCTGTTGCAGCACGCCCTTGGAGCGCACCGCGAAAATCTCGGCGTCACGCATCCGGATCTCGCGTTTGCGCATTTCCTCCGAGTAGGGCTCCGTGCTTGGCAGCGTGCCGACGCTGGCATCGAGATACAGCCCGCCCGATCCGACCATCAGGTTTACAGGTTCTATCTGAAGTTTGGTTTTGAGCGCCGCGACGCCGGTACGCAGCACTGTGTCTAACTTCGACTGGATATCTTTGATGCTTTGCTTCCTGTCTTCGGCGCTTCTTTCAAACTGGCCCCCGGCGGACGCGAATACGGTCTTCAGGGTTACTGCGGCGAAGAGGCTCTTTATCGGCAGCACGTTAATGGAACGATTGGGCGCCGCCGCTAACATCAGCGGCGTTTTCTGACCGGCTGCCGCCCCCAGTACGAGCTTGCCGGGCTCTTCTTCCTGATCCCCGTACTCTTTGGTTATTAAGTCATAAAGCGCCATAAGAACTGTCTCCCGGAGCCGCAGTTCGGCAGCGGAATCAAGATCTAACATCAGCGGATTCTGCTGTAATTTATCCAGCACCTTGTCAAGCTCAGCGGCCGAGTAGGTCTCGGCTTCGAAAACACCACTGCCCGCGATGGTCTCGACGCTGGGTATCAGATTGAATTGCAGGCCTTCCATATACAACCCGCCTTTGTAACGGTTGTAAAGCCGGTAAAACATCAGGTTGAGGGTGCGGCCCTCATTGATGTTGCGAATCTCCGCGGTGGTTTCCTCCGTGGTCTCGACGCTTGTCTGCAGGGTCGAGGACGTGGTGACTTCTTCGCGATTTTGTTGGGTCACCGAAGTCGCCGCGTTCTTCGCAACCCTGGCCATGGACTGGCCGAACTCTTTGGCCGAAGTGTTAACGCCGGCTTTGACGCTCGCGGACGCCGTCACTCCAAACGCGCCCCCGCTGGCGCTGGCCTCCGTTTGCAAATTGGTCGACCGCTCGCGCTCTTGCCGGGCTATTCGTTCCATCTCAGTTGCCAGATCGGATGACTCGGCGCGGTTGACGTCAAACACCGATACCGCGGTGCGGGATATCGTCGCCTCCCGCTTGTAGGCCTTGCGAACGTGTATCGTGCGCTGTTCACCCGGGGCCAGATTAATCGTGTTGGCGAGTTCACCCAGTACCGTGCCATCCCAAACGGTCCGGTAGGACAATGACTCTTCGAGGGTAAGGCGCGGCATGATCGCCGGCGTGATTCCCGGTAACGGATGCCTGAACACGTGGTACTTCGCTAATACCCGCTCTCCGGTTAACGATTCTTCAAACACGGGCAAAAGTACGGCACAACGCCGCCGGAAGGACTCGTCGAAATCGCAACGATCCATGATCGCACGCAGCGGGCTGCCGTCGGCGGCAACAAACCGCTTGCCCGCCTGCTGGAGCACGATAACCTCGTCCTGTGGATTGTTCTTCATGTGTTCCTCGCGCCAGCGCATCAATAAATCGACCGAGGTATCGACAGCCTGGTAGTCGGTGATCACCTCGACGTGTTGCTGCTTGACCGTGACAGGTTTGAGGTAAAAGAACAGGAAAGCCCAGCGGAGTTCCTGGCGCGTGTGCGTTGTGGTCCAGGTAACCTTGTGCTGATAGGGCCGGTAGATCCTGCCTTCCTCCAGTGTTCTAAGTATTGTCTTGCCGTCCGGTGACAGGATATCGCGTTTTTTGGTGCATAAAATCAGGCCCATATTTTCCGCAATGGATGCTAAGCGCTCCATTTCGCGCTCGACATTCGCGACTTCCTTCTTTATGCGCACATACTTTTGCTGCAGCCTGGCGATTTCCTCCACATCTTTACCGGCATCGAGCAGCGCTTTCAACTTATCGGTGCCGATGGGCGGGAGAGCCTCGCTCACGGACTTCGCCAGATCCAGCATCACCTTGAGTTCGCTGTAGCGCCGGGCAATGATGCTGGGGCGCAGATCAACCTCGGAGAATTGCACAAAGAAACTCTCAGCTTCTTCTTTCTTTTCGAAGACCATTTCTACACCGCCGATTTTCGATACCCATGCGGTTTTGTAGGCTTCCACGTTCTCTCGCAATTCATCGATCGACAACTCCTTTCCCGGAGGCGTAATCACGAGATAACGCCGGCCGCTTTGGCGATGCCGAAACACCACCCCTTTTTTCACTGGTTCGCCAACCGGTTTGACTTCATTACCTACGGGCTGGAACACGGTCTTAAAGGTAGCCTGCGTCTCGACCAGCGTCTTATCTTGTCCTGCATAGCCGATTTCCTTGATGGCCCAGTCCGGCTCCGGCTTCGGGAAAAACAACTTGCTGAGATCGTTGTCAGTGGCTTTGTTGTCCTTCGGGAAATCCCAGCAATCCTCGAAATAGTCCCGGATCGCCTTGACCGACCCCGTGCTTTGTCTGCCCTCCACACCTTCATAAACTTCCTTCCAATTAATCTCCACTTCCCGCTGGCGTTGGAAGGTAAAGACGGGCGGGGTTTCTTCCGGTGCTCCCGGCGTGCCGAGACGCAGCAGGTTTTTCAATTTCTCGAGTTGCGGGTTTTTCTCGTCCGTTGGGTATTGGTTGGAAGAACCGGATGGGTTATCGGAATTCATGTTTGCTTGCCTTCTTTTAGTTAACGGTTGGTGAGTAAAAACGCGCAATTTAAAAATTTGCAGTGTTCGTTCGCTGCCCGTAACAGCCCGGCAGTGAAAACAGCAGCACGGTGGCGTTACCTTTGAAACCAACATTGGTGACCGGAGGAGACATTAAGCCTTAGCCCCACTGCTTATTTTGACTACCATCGACTATAACAAGCCCTTTCATACAGCGTTGTTGGTTTCATCGCCACAGGCAGACGGCGAACCTGCCAAGTATTGATAAAACCTACCACGGCGTGATGCTTTTACGTTGAACGTCAAACTACCTTGCTACTTAAGAATCACTTACTATTTAAGAATCGCTTACTATTTAAGAATCACTTACTACTTAACAATCAATTGGGCGAGGTTGAACTGTTATTTACACTTCATGATATGGTTAGTAATATTAGCCTGATATTTTGTTTTTACATTGATTTAAGGCAATTAGGACTCAACTTGTCAAGCTTAAGCAAGCCTTTTATAGAGCACACATCATCATCAATATTTCGCCGTCATATCGCCTTAAATATTACTTTCAGATATGGAAATAGTATGTCCAGGAAAATACCCAATTCCTGTTTGGAAATTTTCTTAAAAAGGTGTTTTCTGGGTTTAAAAAGTTATTCTAAAGGACAAATAACGTGTGTTTTTATTTTGTTATTACCTATTTTCAAATAGATGCGTTGGTGCGAACCAGCAACAAACCCAGCAACATCAGCAACATTAAGGCTTAGGCCGTTACTAAGCATGTCCGCTTTTTTTTGCCCGCTGGGCGATGAGAATGAGATCCTGCGTCGGCTTCGATGCATTGGCAGGACTTGCAATCACTTCCATGAAATCAACCCAGTACCCCGCCCGCTCAACCATTGAAACTACATCGCCAACGCTTCGATACATGAGGTAAACCCTGTCTCCACTGCTGGATGTTTCAAACCCGGACCAACGTGGTTCACCCGTGATCGTGGAGAGGTACAGCATGGCGGAATCGGCCAACGTGGCGTTGAGCGAACTGAAAAACCGATTCGCGTCGTCGTCAGTCAGGTAGCTCAAGCCGAAAGCAAAAGCAGATGCATCAAATACTTGTTCAAGTTCGCCGATGTGCCGGCAGTCCATGACCAAGAATTCCGCGGACGGAACCCTAAGCCTGGCCTGCTTAACCATTCCTTCCGCCAGATCAATACCGACCAACTTGAGGTCCGGTCTAACCTTCGCCAAATAGGCTGAGACATTGCCCGGTCCGCACGCCACATCAAGGACGCTGGCGCCCTGCGACTCGATTCGTTTCACGAATCGCTCTAGATACCGGTCATACATGTCCAAGTGAAAGTACTTCTCGGCATAGCGATCAGCCAACCTATCAAATGTGGCAACGGACACTATGCAGAAATCGTCGTTTTGCATTACTTGGCGCTCTAACGTTTGCCATAACCGGCGTGCAAAAGCAGAGCGAAGCGGCGCTTTTGTGCATCCGCGTTGATGGCGTGGTTAGGGCTCACTTTTTTCCCACTCTTCGTGTCGCTTCCGTCGCTCTTGACGATAGTTGGTGATTTCAAGCTGCACTCCGTCAGGATCAGAAAAGAAAACAGAAAAATAATCGGGTGCGTATTCCGCGTACTGCTTGGGCTCGCTAACGAAAATATTCTGTTCCTTGAGTCTGATTGCTGCCTCCTTTACTTCCTTCTCGGTCTCAACCCTAAAACAGAGATGGTGGAGCCCTGGCGCGTAGCGATTATGGGGTTCCAGAAACCGCGCAGGCCGGAGCACATAGCCGAAGTGGCGGTTGTAGTATTGAATGTGCCTCTCACCTTCAAGCTGAAATCGATTCTTTCGGAAGCCGAGCACCTTCATTACAGCATCATAGAACCTCTCGGATCGTTCCAGAACCGAGACAGTGACGTAGATGTGGTCGATTCCAATGACTTCAGGCATGTGCTTCATGATCCCTAACGTTAAATTGAGGGGGCGCGCCGCTTTTTGGCGCCGGCTTGATTTAATTGTTAGCCTTCTCTCGGTTTAGAAACCCATACAGGCTCCGTAATTGCCTTGGTAGTTAAAGCAACCATGATTTTGTAAGTTTTGTGTCCTAACGGGTGCAATGTGTCTATTTCATTCCCAATAACCGCTTCATAGCCTAACTCTCTAGCGGAAACTACCAATTCTTCAATTACATTTCTGGTAAGTAACTGTAATTCGTTATGAGCTGCAGCGTCTTGCGGTGTATGCTTCGCATGAATTTCCAAGTTGGCTTTTTGTTGTATTATTGCAGCCTCCTGAGGGGAAGATGGTGCATATTTCATAATACCTCCTGACCTCCACCCTTCTCTCCAGTACTGAGAGTAAATGATTTGAGGATTTCTTTTGCCAATATTTTTCTGAGCAACCTGCATTCGATACCTTTCAGATACTGCGTTTGGACAATTATTCATATCCAAGACATTTGCAGTCGATAGTAGTTTCGCAGAACAAATTCCGCCTCTGCCATTGGCGGCACCTAGTGCATACTCTCGACTTGTTGTGAAAAATATAGCGCTATGAGAATCCATACCGCCTTTATGAGGTTGCTTACCAAGAGGTAATTTCCATTTATCGAAATATACCTCGGTGCCGTGCAGCCATGCTTCTTCATCCATTCTGCTGCTCCATGATTTTTATGGCTAACGTGTCGTTGTGCCGCGCCGCCACTGCGATCTCAGGAAACGCGCCGATGTCTCCGGCGTCGGCACGAACGACTTGTTAGGATTCATTATCGTCCAGCTCCTCAGGCGATTTTTCGATGACCCAGCCTGCCTCTGTGCTAAAGCGCACAGCTTGAAAACCAGGCTCCATAGAGGCCAAATTGGCCATTGATTGATCGATTTCAAGTATATGGCTGAGACAAACGATCTCTAAATCTTCGACTTCGTCGCTTTCACCATCTAGAAATTGCCACCCATGATCATCTTCATCGTGAGACACCAGCAAAATCGGTTTTTCTCCGCGCAAAATGCTTTTTGGAACAATGGTTGCGCAGCTTTCTGGCTGGTCAAATGACCACATATGAAACCTAACGGTTGAGATCATCTGCGAGCGGCGCGAGAGCGCCACGAGTCAGGTGGAGCGAATGGTTAGGCCACGCGCTATTTTTGTAACTCATATTTTGCAGCTTTTCT
Source organism: Gammaproteobacteria bacterium (assembly GCA_036507695.1). Classification (GTDB taxonomy): domain Bacteria; phylum Pseudomonadota; class Gammaproteobacteria; order SZUA-152; family SZUA-152; genus JAKEGK01. The sequence goes on from DATCIR010000110.1 coordinate 6,359, forward strand.
CCATGCGTAAATAAGAAACGCATAATTGATGAAAACGCATACCCATAGCAAAAGCAAAAAATTGGTGGCGCCAATGGGTAAAAAAGATCGCGGCAGAAAGAGAAGCACTAAACTCCAAGGAAAACCCAATGCTCCCGCGGCCAACAAACTTACAACTCCATGCCACCCTTCACCAGTGATTGGGTCGATGAAAATAAGGGATGCCGCGATCAGTACGCAGGCCGTGAATAACACAAGAATAAGTGTCCGCATATTTCGCAAAAGTGGCCTAACTAATTAGTAAGTGGAAATATTCCACGTTATTTTACGGAAGTATTCCATATAATTCCAGCCTAAACCCGGGTCAGAGAGGAATGGCACTTACTTAACGCAATTTTTTGGATTTTCGTCATTCCGGCATTTTTTCGACGGATATTCGCATCTCACCCGTTATCAAATTGTCAGGGCCGTTTCGAACGTGTTTAGCCTGTTCTAAGTAAGGATACCGGTTAAACCGGGTAACGGGCCTTGCATACGACAGTCGTCAACAATAATAACGTAGTGAGGAGGTACCTATGCATTCCAACAGCCTGCCAGGTATTGCATTGATGACGCTGGCTTTTGTTTTGTCAGCGTGCCACGGCCCATATAACGATACCCACTATCACAGCAACTACATAGCATCGGGAGAGTTTCAATATATTGATTACGCCTTCTACCCCTATGAAACGTACCGTATAGAACTGATTACCTATTCCGGCGATGCGGACGTCGCCGTTTACAATCAATATGGTGAATTGGTGGTTTTTTCGGACGAATACTCGACCACAACGGACGAAGTGATCTTTACTGCCGGCAATGGCATCTACCAAATTGAAATCTACGGCCATCTTGACAGTGATTACGAACTTTATATTGAACAACTGCCCTACTACGATACCGGCTTATACACGGGCACCGACCGAATTGAATTTAACATCGACAGCAGTGCATTCACTGGCGATATCTATTCCATCCTGGCAAGCAAATTTTTTCAAGTCAGCCACGACTATGATTCATTAACCATTTATCCAACGCCGGACCCGATCTGGCTCGATGTCACCCCAACCGGCACCATTTACGCGGACGCTGGTAATAGCAGCACAACAGTCTCCGTAAACATACTGGAAACCGCTTCGCCCTATAGCACTAATTATGCTTCGGTAATTGTTCAAGCCGGGGATTACTACGGTAAGGTGAACGTATTCAAAGAAGTGGAAATTATTTATCGTGTTATCAACTAGCCCGAAGACCTGATAAGCCCGGCTGGCGATGATGCGCCGAGTACTGGGCATTATCTACCGCTTTACTGCTGAAATTAAACAAGAAAGCAGAAAGGACTTTGATCCCTGTAGTGCTGGACCCCTATAATGCTGCGATTGCCACTTTCGTCGATGGGAAATATCCCAATAAAGACCACGGAAATCACGCCGCATTGTATATCTCATAAGACGGTTTAGGGGTATGGGTAATGGACCAGTGGAGTACAAAGCCAACAATCTCAAGACGTAAAATGCTCTTTAAGGGAAAGAACAATGACGGCGCCTATAAGGATCCAAGCAATAACGGAGATGCTCTCTCGGTGATCGTCCATGACTAGCCGGAGGCTGGCGTATTATTCTATTACCATTATACTGCTCACTCAGGGTTGCAGCACCCATGCCGCAGAACACGTCTTTCATTGTCCTCCGGAAATCTCCGTATCTTGGAATATTCTATTTCCGCCAACTGGGTGGGAAGTGTCAGCCAATCGAGAGCGCCAAAAATCTGCGCACTTCTTGGTTTCCGTAACCTTCAGTGACGGCCCTCCGGACGAGGGCGCGTTTCTACGGCCTGCGTCAACGCGAGAGCCGGAGGTTCAGGGGAAGGGCGAAATTATTGAGCGATATGATTTCTCAGATCGTTTTCATAGCACGATTTGGCTGGTGTGCAGGTATGGAAATACGCCGGCGATCCTATCGAAGACTATGCCACAGGAAATTCAATCTTGCGAAGTATCGCGTCCGAAAGATCTGCATCACCAAAAAGCGCGTTGCCAATGAGAGCGTGGTGTAGTGTAAAGAATTAGTTTGTATTAGTTCGAGCCTTATCTGTAAGTTGCTTTTTTGTAACAGGTAGCTGTCAGTTTAAGCCGCGATTAGTACATTGCGGAAGTGCAGCCCCTCTTTTCGCACCCAATCTCCCGAGTGACATTGTCAAGCGGTTATCATCCTTGCGCATATCTGGTTGATCGACACTGACCCCGCTCATCCGAGTAGCTAACCGCCGCTCAGTGCCTGGAATATGTAAACAGTCCCATTTTCCTGGACACGATCCGAAAGTGTCTTCCTGTCGATCACGATGGTGTCATTGATACAGAGATTAACGTGCCGGCGCAGCGCGCCCTGTTCGTCGAGCACATAATCGGTGAACCCTGGCGCAATCTCGTTGACCGCGCGCAAGACCTCGGCGACTGAGCCGGCCGGCACCGTTATCGTCCGGTTTTCCAACTGGGGAAAGAACCGGTAAAGATGCCGGGTCATTGCAACGGTAGGCATGGCGTTCAACCAAACCGCACCGAGTATACGGGCGGAAAATTGTTGCCGAGGCATTGCCATGTTTCACCGCGGTCTTCTGACAGGTATACATTTCCGGTACTACTGCCAAAACACAGGCAATCACCCGCAATATCGAGCCCATGCCGCAACACGATGTCGTAAGCGTTGTCCTGCGGCAAACCCTTGCGAAACGCTTGCCAGGACTGCCCGCCATCGGTCGTCCGGCCGACGAACAGGCCCCCGTCAATCGCCATGCGTGCTGAATCCGCGCGCGCCGGCACCACCCAGGCCGTACGCCCGTCATTTGCATCAACCGCAACCGGGAAACCAAAATGCACGCCGGCATCCGGCACGCTGACCTTTTTCCAGTTCTTTGCACCATTATCGCTGTAAAAAACACCGCAGTGGTTTTGCTGCCAGAGATGATCCGGGTCTCCAGGACAGCCTGTCACGAAATGTGGATCGTGAACCCATTCTGCTTCCGGGTCCGGAAAATAGTCGTTCGTCATGCCGCGATTGCGGCTCGCCCAGGTACGGCCACCATCGGTAGTTTCGATCACACCAGCAGTCGAAACGGCGACATAAACATGATCTGGATCGCGCGGGTCAACAATAATGGAATGGATACCGGGTTCAAACACGCCGTAATCAACACTCGCCGGTGTGCCGTGCCAGCGGTTCTCACTCGTCGCATCGCCGGCGAACAAATCGCCGCCGCGGCTAGCATGGTTCCACAGCGGCCGGTTGAGTTCCCAGCTTTCACCGCCATCATCGCTGACAAACAAACCGCCGGGGATCGTGCCGGCATATAATCTGCCAGGTTGCTGAGCGGCGCCAAACGCAATATTCCAGATCTTATATATAGTTGCGTCGGTGTACTCGGGCTGCGCTGCCGGCGCCGCCGGATCGAAGTCCGGAGTGGGCAAGTACTTGGTGATGTAGCGTGCGCCTTCGGGGAACTTTACGGATGTCAGGTCTTCCCAGGTCGTACCGCCGTCACGCGAACGTGACAGCTTGGGCCCCCAATGACCATGATCCAGTGAAGCCCACAGGGTACCGTCACGCGGATCAGCCGCCGCATAACACACGGGAATGCCCGCATGCAGGATGGCTCGAGGACGCCAGTTGCCATTTATACGATTTAATATTACGGTACCTTTGCGAGTACCCAGCAGAATCATCTTAGTCATAAAGTGGACCTCATATACTTACACCGATTGATCACCGATTGATGTACAAACTGCGACAAATAACGTGGCTGAAAAAAAACTATTCAGGCGAAAAGCCAATTTTATGACCACTGGCAAAATATTTCACCTAGTTTCAGGATGATTTTCCGGGCAATCCCCTTCTATATCTGCACTTTTTTTATCTGCATTTTAATATACCTGCAATAAAACACAGCCGCCGGGTAATTCCCATTTACCCTACAGGGTAAATACTGGTTGCCACTTTTCACCCGGACTGAATTCTGGCGATACACCTGGAACTGCTGGAAAGCGCGGCATAAGCAAGATGAAACTGTTGGTCGTCATCTTGTTTTTGCAATGACGGGGTTAACTCGTGATTTACCCGCCATCACCCTAAAAGGCGCGCAAATAGTTAGCATTTACATCCCTGCGCATTTCTTGTTAATTGACACTGGCCGCATTTATTCCGACCAGTCTACTTTAGTGGCATTTGCATATGAAATGTAGTACCCACTTTGATATCGGAAGTCACCGCCAGCTGTCCCTGATGCTGCTCGGTAATAATAAAGTACGCAAATGACAGCCGCTTACCCGCATCGTAACCGACTTCGGTTGCGTCTTTTTTAACGAAGGGTTCGAACAAATACAGTAGCTCTTCGTCAGTTAAACCAACACCATTATGCTGGATTTTAATCCAGAAGTTGTCATAACTTACATTCATTTGAATCCTGATGACTGGCTTGTGGCTGGGGTCATCCACCCGGCCCAGCGCATCATAGGCATGGCGAAACAAACTGAGTAAAGCCTGCTGTAACTCGGTGACATAACAGGGAATCATTGGCAAATCTTTTTCAAAGTTTCTTTCGATCTGTATGTCTGTAAACCTGAGTCCCGACGGAGCCGATAACACATCACCAGCCAATTCCAGGGTATGCTCCATAACATCGACCATATTGGCAAGTTGTATTCTGTCACTGCGTCCGCGGGCGAATGCCTGTAGATTCTGGACAATTGACGCCATTTTTTCGCCTTTCTCATTGGCGTGAGCCAACAACCTGATGAGTTTTTCAGGCATACCACTGCTCGTGATTTCCTTGATGTATTGACTGCTATCTGAAAACATACGCTGAAAGGCCCTTAAATCGAATAAAATTGACTGTAGCGGCGTGTTGATATCATGCGCCATTGACGACGCCAGCTCACCCATCGATGATATCTTGTCATTTTGAATAAGCATATTTTCAGCCATCATTTTCTTGGTCACATCATCGATCAGGATGACGACACCGGGTTCAACATGATCCTGAAGTGGGTAGAGGGTGATATCAAAACAATATTGACCGCGTTGCGTGTGTTTGATGGTGATCGTTTCATTCTTTTCTATAGCATCGTTAACCTGTTCCTGCGACACAGTAATTGCCGGGTAGGCTTCCCACAGATTTTTGCCCAACACACTTTCCGCTTTAATGCCGGTAATGTCTTCCGCCCGCCTATTCCAGTGGGTAACTTTCCCATCCCTATTGACACCAACCAGCAGCAGCGGCATGGATTCCAGAATGTTCTTTATATAGGACTCTGAAGCACGCAGTCTGGATGCGGTACCCACGTGCATGGCTATCTCATTTTCCAGCAGTTTATTGGTTTCTTTTAGTAAACGATTTGACTCATCCAGTGTCGCGGTGCGCTCCTGCACACGCAACTCAAGTTCGCCACGAATCTTGTGCAACTCCAGATTGGATTTGCGTAATTTTCTCCGCGTGAGAATCAGGGTTACGACTGCTATCGACAATAACAGGATCAGTATACCGCCGGACCAGTTGGCGACATGCTGCCAGTTGGTTGAACCATCCGGATTCTTGAATTGCATCCTCAACCTCAAGGCGGCATATAAAGGCTGGCTTTGCAGAAATATCGTTATGAATAACAGGTATCTCATCATGTTAGCAACAGCGCCTTCCTGCTCAATGACAGCCGCGCGGGTAGTCATGGATAGACCGGCATCTATCCTGCGGCCCGACAAGACACAATAAGTGGATAAACGCTATCCGGAGTTTCATGCGACGGTTCCCGGCATAGTTGGCATAGGCTTCTAATAAAATTTCCGCCTGCATAGGACGTTTCACTCGACTCACCAATACTGCTCCATGTTTTAAGCCTCAGATTGCGATTATTCTACACCACAAATGGGGACAAACCACGATTAACCAAAAGTCTCACCCACCTTCGGCCGCCCTGCTTTGCCTTTCGTCACCCGACGGCCCGGCATCCTAGCTATCTGGTCATGAAGCCGTTGATTGCCCAGCGCATAGTTGCCATTCGTGGCGGATCTTATTTGATCCCCAATAGCATTATCTATGTGCGCTTTAAATAGTTCATGAAGCGAGCAACAACTGAACATGGTTTGTCATCAAGACATACCCATGAATTTTACAATCGTGCTTCTCCGCCTGCTTTTCTCAATGCTGTAAGTAGAACTGGTAGTCTTCGTCTGCATAAAAGCACACAGAACGGTTGTAACCGCGCTGAATTATATGCCAGGAATGGAGATGCGTGTGCGACGGGGCATGGCTGCTCTGCTCTGCAGATTATTCGTGGTCTGCCCCGAAGGGCACTTACTTAAGCGCTTTGATCGACTTTACAGCGTCTAGGCTACATAAAGCGCAACCTGTAGCCCGCATGAAGCCACAGCGGAATGCGGGAAAAACAGTGGCTAATGGCTCTATTACTGGATTTCGTTGCACTGCACCCGGGCCACATGCTGGGGTTGTCGCGGAGTCGGGGCTTAAGTAAGTGCCATTCTAGTCTGCCCCCTATTCACGCCGGTAATCTTCTTCGGCATAAAAACAGGGTTCCCGGTTATTCCGCGCTGAATAACGTGTTGGGGTATACCGAAAAAATAAACCTTGGTTTATAAGGCGTTGTTCTCACCCTTGAGATCTAATAACCTTGGAGTAGTTATTAGAATGTTGTATCAGCAACAACGTATATTAGAAACAATTGCTCTCTGACCCGAATGGCACTTAGATAAGGATAAGTCATTAAATTAAAAGGAAGAAAGCGGGTCCAGTGATACAATTATTGTCGCTAAACAATATAACAATCACGGGAGCCCGCTTTCATGACGAACAATAATAGACTGGTCCGTAGCAAA
>DATCIR010000111.1:0-5093 GCA_036507695.1 Gammaproteobacteria bacterium
CAGCCAGTTGTCCAGCCAGTGATCCCGGTACTGTACAGGCCGCGCGGGGCGGTTGGTATCGAAGCCGATATAAATCGTTCTGAGCCCCATGCTTAAACCTTGCCCCTTGGCTTTAATAAACGCTTCTTTGCGTGTCCATAACCTGAAAAACGCCTCCCGGCGCTCCTCAATATCCAGCGCGTTGAATTCCTCAAGTTCGCGGGGGCCGCAGACATGCTTCACCAAACCATGCATATTCCTTAGTGGTTTTATAAATTCGATATCAATACCAACGCATTTGCCGAGAGTAAAGATGAACGCCGCCATGTGGTGTGAGTGGGAGACATTAAACCGCAGCGCGCGCGGGTTTTGCGCGGAATCGATCTCCGGTTTGCCGTATTGATTAAAAGTGAATCGAATCGTTTCCGCGGGCAGGCTTAAATAATTCCCCAGGCAAACACGCAACGCACCCCGCACCAGCCGGAAATTATCGCCATGTGCGGCGTTGATAAAACGCTGCGCCCTGGTTTGTTCTTCCTCGTTGAGGACGGCATACAGCTGTTCCCGGTGTTTAGCCAGGGACTCCAGCGAAGCCACCATCAGGTGTATTTGGCCCAGGGCCAGCGTAGGTGGTGAAATCTGGAACGGGATAATCTTAGGGAACCGGGCAATCATCGGGATGCAGTCACTCTTTGGTCTGTGAAGCCGCATAGTAACAGTTTTGTCCCGGGTCATGCACTTAAGCATGCACTTCAGCCGGATACAAAAAACGGCGTCCGCGGGTATTTGGCCGCTCAGAATATATTCCCAACAAGTGATGGAGCCAGCGCCGGTTTGCGCCTCGCATCGTGCGTTAGTGAATCTCCGGCGGCGGGTTCGCGCGGTTGTTCATGACGCGGCTCTGGAGCGCGATTCCGCCGCCAGCAGGCCGGTCTCGGCCAGCGTAAAATAGAACACCGCGCCCGCGCCAGGGCTGCTCTTTGCCCACACTTTACCGCCGTGGCGGTGAATAATGCGTTTAACCGTTGCCAGGCCGATTCCGGTGCCGGGAAATTCCTCGTTGCGGTGCAAACGCTGAAAGGCGTTGAATAGTTTGTTGGCATAGGTCATGTCGAATCCGACGCCGTTATCGAGCACAAAGTAGACGGTGCGGCCGTCTTGCTGTTGCGCTCCGACCTCGATGCGTGGTTGGGCGGCCTTGCTGGAATACTTATAGGCGTTGTCCAGCAGGTTTTCCAGCACGACTCGTAACAACGCCGCGTCGCCGAAGGCAGTGAGTCCGGGTTGCACGCTGATCTCGGCGTGCTTGCCGTTATTGTGCTTGTGCATGTTGGCGATGATCTCGCCGGTCAGCGCCGTGAGATCGACGCGGGTGTGGTGCATGCCGGCGCGGGTTACGCGCGCAAGCCTCAGCATGTCGTCGATCAATACGCCCATGCGTTGGGCGGATTTGCGCACCCTCTGCAAGTGGGAGTGGCCATGTTGATCCAGGTGTTCACCGTAGTCCTCGAGCAACGCCTGGCTAAAACCATCGATGCTGCGCAGGGGCGCCCGCAGGTCGTGGGACACGGAGTAGGAGAAAGCCTCCAATTCACGGTTGGCCGCCTCAAGTTCCGAAGTGCGGTGTTCGGCGAGTGCTTCCGCGTGTTTGCGCGCGGTAATGTCCATCGTATAAACGACGGCGCCGCGCGGTTTACCCCGCGTGTCGTGCAGCACGGACAGCGACGAATGAACGTAAAACAGCGCGCCATTTTTGTGCCGCATCCGGGTTTCGATTTCATGCTGGTGATGCGCGGCTAATGGCGCGATGATTTTCTCCCGCAGTGCCGAGGCGTAGTCGGGAGGGTAAAGCACGCTGATGGGGCGGCCCAGGATTTCCCCGGCGTTGTAACCGAATAGCCGCTCCGCCCCGTAATTCCAACTGGTGATGTTGTCCTGCAAATCGGTGGTGATCACCGAATCGTGAATCTCATCGATAATGCGCGCTTGCTCCACCACCTGCTGGGTACGCTGTTCCACCCGCTGCTCCAGTTCGCTCAGGGTTTGGTGCAGCGTATCCAGGGCCTGCGAACGTTCCAGCTCCGCCGCGATCCGCTGGGCATACACGCCAAGCAGCGGATTCTCGCGTACGTCGCTGGGCAGCGGTTTGGCGTCAAATACCGCCACCACGCCGACGTTGATTCCCTCGTGGTTGATCAGCGGGGCGCAATAACACCCGCGTATGTTCAGTTGGGAGACTGGCGAGCCGCGGGGGAAAAGCGGCTCGGCCAATTCAAAGATCAGTTCATGCCGGGCAGTCAAAACGCCGGCAAAGGGGGTATCTTCCAGGTTGATGTCCGTATTCCCGGCGGGCTGATCCGCCCAAAGCGCCAGGGTGCGCATCCGCGTTAGCTCGCCGCCGCTGATCAGTCCAATCAACGCGCCCCGCGCGTTATAGGCTTGCGCGAGTTCGCGAACGGCCATGGCGTAGAATGCTTCGGGCTTTGTGGCGGCGCCGCTGGCCAACGCACTGAGCGCGCGCCTGACTTTCTCGCGTTCAGTAATTTGTTGCTGGAGGGCGGTAACGGTCGCGGCTAAATTGGTTTTCATTTGATTAAATCCCGCCAGCACCCAGTCGAATTCATCGGGCGGGGAATTGGGCCGCGCGGGCCGCGTCAGGCTCAGCCGCTCGTCCAAATTGCTAATACCGAGGCGTGCGGCGAAATCGGCGATACGGCGTAAGTGCCGTGTCACCAGCCAGCGAAACAGCCATAGCATGAACCCGGCGACAAAAAATGTCTTGATGCTATTGGATATAAGGATTATCCAAAACTTATTGACCAGCCGTTGGTACACCCCGTCCATGTCAATAACCACCCGCAGGTTGCCGATCATTTCGATGCGTCCGCGGTGCAGTTGGCTCAGCGGGTAATTACGGGCTTTGATCGCGTTGCGCTTGTCGGTTCCGGCGCTGCCCCAAATCACTTCGCCCTCGGTGACTTCCACATAACGCATGTCCGGCAACTGCACCAGGCCATTTAACGCGATTTGCATCTCATGGCGGCTGGTCGCCCACAGGGCATTGGTTATGGTCGGTAGATAGGTCAGTTGGACCTGGTCGAAGGTTTGCTCTATTCCATCCAGATCGCGGCGATAGTCCACATAGAGCTGCACGGCGGTAGTTAACAGGGCAACGGCAGTGCTGAAGGCGACGGTGGCGGTGACCACGCGCCGTGCCAAGGGAGAAATGCGGCTGGTTTTAGTGAGTGGCGAAGCCGGGTCCACGGAGTTCATTGTGTCTGACATTGCGTGGCGTCGCCAATCAAATGCGCGAATTTCTCCCGGCACACCCGGGTGTAAAGGCCTTCCGCCTTGATGGCGCGCAGCGCTGCGGCGAGTTTGGGTACGATGTGCGTATGCCGTTTGTGTAAATAGATGAACATGGAGCGCTCCGCCAACGGTGGTTCGACGACGCGCACCTTGGCAAGCCCCATTTTGTTCGCCAGCTCAAGCCCCAGCCAGCGTTCATACAGCGCCACGTCGATGCGGTTTCTATTCAGCATATCGAACAGTTGCTCGGAGGTATCGACAACGGTGAGCTGCCCGCCGGGTATGAGATTCTGCTCGAAGATTTTCCAGCCGCGAATATGGCCCACAACCAATGACGCGATAGTCTCCCAGTTCGCGCCGGGCAGGTCCGCCTGCTGGGCGAATGCGACAAAATGAAAATTCAGCACTCTTTCCGGTACGGGAATCAGGTTGGGGTAGTCCTTCTCCAAACCGGCGATGCGTCCCGATACACCGTCTTCAATGCCGGCGTTGGCGTTCAATAACGCCCGTTCAGGCGGTATCCGGATGAATTTTAAGTTAAAGCCGATGCGGCGGAAGGCTTCTCGCGCGATCACATCGAGGAACCCATCGCCGGTTGGAGTGGTGTACGGTATGTCGAAGGGATCGCTGAGGGTGAGCGTTTCCGGCTCCGCCGCCAGCGTAGTAATGGCGGGTAAGGCGGCCAACAGTACCAGCGCTGCCGGTGGTAATAAGCGGCGGCGGCTTCGCCGGATAGGCCGCCAAAACCTGCCCGGGCGGTACCCGCTCAAGCGGGGCGCGCGCGCCGGAAAAACCATAAATGCGTCATGCATACGTATCGAGTGTCCCACAAAGCTTGGCCTAAACAAGTATAAGCAAGATAAACGCCATCTTTTGGGAATTGAAGAAAATTGCCGTTGCGCCATGGTCCGGTTGCATTGCTGCGCCGGATGAACGTCCCGGAGAGCCAGGTTGATCCGGCGTTTTCAGCGTTTTCGATCGAAGCTATGCGGTGGTAATTATCTGCTGGCCAGCATCCATCTCGTCAAATGGATTGTTTTATCTAACAGGTATACCGGTGTATAGAGAAGAGGTTTCTCAACAGCGCATAGGCTGTAAACGCCATATCAGACAACGTCCGAGGAATCGGGCGGTGCTTCCTGCTGGCGCCGGTTAATGTTCAACAAGGGATTTTTATTGGAAACAAAGGTTACCGACAACGCCAGTATCAATATCGCGCCGCTGGTCACCAGGATATGCTGCCAGTCCATGGTTTTTACATCGACGGTTAACAAACGCGTTAAGGCAGTGATGGAGATATAAATCAAAAACACCACGGGCAGGCGCCGGGTTTTGAAATAAATGCCCACCATGGCGCCGATTTCCAGGTAAATAAACAGCAACAGGATGTCTTTCAAGGTTGGATGCCCCGCCTTGATGATGATCAGGTATTCTTCCACGGCGGACCAAATGACCGTACCGCCAATGACGAACAAGGCGAGGATATGAAAAGCCTCCACAAAAATATTGCCGATCGTTTCCAGGCGTTTCTTTACGGCGGACAATTCATCCTGTCCCTGTTGCAGTTGTGTCATGGTTGTTTGCTCTGTTATTTATTTTAATAAATAAAAGTCTATTCCAGGTTACGCGCCCGTTGATAGGCCGCCTCGGACAGCACATTCCAGGCGTCGTTGTCCTTGCTGAATGCGGTGTAAGCGTCGTAGACCCGCTTGAACTCCGGGTCCGCGGCCGATTGTTCTTCCAACGCTTCCTTGGTAAAGCCTTTCAATGCTTTGATAACGTCATCCGGGAAAGGCAGCACTTGT
>DATCIR010000112.1:0-14591 GCA_036507695.1 Gammaproteobacteria bacterium
CCTTGCCGCAAGGCCAGGTGATGTTTGTTTCCACCGACGGTTCCTTGTATGCGCAATATTTCCCAAGCACCCGGTTGCTGACGACACTGCTGAAATCCTCCCACCTGCCGCAAAAACTCGACAACTGTCAGTTTGTCTATAACCCAAGTCAATCCGATGTGGATAACGACGGCATTGGCGACTTATGTGATGTATCAGCCGAGGATCTGGATGGCGACGGCGTGCTGAATCAATACGACAATTGCCCCACCATGCACAACATCGATCAATCGGATATTGACGGCGATGGCATTGGTACCGTTTGTGACAGTGATAACGACAATGACGGCCTGTCTGACAGCTATGAGACAACCATAACGTTCACCAACCATCTCATAGCTGATAGCGATGGGGATGGGATCCGTGACGGGGATGAAGATTTCGACCAGGATGGCCGCACGAACCTCAGTGAGGTTACCACCGGTTCAAACCCGGTACAACCCGATTTAGCTTATGACGTCGGGTTGAATCTGATCAGCTATCCAGTGCTGGTGCCGCAGAATCAAACGGCGTTTAACTTCATGCAACAACTGGGCGGCAGCAGCAATGTTCAAAAGATCATGCGCCTGAATGAGTCCACAGGCTTATGGGAAACCGCAGAATATATCAATGCTACAGCGATGGGTGTGGATTTCCCCATTCTTGATGACGAGGGGTATTTCCTGGTGCTGAATAACAGCCTGTCCTTCACCTATTCAGGCAACCAGGTTTGCACGGGAATACAGCTCAATCCGGGTGTAAATGTCGTTGGTCTTACCTGTGTTCCGCAAGGTACTACTGCATTCGGTTTGTTAGGCGCACTCGGTGGTAACAGTTTTGTGGGATCAGTTCAGCACTATAACAAGGAAACAGGGCGCTTTGAGACAGCGACCTACCAGAATGGCGTCCCGTCCGGCGTTGATTTCCCGATTACGAATAATGCGGCGTATGTCGTCAACATGAAGACATTTCTAATAAATAGCGGGTTTTCCGGAGAAGTTCCGTCATTTACGGTCAACTCACATATAAATAATCAAATAGTAAATTCTGCGAGTATTAGCTTGAGCGGTGTAATCTCTGATGCAAATGCCCTGCTCATGATCAATGGTCAACTTGCGAACGTGACTCCGATAAGTGGTGGTGGCACTTTCTCGCTGCTGCTGAATCTGGTTGAGGGTCCTAACGTCATTACATTCAATGCGCGTGGCGCAAACAACCTCACCAGCCAGCAGACACTGACGATCACACGCGCAACGCCACCGGCTGTTACTGTGCAGGCGCCGGTCGAGGGTCGAACTGTTTTTGGCAGTCCCTTCACCGTTGGTGGCAGTGTTTCAGACCCGGCGGCCGCCGTGGTAATCAATGGTGTAGCGGCCACCTTGACGGGCAATACCTATAGCGCGGACGTGCCGCTAACCGAGGGCGCCAACACCATTACCATTACGGCTACAGGAAGCAACGGCGCGGTGACGGCGCTAACGCGCAATGTCACCTATGCACCAATCCAGGTCAGTGTACAGGCTGGGGGATCGACCAGCGGTTCATTGGATATCCTCACCACACCAGAGATTCTGTCGCAGATGAGCGCTGGCTATTCCTGGTCAGTGTCGCGCCCATCCTTCCTGAACTACAGTGGCAGTGCTTTGAATCTGATTGCTCCTTCGACGGTTGCAATCGGATATACGGTCACTGCGGAGGCAACTGCGCTGCCAGACGTGTACGATATGCGATTGACATACAATTTCAGCGACACCAATAGTAATCAATTATTTACCGAGTCGGCGGATTTCCGCGTCACGGTTACGGCTGCCGCCGGTCCACCGGTTGTGGCAATTACCTCGCATTCTGACGGGCAAACGGTTAACAGCACGCCAGTGACGATCAGCGGCACGGTGTCAGACACGGCGGCGACCGTCATGGTAAACAGCCAGCCGGTAACCATGGCGGGGAACACCTATTCCGCAGTTGTGGATCTGGTAGAAGGTGCAAACACAATTACGGTTGTGGCGACCAACAGTTTCGGCACGGCTACACAAACGATTGGTCTGGTTCTGAACACCACAGCGGTGACGCCGGATGTGAGCCTGGCGGCAGGTGCGTCCGCGACCGGTATGCACAGCTATACACCCAGCGTTGAAATATTCAATGCCTTTACCCTGTATTATTTACCGGTAATCACCGGCATGCCGGCATTTCTCAGTTATTCGACTACGGGTGTTACTAAAACCCTGCCAAATCTTATTCGGTTCAATTACCAAATCACTGCGACAACCGATGCAGTGCCCGGAATATATACCTTCAATGTTTCCTATGCTTTAACCGATGGTACGAGTGTGATTGCTACTGAAGCATTTAATTTAACGGTCGAGGTAATTCCATAATGGCGAATAAAATCTGTTTTGTGCGCTGCATCGCTGTTCTGTTAATCATGATTTCAACCAATCATGCATACGCCACGGTCGAAGATGATATTCAAGCATTGGGAGCCTACAGTAAGGAGTCGAGCGAAGCTGGTATGCGCTTGCTGAGTCAGGGCGAAAGCGTCTTGCCCTATTGTTACCCGGTTTTGGCGAGTTCCGTAAACTATGTGCAATTAATGCAGTTAACTGTACTCATAGGGGAAGTTGGTGATACTGGCTCAGTTGAGCATTTGATAACCATGGCAAGAAAACATAACAATCACACGTTGCTTGTTCAAACGGTATTGTTGGCGTTGGGGCTTTTGCCGCAGAACCAGTCCTCATACGAATTTGTAGTCTCGTTGCTCTCGGACTCGTCTGCATCGCCGCATGTCGTTCGTAGTGCTCTGGGCTATTTTGCGCGTCATGAAGATAGTCGCGGGATTCGTTTTGCGCGTCGTTATATGGGGAATGATGCAGATGAAGAAATCCGTTTCGCGGCTCTTTATACCCTTGCTATATTAAAAGACAGTTCCGTAAGGGGGCGGGTTACACAAGAACTCCGGCGAGTAAAAACCGATAGCCGCAAACATGTTCTTTTAGTGGGTTTTGCCAATATTTCAACTAACGCGGAGTTTGATGCGGAAACCGCTTTTTTGGACCGGTCATCAAAATATTATCAAAGCGCAATGCGTGAAAACAGATATCGGAATGCAATCGGGGATGAAAAAAACAGAATAGCCAGAGAAATACTACAAAAGCCATTAATGCCTAATGATGTCAGACGCGGTGTGAAATTTTTGTTAGAAACAAATCAGCATCAGGAACTGGAGCGGCACTTGGCGCCTGATTCGGCGACCGTGATAAAGAACCAAATCAAACTCGAAGTTAAAAGAAATAAACACGATGTTAGGATTGAAAACAGCAATGTAAGAGTGGTTCCGATGACAAACCAGACTCAGTAGCTAACGCCGTTGAGGTTTCAAGGATCGAGTTGAGCATAATATGAAATATTGGATAGTATTCGTGATTCTGCTGGCGCTTGTTATAGCGGGTAAAACATATCTTTTTTTACATGAAGAATATTATTACGGTCCTGCGGACGTAAGAATTGTTACTGATGATGAGAAGCAGCTAACCGATATCTATCTCGAGTATGGCGCTGCTTATTATGTAATAGAAAGTTCGCGCTCAGTATATACATACAGTCGTTTTGTGCGCTCGGATGACGAAGTTACATTTGACAAAGTTCAAGCGGAAAAACCCGCGTCGTATTTTTATGTGTCGGTCTGCCATCCCATGTATAAGTGTAACTATAAACAGATTCAGAGCGAATCCATCGTAAAAGGCGGCAAAATTCAATTTGGCACTATCAAATTAACAAACTGGCAGAAGATTGTTGCAGATGAAAGCATTGCTAATCCTAACCTGCGTTTTGATTTCTCATTACATTTAACTGATATTGAAACCAAATATGCCGCCGCGCTTGATCAACCACAAAAAAACATCGCCAAAGATGAATACTTGGTTAAATTGCAGAACCTGTGCAAAAAGATAAACAAAGCAAGTGAAGATGATTCAAGGTGCCAGCAGTCTGTATTTGAGAGGGTTTTCTTCGGTGAAAAATAGGCTTTTATTGTTGCTTGCCATTACTTGTTACTTTGTAACTGGCAATATTTATGCGCACAACACCACTCAGATCCACCCGCGCATTTCAATCAAAGCGCTAGAGTTGATTAAAAATAATGATCAAGCAGGAAAGTACGGCGAGCTATACCGTGAAAGCAGTCCAGATAATTATCTATTTTGGGGGAGGGATATGAACCCCGTCACGGAGAACTATGGCGGATATGACGGCAGGAGCGTCATCGGCGGTGTGGTAATGGAAGATGCGCCGAATAGCCGTGTTTTGAATCATTTCTTTCACGCCAAGACCGGTCGGCAATTAACAATCCCCGTCATTGATGTTTTCATGTTTAACGAACGTCCGAGTAATGTGGTGGCAACAGAATTCTTCAATCGTTCGCTTGAAATATATGGGTATAACGAAAGTACAAGAAGCGGCACAGCGGAACCGGATAAGCCACTGGGTTACTGGTTTTTTGGACGTGCAATGCATCATTTGGAAGATATGAACTCTCCCGCCCATGTACATAATGACGCGCACCTCGTTACAGGTAATGCTCAGGTTGATATAACTCTAAATGAACATGATGACTATGAGGGCATCTATCTGCCACCCGTGCGTAATTCAGCGCCGGTTGTTAATTTTTTCAGTGGCCTTAATATTCAGCCGATAACAGATCTGAGTGACATCTGGTCAACAACCAATCCGAATGCCTTATCACTCATAGTTTATAAAGCAGTTAGATATCAGGGAATATTAGAGTATCCATCGACCTTGAATCCGCTAGCGAGTGAGCCAACATATCCGAATGGACGCGGTGAATTAGCGGCTATGTTTCCGAACGGCGGATTGCACTGGAACAGGGACCTTATTATTGCCGACCATCATTGGGAGATTAATGGTGTGGGTTCATATTATTACGGCTTTCTGAATCGCCCATATGGTTATAATTCCTGGTGGCCCACAACCGATGAAGGGGATGATGAAGCAGGATTCTTCTATATCGAACAGACAGCAGGTCTCATACCAAACTACATGCGCCCGGAACTGTTAACGCCTTATGTAGAGGGCGTCACTGTTATGCAACCCAACAGCAGGCTTTTAACCGAAATTTATGCTCAGAAACTTTTACCGTTTGCTACTGAATATGCGGCGGGTTTTGCCCAGTACTGGTACAAGATCGTGAATTTACCACCCTATCTTAAGAAAGTTACCGTAAGACAGGATGGCAACGACGTTTATCGGGCTAAATGGCTAGATGAACTTCAGACAAAAGCGTTTGAAATATCAGGTCCGACTTATGTCAGCTCCGGTCCCGACGATGAGAATTTCTCCTATGCCTATGTTTCAGAGCGCGCCTTACTGCAAGAGATCAATCCACCAAAGCATATTCATGGGCGTAACAATGTGATTCTGGTGCTGGAGTTTAATGAAGCTGTCAAAGTCTGGGATGGAGATTGTCCACAGGGAGGTTTTTATCCAGACTTCTTTCTTGAGATCAATGGCAGGAACATGCTGACTAACGGTACTTATTGTCAATTTTCAAGACGTACAGAAGACGGTGCGGGTGAAGAATATACTATCGTGATTCCGCAGGCTAATTTGGCTGATTTAAACGGTAAATTACGCCTTACGGTTCGCGCAAATGACAAGGATGACCATTTAAATGATTTTGGTTCAGGTCTGGACGCAAATCCGGGAACACCAGCATACCGGCGTCTTGATCAACCCGGTTACCCCTGGCACTCGCTTTCAACGATTGGCAGGGACGGTGTCACGGGCTCTAATTCTTATGACATCGGCGGTGATCAAACTCATTATCTGCTCTTTGACACTACCCCGCCCATCAGTGCGGTGACGACCGATCCCGCGCAGTAGCTACGGTTGTTGTATTCAATTACTGACTATATGCAGCATATTGATAGGTTCAGGCGAATCTTCACTTACAAGAATTGGCGCGGCTGGCTCGTTATTGGGTTGATTGTGCTGGTTGTGTTGGTTCTTTTCCTCGTTTTCGGGCGACCACAAAAAATTGAGATCAATGTTGTCGCCAATCGCAGCGCACCGGATCTGTTTCTGGTTATTGTGGAAGCTGACACGGTCGATGACGGGCAAACCCAACGCGTTGCCGTGCACAAGGCGCCTGTCAAATCCAATTCGCCAACGGAATTGCGTTTGAATGCAATCCCGGCGCATACCCAAGGTCTGCAGCTGTGGGTGGTCCATCCGCAGTACCGTCATTCGCGCTATAAGCTGGTTGATGGCTCCGGGGGTATGCACCGAATCGCCCCGATAAGCTGGCAGACCGCCCTGCATAGCGGCATGGTGGAGGCGGATGAAGTCGTGCAACATCTTAGGCGAATACGTCTCGAATATCTAAAATTGCTTTCCACGGATGAGCGGCGGGCGATGCTTCGGTCCATTGATCTGCTGAATAAGTTAGTGAGCGCGGCCAGTAACGACATCGCACAAAAAACCGGTCAGGGTGCGGCAGCTGAACAAGCGCGCCATTTGTTGGAGCGGGAATATAATCAGCTGGTCATGGCCATCAATGACTAGTGTCATACGATGCCGGCTGGTGATTAAACCCAACTGAATGGGTGACTATGAAAGCGATTTCATGTGCCTGTGCAACCCGCTTTCGGGTAGGGGAAGGGATACGCTATGAAAGTCCCGCGCAACGTCCGGCATTTCGTATAACCTGATCGTGTAACCTGAGAAGCCTGTGTTTTGGCGGGTGAAAACTTCAGTGGGGGTGAACAGATTTGTGCAGTAATTGCGGCTATAATTTGCGATCCCGAACAGTTCAGTGACCCCGGCGCATTCGATATACACCGAACACCAAACCGCCACCTCGCCTTTGGTTCGGGACTACGCTCTTGTCTCGGAGCGACCCTTGCGCGAGCCGAGGCCCGTATCGGGTTTGGAAGACACCTGGTAGGCTTCCCTGATATTCAATTGTCAACAAAAGAGATAGAATGGCATCACACGACATTTTTTCGCGGTTTACGCACATTACCCGTTAAGCCGGGGTTCTTAAAAAATATATAACGATTCACAGCGGGTATAATCCGCTTTTTTACGTTTTTACGGGATGGAGCAGGTGGAACTAATCGACTTGATGCGTATCAACGAGAGCTATAAAGCGGCGCGCATCCTGCAAACCGCCGTCGAGCTCAGGGTCTTCGACCAACTGACGCAAGAATCGTTGTCGGCGGATGGGGTTGCGCAGGTACTGGGACTGGATGCCCGTGCTGCCGAAATGCTGCTGAATGCGCTTGCCGCGCTTGGCATCCTGCACAAGAAAAACGGGCGTTACCGCAATAGCCCGGTTGCGGAAACATACCTTGTCAGCGATTCCCCGACATTTTACGGCGCGTTGATTCTGCACACAGCGAGCGGTTGGGACCACTGGGGCCAGCTCGCGAATGTCATCCGCAACGGTGAACCACTCACTCCCGACCGCGCCTACCAGGATGACCCGCAGGCAACGGCTCGTTTCATTCGCGCAATGCATGGTATCGCCGAGGCCGGCGGCTTTCCAGCGATGCTTGCCGATGCTCTGGCAATTGATGGTATCCGGACCCTGCTGGATGTGGGTGGCGGCCCGGGCAGTTACAGTTACGAGTTCTGCCGGCGCATCCCTGAACTCAGAGTGACGATTCTGGATCTGCCCGGCACGCTCGCGGTAACGAAAGAGATCCTTGCCATGTATCCGGACCTGGCCAGGCGTGTGACCCTGTTGCCGGCGGATTTCCACACTGATCCCATCCCGGGCAAGTATGATCTGATCCTCGTCTCCAATATCATTCACAGCCACCGTCAATCCGAAAACCTTGCGCTGATACAAAAACTGGCCGCGGCGACCTCCAGCGGCGGACGTATCGTGGTGAAGGATCATATCCTGACTGATGATGGCCTAAGCCCTGCCTATGGCGCCATTTTCTCCCTGCAAATGTTGTTGCACACTCGCGGTCGCGATTATACATTCACGGAAATAAGAATGTGGCTCGAACAGGCGGGTTACCAACAGATCACACATACACTGCTGCCGGAAATCACCTCGGCGTCGTTCGTCTCCGGGGTAAAAAAATAGACTACGCTGTTCTTTGTCCAGGGATAAACGGGATGTTCTTCACGCCCGAGTGCCGATTACTTGCGCGATCGGAACAGTATGATGGGGCAACGCTCCGCCAGTTCGTAGTCACCCTGCAGGCAGACTACGTCGCTAAAATACTCGCTAAAGGCTTCGTATATCTGCGCACGCTTCGGAAATGAATAGAAAGTCTCGACTCCCTGATAGTGATCAATGGTGGCAATGATTTCCGGTGTCCAGTGCGGTTGCGCATGCGCGCGCACGGTCTGTTGGAATGTATTGCGCCAAACTTCCCAAACCCGCGCCAACTGCACGCCACGCTCATTGTGGTTACCATGCAAGGCCATGGCGAGGCGCCATTTAAAGGCGTGAAAACTGGCAATACGTCCCGCAATTATGTCTTCCAAAATAGCGTCAAGACTTTCAGTTACGTCAGGTCGTACGAAGAAACGGGAGGCCAGACAGCCGTGCGATGACAGTACTTGGTGCAGCTTGCCGGCGACTTCACGGTAACCATTCGGCCAGGGGAGTTGGGTAAAACAGCCATCCGCAACAATAAAATCGATGCTATCCGGTGCCAGTGGTAACACCCTCCAATCCGCACAGACCGCCGATGCATTGCCGGCCTGCTGCGCCGGCCAGACTCCGGCGATCATGGCGAGTGAATAATCTACGGCTACCAGATGGCTTGCCGCTGGCCGCTGCATTAACGCGATTTCCGGCGTAACACCGAGCAATAGCATTCGCGCAGGTCTTGATAGCGCTTGCCGTTCTGTCCAGTCCCGCAAAGCATTCTCAAATATTGCAATGTCCTGCGCACAAGGACGTAACGGCGGACCCACGTCCCGCCATTTTGCTGCGTGTGCGTGCCAGTGGGTAGATTGCTGTTTCATGTTTCTGGATAGGCTGTCACGGCAGGAATGCCTATTCAGTGGCGGGGGTGGATGCTGCGCTGACTGCAGCCATACGCATGCAGATAAAGAAACCTTCCCCGGCGAGGACATTGGCCGAGTGTCTTGTTCCTGCCGGTATCCAAACGGCAACCGGCGCCGAGACTTCATAGACTTCATCATCCAGGCTGATACGATAAACGAGTTCGCTCTTGCTGAGCAGGATATTTATTTCATCGTGATCCATATGACTGTGTTCCGACGAATAGATCTCGGTGTCACGTGTTTTCGTTATCGATACGTCATGGATCGCCAGGTGGGTTGGGAAACCGGAAGGCGCAAAGCGCCGTATGCATTCCGTTGCCACGTGGTCGTCGATCTGGCCTAACGCAGCTGTCTCGGCGCGGTAGATTTTGTTTTCGTGTTTTTTGTGTTTCATAATCAGAGGCTTGGATCTCCGGGTTTGTTGCAGGTGACAGGAAGCTATCATAACATGGATAATTAGCCGTTATGAGTATGCGTATCGCCATCCTGATGCACCAAAACGCGCGCAAACTGCCGTTGTCGCGCTATGCCATTACTCATCTGGCCCGGTTCTGGATAAATGATGGCAACAAGGTATTTGTTGTTTTTGGTGACAGGGACTTGGTCCCGGCCGATATCGCTATTTTGCACGTGGATTTATCCATCGTCCCGGATTCGTATCTCGAACTTGCCACACACTATCCGGTGGTGTTAAACGGAAAAGTCAGGGATATCCGCAAATCGACAATCAGTAAAAACCTGTTGGTGCGCGATGCAATATATAGTGGAAAGGTCATTGTCAAATCCGACCTGAACTTTGCCGGCATGCCGGAGCGCGTGGTCTTGACAACGCCTTCATCGCCGCCAACTGTCGATTTCAAACTGCCGCAGGATTACCGCGTCTACGACAGTCTTGCACAAGTGCCGGAGCGTTATTTTGACGATCCCCGCGTTGTGGTGGAGAAATTCCTGCCTGAAATGGAAGACGACTGGTATTGCGTGCGCAATTATCTGTTTCTGGGGGATCAGACAACCTGTTATCGCGCGGTCTCGCGTAACCCGGTGGTCAGTGGCAATTGCTGGGAACGGGTTGAGATCGTCGAGCCGCATCCGGAGTTGCTGGAGTGGCGCCAGCAGCTGAATTTCGATTACGGCAAGTTTGATTATGTGGTACATAACGGCAGGCCGGTTCTGCTGGATACGAATAAAACCGTCGGCGCACCGCCGCCTTTTCCCGGTCTGGAGGAAATCTGGCGGAACCGGGCCAAGGGAATTTATGCATACACGTCATAACATACACTGAACACTGAGGCATGCACGATCGTTGTCGTGGTTTTCCGAGCCACGCGTGCGCAGGCCGACTACCCTTACTAGGAACCCTCGGGGATGCCGCCCACGAACTCGGTGTGCCATTAGGGGTCACTTACTAAGTCGCTTGCTATCGACAGGCCGAATAAAATCGTAGTGCAAGCAATCTACAAATCGCTTTGCTTTTCGTGTCATGCGTTCGATTTATTTGTTGCGCGTGCAAATTAATACTATGAAGCGCTTTAGTCACCCATCCGGATCAAGGCAGTTGCGCTACTTACGCAATTTGGCGAATACCGCTGGTATATAATGCCCTATAACGAAAGCGTTGATTTTGAAAAAAAGCCGATGCAATCTGCAGGGAGGCGAGGCATAATCTGGACAAGCTGTATTATATGACTTGTTCGGCTATGGCAGGCGGTGCGATTATTGGCCTTTACATAGGTCATATATTGAGTCCAGACATGCCATATTATTGTCAACGCGTGAGAGCTAACCACAGGGTGACGGATACCGTGAGGCCCGGAAAAATAGTTGGGAAATGAACAGTAACTTATGAATCAGTCATGTTACGTGTACTGTTGATTTGGGAATTGGGAGGCGGGTTTGGTCACTACTCGACGCTACTTCCTGTGGCGGAGGAATTCGCGAGGCGTCAATGCCAGCCCTATCTTTCCCTGCAGGATCTTGCGTCGTCGCAACATTTATTAGCCAATTCACCATTCCCGTTATTGCAATCGCCGCTTTGGTTGCATGTGCCGGCAAACAGCGCGACAAATCCGTTATCGAGTTATTCCGACATCCTGAAAACATTCGGATTTCTCCATCCAATTGAATTGTCTGGTATGGTCAAGGCCTGGCGAGGGATGTATGACCTGGTTAACCCGGATCTTCTGGTATTCAATCACGCTCCAACGGCATTATTGGCGGCGCGTGGATTGAAAATACCAAAAGTCACATTAGGGAGTGGTTTTTTTATTCCGCCAAAAACCGATCCTTTCCCGCCGTTTTATTACTGGCGCGAGAACAACCTCGCAAAACAAAAAAGTCAGGAGCAGCGGATTTTAAATTCTGTCAACCAGGTGCTTGAGAAACTTTCTGTCCCGGTCCTGAACTCTTTACCGGAATTATTGGCTGTCGATTGCGATTTTATTACCGCTTTCCCGGAATACGATCATTATCCGTTCCGGCACGGTGGCGCATACGCAGGTCCAATATCTGTCGACGATGAGGGAGCAACTCCGGTCTGGCCGGGCAGTGGTGAAAAACGGATATTCGTGTACGTAATTTCGCGTTTTCCCGGTTTGATCAACCTGATAGAAGGACTTTTGGCAACCAACTATCATATTCTCATGTATGTCAAAGGTGCTTCATCGGCACTGATACAAAAGTATGAGTGTAAGCGTCTGCATTTCTCAACAATCCCGGTGAAGCTGGAGGAAGTAATACCACAGGCGGATTTAGCAATCACGCATGCCGGTATCGGAACCACGATGAATTTTGTTATGGGAGGGATTCCGCTGTTGCTTTTACCAAGGCAAACTGAACAATATCTTTTCAGCAAGAGAGTGGTCGAACGCGGTTCGGCTATTGTACTCGACGCGGATAATCTGAAACCGGAACATTATACCGAAGCAGTGCATAAGTTAATAAGAAATAAAAAGTATACAATCCTCGCTAGGAAAATTGCGGAATCGCATAAGCATTACAATCAAAGCGAGCAAATAGAAAAAATTGTCAGCAAATGCATTGAATTGATGAAAAATGGCTAACTCCGCAAAAAGTAAAAAGCTGGTTAAAAGGAGAGGTCTGCGCGTTAATACCAGCAGGCGGAATTTTGTCAAATTCGCGTTCTGTGCTTTGCCGGTTATCCGTTTATGGGCGCCGGTGGAAATATACGCGCAGGGCGTGAATCTGGATATACCTTCAATGCTCCGTGCCTTGCTTGATATCCTGATTCCGAAAGATACGACGCCGAGCGCAACTGAGTTGGGCGTGGACCGAAAAATTCTGGGAAAACTGGAACGTTACAAATATTACAGCGTACTGGTGGAAAAAGGCTGCCTCTGGTTTGAACAGCAAAGCATGCACATATATAAGACGCCGTTTTTAGCGTTGCAGCAAGCAGAGCAGGTTAAACTCATGCAGCAAGCAGAAAAGTCCGGCTTAAAAGATCCACAAAATAACTTTTTCAGGGCGCTTCGGCAAGACGCCTACACCTACTATTATTCCGATCCGCGCAGCTGGGAGGGACTTGTTTATGCCGGGCCACCTCAGCCTTCCGGATTTCCCGATTTTAACCAAAGGCCCGTCGTGCGCGCGGAAAAGAAAACATGAGCTATGATGCAATCATCATCGGTTCCGGTGCCGGTGGCGCCGCGTCTGCATATCAGTTAAGCCGCCTGGGACTTAAAATCCTGTTGCTTGAATCCGGACCGGTATATGACCCGGTCAAGGATTATCTATTGCATACCAACGGCTGGGAATTGACTACCTTTCCTGATAAAAATGTCAGGAAACCCTGGTACAACTTTGGAAAGATGCAAATCCTGGATAAGCGGCATGAGACGTTGCGCTCCTGGAATCATATCCATGGACTGCAAAATCAGACAATGCGCAGGTTGGCGGTGCGATATAGCCACATACAGGGCCTTGGCGGCTCTACTTTGCATTTCACCGGTGAAGCTCACCGCCTGAATCCGGCATCCATGAAGTTGAAAACGGATTTCGCTGTAGGTGCGGATTGGCCGGTTAGTTATGAGGAACTGGAGAAATATTATGTTCAAGCGGAACGCATTGTGGGTGTTGCGGGTGCGGCAAATGACAAAGTAAGAACCAGAAGTCAGCCTTACCCCTTGCCACCACACCCCCTCAGTTACGCCAGTCAGAAAATCGCTGCCGCCTGCAAAAAGCTCGGTCTCAACTGGGTACAGAATTCACTTGCGGTACTGTCACAAGCTTATGATGGGAGACCGGAATGCAATTATTGCAACCAATGCAACCGCGGATGCCCCCGACGGGACAAGGGAAGTGTGGATGTGACTTTTCTCGCCAAAGTGGATCCGCAGCGCTGTACTATTAAAACAGGATGTCATGTTTTGTATCTCACGCCAGGTAAAAACGACCGGATTGATGGTGTCCACTATGTGGACGAAACAGGTAAATCCATTTATGCCCAGGCAACCTGGTACATTGTCGCCTGCGGCGCGATTGCCACACCTCGCTTACTGCTGAATTCGAAAAACGCATACGCGCCCGATGGATTGGCAAACGAATCCGGCCAGGTAGGCCGGAATTTCCTCGAGTCAGTGTCATGGACGAGTTGCGCGATTGCGAAAGAGCCTGTGGGAACGCAACGGGGTCTACCCGCAGATGGAATATGCTGGGACTTTAACGGCCCGCAGAGTATTCCGGGTTTGGTCGGGGGATGCCGATTTTCCCTGGCCGCATCCGAGGCGAATCTTACCGGCCCCATTAATTATGCCAACCGGGTTGTTTCCGGCTGGGGAATTCAACATAAGCAACTATTGCGGCAGACCTTCGGGCGCGTGGTTGCGATCGGCGGCATTGCTGAACAATTACCCAATCCGGCCTCCTTTGTCGCACTGGACAACGTCCAGGTGGATGAATTTGGAATGCCGAAGGCAACGATATATTCACACCTGGCGGAAATGGATATCGATAGGCTTAAGTTTATGGCGGGCAAAACTCGAGACATACTGCAAGCCATGGATGTTGAAACTGTCTTTGAGGAATATGGTGTCTATGACCGGTTCAATGCGGCGCATGTTTTTGGAACCTGCCGCATGGGTGAGTCGGCACAGGATTCCGTAGTGGATCGATATTGTTGCAGTCATCGCTGGCGCAATTTATCGATTGTGGATGGGAGTGTGTTTCCAAGTAGTGGCGGAGGGGAAGCGCCATCACTGACCATTGAAGCGCTGGCGCTGTATGCCTGTGAGAACATACACCGCCGCATCGTTCAAAAGGAAGCCTAGGCTTCACGCAATAATTACTCGTTAGCAATATGATCATTATTCATCCAATGTTTAATACGCTTTTTAATTTTGTCCTCTTAAGCCACCGTAATTGCAAGCTTCATGTTGAAACATCGGAAGGTCATTATGCGGGACATTGACCTTAGCGGCGTGTGGTTTAAGAGAGTGGACATCCAATTCAGTGGTTAACTTACCTGCGGAGTGCGCATTACCATACTTCGGCTATGATGG
>DATCIR010000113.1:0-3279 GCA_036507695.1 Gammaproteobacteria bacterium
CCCACAACAACCTACAGGGACGTACTTGTGGCGTCCCCCGGCAGGAGACACCGGCGCCGCCCACGGGTGAGTAGTTACATTTACAGAATGAACATCGAGGAGTAACCATGGAGAAACGAGAACAACTTTATTCAGGCAAAGCCAAATCCGTGTACCTTACCGATCATGCGGACAAGCTTATCATGTACTTTCGTAATGATACCTCGGCCTTTGATGGTCAAAAGATTGAGCAACTGGAGCGCAAGGGCGAGGTGAACAACAAATTTAATGCGTTCATCATGCGCAAACTGTCGGAAGCCGGTATTCCCACCCATTTCGAATCACTGCGGTCCGCGCAGGAATCCGTAGTGAAAAAACTCACCATGCTGCCGGTGGAATGCGTGGTGCGCAACATCGCTGCCGGCAGTATTTGCAAGCGCCTGGGTGTGAAAGAAGGCATTGATATTCATCCGCCGACGTTTGAATTCTTTTTGAAAAATGACGCCTTGCACGATCCGATGATTAACGAATTTCATATGCGCTCGTTTGGCTGGGCTACTGACGCACAAATACGGCAGATGCAATCCCTGGCCTTTAAGGTGAACGATGTGCTGAAAGCGCTGTTCCTCAAGGCAGGCCTGTTATTGGTGGATTACAAGCTGGAATTTGGCGACTTTCATGAAGAACTGGTGCTGGGTGACGAGTTTACCCCGGATGGCTGCCGTTTGTGGGACGCAAAGACGCGCAACAAACTGGATAAGGACCGCTTTCGCCAGGGCCTGGGTGGCGTGGTGGAAGCGTACGAAGAAGTGGCTCACCGGCTGGGTGTGGATTTATCCTAAATTACCGCGTGACTCGATAGTCATATCTTATTGAAATTATAGTAACATT
This sequence comes from Gammaproteobacteria bacterium, assembly GCA_036507695.1. Lineage (GTDB taxonomy): Bacteria > Pseudomonadota > Gammaproteobacteria > SZUA-152 > SZUA-152 > JAKEGK01. The sequence continues at coordinate 871 of DATCIR010000113.1, forward strand.
TATTAGTAACTCATAATTTTGAATTGCTGCTCAGCCCGGCCCTAACGCCGGGCTTTTGTTTATTGAGAGACTAAAATGGGTTAAAGGTTTATTAGCCGGCAGCCGAATATGTTGCTGAGAATCCAACAAAAAAAGCCGTGCCCGGACCATGAAATCGCAAAACCAGCCGTTTAGGGCGTCACGACTTTTACCGCATTATAAAAGGACAGTACCGTGAATTTTCTAGCAGCGCTTAACGTCAAGCAGAAAGTATTCGCCGGTTTCGGCATTATGTTGACCGTGGTTTTTGCGGTTGCGGTCAGTGCGTTAATCAGCTTGTCGTCCACCGAAACCGATGTGGTGGTCATTTCCGATGACATTCAGCCCGCGGTACTGGCCGCGTCGGAATTGCAATATCACATTGAACGCGCCAACAGCTCCCTGGGTTTTTACCTATTAAGTCAGGAACAGACGCACAAGGACATTTACCTGGAAAGCCTGGCCAAAGTGGACGTGGTGCTGGGTAAACTGCAAAACCTGCGGATGGTGCGTGATCAGCGTCTCTTGAGGGAACACGTGAGTGAAATCGCCAGCGGGGTGCATCAGTTCAAGCAATACCGGGATCGCGTATTAACACTGGCGGAAAGCCGTGATGAAAACCTTCCCGGGGTGCGCTATGCCGCGGTGAACTTAAGTCCGCTTGCCCAGCAAATGCTGAGTTATATGAGCATCATGATTCAGGCAGAAGTCGAAGAAGAGGTTTCTGCAAAACGGCGCAAACTGCTAATTGATATCGAAGAAATGCGTTACTCATTCGCCAGCATAGTGAATGGCGTGCGCGCCTATCTCGCGTTTAAAAGCCAGTCATCCCTCGCTGAAATACGTTTATACACCGAAAGCATGCAAGCCGCTATTAACCGCATTAAGGCGAATGCGAATTTATTAACACTGGACCAAGCGGATGCCCTGGAGCAATTTGTCGCGCAGCAATCCAGGTTCAGCGAGCAATTGAATGAAATGATCAAAATCCACAGCAGCGATAAATCGCGTATGGATTCCTACCTGATCCGCACCGAAATCGGGCCCCTCGTTAACGAAATCGGCAAGCATGTTGACAGCATGGTGGATAGCTTGCGTGACCAGGCTAGCAGCACTAGCAAGGCATTGGCCAGCCAGGTCGGCAAAACCATCAGCCTGGTCGGAGTTTTGTTATTTGTAGGTGTGCTGGTGGGCTTAGCCGGAGCAATTTTTATCAGCCGGGCGATTGTATCGCCGCTGGCGGAAACCAAGGCCGCCATGGAGGATATCGCCTCCGGCAATGGTGATTTAACCAAACGCATTGATATCAAAGGCAATGACGAAATCGCCCAGCTGGCCAATGCGTTCAACCATTTCGCCAGCAAGGTGCAGGTGATCGTCAAGGAAGTGTCCGGCATTACCAGCCGTCTCGCCAGTGCTTCCGAACGTTTAACCGTGGTGACCGAAGAAACCCGAAAAGGCGCGGACCGGCAATTACAAGAGACCGATGAAGTGGCCATTGCCGTAAATGAAATGGCGGCCTCCGGCCAGGAAGTGGCGCGTAACGCCAATGCCGCGGCGGATGCGGCGCACAATGCCGATGTGGCCGCGGACAATGGCCGCCAGGTGGTGGGGCATACCATTGAAGCGATTGATTCATTGGCCCGCGAGGTCACGCAAGCGGGCATTGTGATCGACCGGGTGGAAAAGGACAGCGAAAGTATCGGCGGCGTGCTGGATGTGATTAAAGGCATTGCCGAACAGACCAACCTGTTGGCGCTGAACGCGGCGATTGAAGCGGCGCGCGCCGGGGAGCAGGGGCGGGGATTTGCGGTGGTGGCCGACGAAGTGCGTACGCTCGCGTCCCGCACCCAACAGTCCACCGCGGAAATTCAAACCATGATTGAGCGCTTGCAGACCGGTACCCGGGACGCCGTGAGCGTGATGGATCAAAGCCGCCAAATGGCGGAAGCCACGGTGGGCCAGGCTGCCAGAGCCGGCACATCGCTGGAGGAAATCAACGCGGCGGTGGCCACGATCAAGAATTTGAATTCACAAATTGCCTGTTCCGCCGAAGAGCAAAGTACAGTGGCCGAAGAAATCAACCAGAAAGTGGTGCGTATCAGCGATATTACGGACCAGACCGCTGCCGGGGCGCAGCAAACCGCGTCGGCCAGCAATGAACTCAATCAGCTTGCCGAGACCCTGAAGCTCCTGGTGGGGCAATTTAAGGTCTGAGTAGGTAAGGTCCGGGTACAGCCGGGAACGCGGCAGATCCATCCACAGCTAATTTTGATTTTTTACTTCATACACACACAAAAGTAACTTCTAAAAAGCCCCAACCCAGACGGTTTAGGGCTTTTTGCGTCCCTGGCAGTCCTTAGTTAACCCAATACCATTCACCCGCGACCA
>DATCIR010000114.1:0-8194 GCA_036507695.1 Gammaproteobacteria bacterium
ACCGGTGTAAACCGGTATCCAGAAATAAATGCCCTGGATTCCGGCATCCGCCGCAATGACGAATTTCATTGAATGTAAATAAGGGCTAACAAATAAGCTATTTATAAACTCTCATTCTTTAAGTAAGCGCCATTCGGGTCATATGCCAATTGAAAGTGGCCAGATATCGGTTGGTAGCCAACAGTTCATGCGGCGTTATATGACGGTTAGTTCCGCCCGCAGTTTGTTGTTTTGATCGACGACACGCACCCTCTGGTAATTGCCGCGCGGCACCCGGAGAAAAATACAGGGATGAGTAATCGCCTGAGTCACCATCATACCCGGCTGCGGTTCTTGCCAATACACGGCAATTTCCGCGAAATCCTGGTGCATAGATAACTCCTCTTGCGCCAGCTTAATCGCATAACCGCCGCTGCGTTGTTGCCCCATGGAAAGCAACACTACCCCGAATTGCGAAAAATCAACGGCAGGCGCTGGTGGAGGCGCCGGCGAAATCATGTGGCTTTGTGTGGCCTGAAACAGTGTTGCAAATTGCGCCTGGCTCGCGATCCATTGCGTCGATACGGATGGAGCGCATTGCGATGACGCGTGCAGGACGGTGATTGTTAATGACATGGCCGGTGGTGTGGGTTGTAATGGCTCATTAGCGTTCCAGGATTGTGAATTGGCCGCGCATGACGCCAGTAACGTGAGCATTACCCCTCTCAGTAAAAACCTTAGCGTTGTCATTCTGAATGGTCCCGGATAATTATTTTCGATACTGAATATACTATGTGTCCGACCCCGGTTAGGCAGCATCCGCGTTAAACACGTTTAATTGCCGCGGGCTATGGCAACGGAATACGGCTTGGCTTCTCATACAGTAGAGTTGCCGCTAACCCGCGCGGCGCCCCGGCAGAATAGGCAATGTAATCCATATCCGACATACTTTTCCCAAATTTCGCAAAATTCCCAATTAAATCACAACCAACGGCCATCTAACTTCACCGATTTTGAACGCCGGGCAAGCATAATAATACCAATGACTATCTCAATAATCGGCTTGCCGCCGCTCGCCATAACGAGTGGCGGTTTCCCCGGATCCACCCTATCCACTTCAAACTTAGTGACCCGGCCGATAGAGCGGATTTTAATGCAAACGCCAAAAAAGCCCAGAATACCGCCGAAAGTGAACGCGATACCAGTTTTTTTTGAATTATTAAGGCAAACTTAATGCGAAGTCTCGTGTGATATTGCTACAATATCGGTAAACCCGGTTTAGAGGCGGTTCGTCATCTTTCTTGACTAATATGAACTCAGTTACCCAAGCGTGAAATTCCATCTAAGCCGATTCTCTCTACCCCTATCGATCGAACGATTACTTCAATCATTAACCCAAAAGGACTATAACGTGAACAAGCCATTGCGTATGACACTCATTGCAAGCTTCGTGATTTCGGTAACTGCTCTTGCCAGCTACGCAGCCACAGCCGCTGAATTAAAATCCAACAAACAAAAATACAGTTATGCCATCGGATTCCAGATCGGCAATAATCTAAAAAGAGAGGGCGCTGAAGTGGATGTTGACGCAATTGCGCAAGGCATCAAGGATGTACTTACCGATGCGAAACTGACCGTGTCCATGGAAGACATGCAGGCGGCCGTACTGGAAATGCAAAAGCAGCAACAGGCGGTCAAAGAGGCCCGCGGTGAAAAAGCCAAGAAGGAAGGCGAGGATTTTCTGGCTAAAAACAAAAAATCCAAAGGGGTCGTGGTATTACCGAGCGGCGTCCAATATTCCGTGCTCCAGGAAGGCAAGGGCGAAAAACCCAAACCAACCGACACGATTACGGCGCATTATAAAGGCACGCTGATCGGTGGTAAGGAGTTTGACAGCTCGTACAAACGCGGCCAGCCGGCAACATTTGCCGTTAACCAGGTAATTCCCGGCTGGCAGGAAATTCTTCCAATGATGTCCACCGGTTCCAAATGGAAAGTCGTTATTCCCGCGGACCAGGCCTATGGCACCAGGGGTGCGGGCGCGGACATTGGCCCGAACGAAACATTGATTTTTGAAGTGGAGCTACTGGAAATCAAGAAACAAGGTTCTTAAGCAATCCTGATTATTAATACCCAATTGGGGTAAAGCATAAAAAGCGCCTGATGGCCCTGTCCTTCAGGCGTTTTTTTTTAAAAGAAGTTGTAAGTAAACGTTTTTATAAACCGCGAACGTAACTACTTACCCGTGGGCGGCGCCGGTGCGGCAGCAAAGAAAAATGACATCCAACGAAAACCGCAAAGGTTTGCTTGACAAATCTTGGTGGGAAAAAACGCCGCGCTGCAAAATCACCGGAAGAAATTGCCAGAATACCTTCTGGCTTGGCGTGGAGTGCAAGTTTAAGTAACTGTAGCGCCCGGTGTCTTGCCTGGGTCAGAATCCGGCACTCCGAAACCTTGATTTAGAATATACACATAGTCACCCTGCCAGTAATCCGCGCTCACATTCAACAAAGTCTGGTATTGAAAATCATTGTGTATCCCGTCAACCACGGTTTGTATGTTGAGCTGCTGCGCAATGCGCGTCAGGCCTTCGAGTACACACAGCCATTCAAGCCGCTCATCCAGGCGCGAAATGATGTCACCATCCAGGCGGATCATATCCACCATGCCATGGGCAAACTTGCCCAGATAAGACAGACCGCAGCAAAACCCGTCAATAATGATTTTGAATCCTTCCTGCTTAAGCGCGCGGATCTGCTGCTGCGCAAAGTCAATATCCCGGAGAATCTGGCTTTCCATTATTGTTACTCCAATGGATTCCGGCGCCACGCCCGCGGACACAACAATTTTTTTGTAGCGGTTCGGCATTTGCTGATCGTGGAACTGCGAATCACTCAGCGCAAGAAACACCGGTTTGCCGACAAACTCGATATCCTGCTTCCAGTGCGCCAATTTTTGGCAAATCAAGGAAAGCTGGATATCGCCAAACAACTTTGATAATTCCAGGGTATCGATATATTCAATGATCGTTTTGGGACTAATCTCACGCAATTGCCCGGAATGCCAGACGATATCCGCCTGCAGGCAGGACAGTTCATTTCCCCGGACACTGTTAATCGGCAAGTAGTGAATATCGTACTCCTGGTGTCCAATCGCTTCGCAAATGATTTTTTCCACGCAGATCTGCCGATTGATGCTTTGGTCCAAGTCATCGTCGTAAAAAACATAGTTCCTGCCGGTGGCGGTTTTGGCGCGGCACATCGCGATGTAAGCGTTCTCGCTGAAGGATTTATGGGCTTGATCTTTACTGGGACTGGGAAAAACCTCAATGCCGACCACGGCAGTAACATGGTGTTGCGCATCTTTCACCAGGAAAGGATCGAGGAGTTGATGGTTGATGTTTTCCACCACCTTGACGACATTACGAAAGCTCTGGATGTCCGGCAGCAGCACGCTGAATACGTTACTTTCCACCCTGGCTACGGTATCCGTGCGCCGGACACAGCGTTTAATCCGCCTGGCGAACTCAAGTAATACCGTGTTGGCGGTTATCTTGCTGTTAATGGCGACAAATTCCTGGAACGGATCCAGCTCAACCATTAACAGGGCGAAAGATTTATCGTAGCGGGCGCTGACGAGGATTTGCTGTTCGATGTGTTCATCCAGGGCGATCTGGTTTAATAACCCTGTCACCGGATCGTGCGTGGCTTTGAAGTGATCGCGTTGCAGCAGCGATATTTTATGCCCTGGAACCAGCCGTTTTGCGATAGCCACCATGTCAGCAAAGCCCTTTTTTAAGGTTGAATTGTCGTTATGCCACACACGGCCAGACTGCGGTCTATCCGTTGTGCTTGTACAGGAGCCGGCTTTTCGGCGCGATGTGAATAGTTACACCGTTTTCTTTACCGCGTCCCGCCACAACATAACTTGTTATTCGCTTTTTTGTTAGCTTAGCATTTTTACTAGCACAGCGAAGCTTGGTGTCGTTGAGGCTCTGCGATCAAAAAAGCCAGAGCTTATCATTTTTATTACTAATTTTTGTACTGCACATAAAGTACACGAGTACGTACACGAGTGTTACCCATCCACGCTCGTGTCAAGAATCGTACATCGCTTGCCACTGCTTTAACTTTTGTAACGTCCCGATTCATGCTGCGTCAGCCTGATTACCGGTCGGGCTGGCGGTACAAGTTGGCGATACAATCAGTGTTTGCCAGAAGCCCGCTGACCACTTCCTAAACGATCGAACTCATAATTTACATTAAGAATAGACGCTATCTTGGAAAATAAAAGTGTGGATAAAATTTTTTTTACGCGCACTGAATCGATGCAGTGCGATCGTCACATCGCCAGTTGACGGCATTCTGCGTGGACAGTCTGCGAATGATTTCAGCGCCAAACAGTCAGCTATTCGCGCCGGCCGGATTATCAAATTCATTGATACCGTCACATGAATCATAAAAAAAGGTAACTACTCACCCCGTGTGCAGCATAGGTTAAAGCGCCGCGGATCCTTGATGTTGAATCACGCCTGCGGATACACGGTGGGGTCCCGCGCTAACGCCGCCAGCGGTGAAACCGATCCAGCCAGCCGAGCACACGTTCCGGTTTGTGCGATTTTTTCCACACGCCGGCCGCATATTTGTTGGCTTCGGTCAAAGTGGGGTAGATATGAATGGTGCCGAGGATTTTTTCCAATCCCAAGCCGTGGGTCATGGCGGTGACGAACTCGGCGATTAAGTCCCCGGCATGATGACCGACAATGGTTGCCCCGAGAATTTTGTCCGCGCCCGGAACGGTGAGCACCTTCACCAGGCCATGACCCTCCTCATCAACAATCGCCCGGTCCAGATCTTCGATGCCATAGCGGGTTACTTCATAGGGAATGCCTCTCGCCTTGGCGTCGATTTCATTTAATCCGACACGGGCGACCTCCGGATCCGTATAAGTTGCCCAGGGAACCACCGAATAATTCACTTTGAATTTTTTGAACGGCTTGAATAACGCATTCACCGCCGCATACCACGCCTGGTGTGACGCCATATGGGTAAACTGATAGGGCCCGGCCACATCACCACAGGCGTAAATATTGGGATAGTTGGTCCGCAGGAATTCATCGGTCTCGATGTTGCCTTGCACCGAGGTATGGATGTTGAGCCCTTCGATGCCGAATCCTTCAATATTGGGCTTGCGTCCCAGAGCAACCAGAATCTCGTCGAACTCAATCGAAGCCGACCGGCCGTCGTGTTCGCAAACCAGATATTTTTTCTGCGCGTTCACCACCACCCGTTTGGCGGTGAAATTGGCCAGCACACGAATGCCATCCTTGCGGAAACTTTCGAATACATGCAGGGAGACATCATTGTCTTCGCGGTTCAGCAACCGGGTATTGCGTTCCACGATAGTCACCTGGGTGCCGAGCCGCTGAAAACACTGCGCCAATTCGCAACCAACCGCACCGCCACCCAGCACAATCATTTTTTTTGGCTGGGTACGCAGATTCCAGACCGTGTCGGAAGTCAGGTAGTCCACCATATCCAGGCCATTGATATCCGGTATAACGGGCCTGGCGCCGGTGGCAATCACAATGTTCTGGGTAATCAGGGAACGCCCGTTCACACGCACTTCGTAGGGTGTGATGATGCGCGCTTCGCCCTTGATGCATTCCACACCCAGCTTGGCATAACGCTCCGCCGAATCATGCGGCTCAATTTTTTTAATAACCCGCTGCACACGCTCCATGACCTCGGCAAAGTCGAACTCAATGTTCGCTTTTTTAAAACCAAAATCCCTGGCGCGCCTGGCATAGTTTAAAATCCTGGCCGATCGAATCAGCGCCTTACTGGGAACGCAGCCGGTATTCAAACAGTCACCGCCCATCTTGTGTTTTTCGATCAAGGCGACTTTCGCCTTGAGGGCTGATGCGATGTACGCCGTTACCAGGCCGGCGGATCCGGCGCCGATGACCACCATGTTGTAGTCAAAGCGGCGCGGTTTCAGAAAATGCCGTAAATACTTTCTCACCTGTAGCATCTTCACTAATTTTTTCGCCAACAGGGGAAACAGGCCCAGCAATACAAACGACGCCAGGAGCGCCGGGGATAAGATTCCCTGCAAGGAATTGATCGCGGCGATTTGTGAACCGGCGTTCACATACACAAGTGTACCGGGGAGCATGCCAATCTGGCTGACCACAAAGAATTGCAGTGTTCTAATGGGTGTAACACCCATCAAAAGATTAATCATAAAAAACGGGAACAGCGGGATCATGCGCAAGGTAAACAAATAAAAGGCGCCATCCTTGCGTATGCCGTCGTTGATCGAAACCAGTTTGTCCTGAAATTTGTTCTGGATATAGTTGCGCAACAAAAAGCGTGAGAACAAAAACGCCAGCGTCGCGCCAATAGTGCTGGCGAAGGACACGACTAGGGTACCCGTGCCAATACCAAAGATCGCGCCGGCTGCCAGCGTCATGATCGCCGCGCCCGGCAAGGACAGCGCGGTCACGGCGACATAGACGCCAAAAAATACGCCTATAGTGAGTAGCTGGTTCTTATGGTAGAACTTGATAAAATCGTATTGCTGGGATTTCAAATAATCAAGCGTAAAGTACTGTCCCAGATCGAAAATAAAATAAACGGTAACCAGAGACGCTAACACGCCGAACAGCAGCAAACGGCCCGCGATTTTTTTAAACATGTAAAAATCCTTATTTCGAAATGATTTCAATACGGCCAACTTGCCACTGCCGGCTGGTCTATAAAATAAACCCAGGCGCCGCTGATTCTTAGAACATATCGGAAAGAATTTATTTGTGCTTAAAAAACCTGATACTCCCGGCTTTCCACAGGGGAATCGTTTTTAATCGCTTATAGTTAATTGTTGTTGGCGCTAGCACTTTGAATTATGTCACAATATTCAACCTTCACAACCTTAACCCATCAGGGAGCGCCACATGGCTTCGGAACACTCATCTTCCAGCCTTACCAAGGAACAGCGCATATTGCGCATGTGCCGCCAGGTATTAACGGATATCGCGAAAGACACGGTGACACCCCAGGGCATGAAACATCCTTTATCATCATCCACGATCCAGGGTATTCGCGATTGCCTGCAATTGATCGCGTCGCGTGAAGCGGAAATCCTCGCCGAACAGGACCGGCCTTCCACGGCAAAACCTCACTTCATCGATGAACCGCAAAAAAATGTGGTGGTGGAGCTAAGCCCGAAAAAGCCCAAAGACAATACTCCGGACGAATAATCCCCGTTCGCGGTGCATCACGTCTTATTCAACAATACGTCTTTGGCCAGATTAATCCTGGCCGCCAGGTACGTCGAGCCGCCATGGTCCGGATGCAGCTTTTGCATTAAACGCCGATGGGCTTGGATAATATCCTGTTCTGAGGCTCCCGCATTTAATCCGAGAATTTCATAGGCTTCCTGCTTAGTCATTTTTACGCTGCCGGCGGGTGATTGCGCTTGCTGTTCGCCTTCATAACGCGCTTCACAGGCTGCCTGGTCACGCCAGCCGGCGTGATGCCGGTCCAGGTAAGCGATCAACAAGGCCTGCGAGTCCTGGTCATGCTGGCACTCGCCGAGTAAGGCCAACAGTTGCGGTAGCGTAAGGTTGCGCAGGCGTTGTCCCTGGAATTGCCCAAGCAATATTTCGCCATCCATATCGCCGCTAGCGTGATTCAGCGTCATGCGCAGCCAGGCGGCTTGCACCGTGGAGGCCTGAGCCGGCGCAGCACTGGACGCCCCTGGCTGGCGGGCTTGATAACGGCGATACCAGCTCCGCAGCAAGGGCACGTAACGCAATAGAGGGAGAAAGCGATAAATAACGGGCAGGGCGGCCGCCGCCAGCGCGAATATCCAGTGCAACCGGCCGGTTGCCAACAAAAACAGGAACAGCGCGCCTGCCACCATCAACAGCAGCCAGCGGCCGAGCTTTTTCAAATCCTGGGTGGATTGCCGGGCAAAGGCGCGCAGTATCAACAACAACACTATAATCGCGGCCAGAATGATCAGGATACGCACCGCTTACCTCATTATCATGGCTTGCGTTGAGTTAATTGCAAAACAACCTTGCCCTGGCGCTGGTTATAGTTTTCCAAGGCCTTGCGTCCTCCCGCCGCATACACCGCCACCGCGCCCAACAGTTGTTTCAATTGCTGGGCGCTGTTACTGTCAAACGGGCAATAGGCGCCACGCGTTA
>DATCIR010000115.1:0-6873 GCA_036507695.1 Gammaproteobacteria bacterium
TGGTTGACTTCAGCAAGCAGTTTTCGGCGTAGGTTTCATGGCTGATACACCCGACATTCTCAAAAAAATTCTAAGCCGCAAGCGCGAAGAAATCGTGGAGCGCAGCGCCGGGATCAGCCTGGAAGAACTCAAGTCACGCTGCACTTCGGCGTCTCCCGTGCGGGGCTTTGTGAAAGCGATTCAATCCACTATCCAGCGCGGCAAGCCCGCGGTGATCGCGGAAATCAAAAAAGCCTCGCCCAGCAAGGGTGTGATCCGCGAAAACTTTGAGCCGGTGGTAATCGCGCAATCCTATGCCAAAGGCGGCGCCACTTGTTTATCGGTATTAACCGACGTGGATTTTTTTCAGGGCGCGGATGTTTATTTGCAACGCGCGCGCGCGGCGTGCGGCTTGCCGGTGATTCGCAAGGATTTCATGATTGATCCCTACCAGGTCTATGAAGCGCGCGCCCTGGGCGCGGATTGCATCTTATTAATTGTGGCCGCATTGAATGATGCGCACCTGCAGGAATTGTCAGCGCTGGCGCGGCAACTCGGCATGGATGTGCTGGTGGAAGTGCATGACGCGGATGAATTGCGGCGCGCTTTGCCCTTGAACACGCCCTTGATTGGCATTAACAACCGCGACCTTCACAGCTTCGAAGCCCGCCTGGAAACCACCCTTGGATTATTACCCCAAATTCCCGATAACCGGATCGTTGTCACCGAAAGCGCTATCCACACCGCGCAGGACGTGGCGCTCATGCGCCGGCATAACGTCAATGCATTCTTGGTGGGGGAAGCGTTTATGCGCGCGGAGGATCCCGGTGAAAAGCTGGCGGAGTTGTTTCAATAGCGTAGGGTGGGCATCGCCCACCAAAAAAAATAGCAAAATATGCCGCAATATCGCCGTTCAAAAATCCCGGGAACAGCTTATTTCTTTACGGTGGTCACCCATCATCGGCAGCCATTACTAACCGAGCCTAAAAGTCGATTGTCATTAAGGCAAACTATTATGGAAGTGAGGTTTAGCCATCCCTTCAAAGTGGATGCCTGGGTATTGCTGCCCGACCATATGCATTGTATCTGGACGCTACCCGAAAATGATCATGATTTTTCAAAACGATGGGGCCTGATTAAGGCCGGGTTTACGAAAAAAGTAGGGCGGCTATTTTACCGGGAGGAATTGGCGAGCGATTCTAGGCGCGATCACCGCGAAGCTACAATTTGGCAACGGCGATTTTGGGAGCACCAGATTCGCGATGAAACGGACTACCAACGCCACATGGATTATATTCATTTTAACCCGGTTAAACACGGCCTGGTAAAACAAGTCAAAGATTGGCCTTATTCAACGTTCCATAAATATGTTGCGAATGGATTGTATCCAGAGAATTGGGGTGATATTAAGCTGGAATCAAATGGACAATACGGAGAATAAACTTTACAACGCGCTAATTGTAGGCCGGGTGGGCAATGCCCACCCTACGGAGGAAAAGGGGACAGATCTATTTTTATTTCTCGTAAGGATTGATAGTCCTATCCGCGTATGAAATAAAAAAAGATCTGTCCCCTTTTCCCTACCTGGTGTTGAACACCACAATGGTTTTGCCGCTGGCGGTTATCAATCCCTGTTCTTCCAGGGTTTTTAATACCCGGCCCACCATTTCCCGCGAGCAACCCACAATGCGTCCCAGCTCCTGGCGGGTGATGCGGATTTGCATGCCGTCGGGATGGGTCATGGCATCGGGTTCCTTGCAGAGCTCAATCAAGGTGCGCGCCACGCGGCCGGTCACGTCCATGAAGGCCAGGTCGCCGACCTTGCGGCTGGTTTTTTGCAGGCGAATCGCCATTTGCGTCGCCAGCTCGAACAGAATTTTGGGGTCTTTTTCCGCCATTTGCCGAAAACGCGGATAGCTGATTTCCGCCAGCTCGCACTGGGTGCGGGCACGCACGAATGCGCTGCGATTGTCCTGATCCGTGAACAAACCCATCTCACCGAAGAAATCACCGGCATTCAGGTAAGCCAGCACGATTTCGTGGCCTGAATCGTCTTCGATTAACACGGTCACCGAACCATCCACGATGTAGTACAGCACATCGGGTTTGTCACCGGCATAAATGATCAGGCTTTTGCCCGGGTAACGGCGGCGGTGGCAGTGTTCGAGAAACGATTGAATGGTTTCATTTTCCTTTGGCGGCATTGCAATTGAGTGTGCGTACATGATTTCACTCGGCCTCTGTTGTCCAGTTAACTTTAATAAAAGAAAGATTGTGCGGGCTGTCCATCGATACATTTTGCCCAACTTACTTTTCGGCAGGGTGACGGCTTCTCTTTAGGTATATTCCCGGGCAGAGCGTCAAATTGCGCGCTGATACGCAGGAAATTGTTCGATTTGGTCACAATATAAACATTTTTTCTGTCAACCAAATTAAAGGTACCCGTTTGGGAAGCCGTCCGTCAGCCCGCTGTTGAGTCGTCATTAAGCCGCCCAAATATGTTACGCTTGGCGCAGATTGTTCAGTTGAGGGCGGTACATGAAAGCAAGAGTGAAATGGGTGGAGCACGCCACCTTCGTGGGCGAAAGCGCCAGTGGCCATGCGGTGATAATGGACGGCCCCCCGGATCTCGGCGGGCGAAACCTGGGTGTGCGGCCGATGGAACTGATCCTGCTGGGAACCGGCGGTTGTACCGCGTTTGATGTCGTGCATATCCTGAAAAAAGCCCGGCAGCCCATTACCGATTGTGTTGTGGAGCTCAACGCCGAGCGCGCGCCCGCCGATCCCAAGGTATTCACGAAAATCCATATTCACTTCATCGTGACCGGCCGGGATTTGCCCGAAAAGCAGGTAGAGCGGGCAGTCAGCCTGTCGGCGGAAAAATACTGCTCGGCCACCCAAATGCTGGGCAAAGTCGCGGAAATCACCCACGACTACGAGATCGTGAATTTGGGTGAGTAATTCCGGAAAAATGGGTGTATGATACGCGCTCTTTTTTCGCACCCCGGCAGACGGCAAGCGCGCGGTTACAGGCGGAAGTTATGGTAGCAGTGACGGCGGCTGTTATGGCAGCGGTTATGGCAGTAACGGTATGAAACGACCCAATCCGACAGCGGGAATGCGCCATGTGGCGTTGAACGTCAGCAACGTCGAAGCCTGCGAGCGCTTTTACGTGGACTTACTGGGGATGCGGGTGGAGTGGCGGCCTGATCCTGATAATGTATATTTAACATCAGGCAATGATAATCTGGCGATTCACCGGACCTCCGAAGCCATTCGTGGCGGCCAGGCGCTGGATCATATTGGTTTTATACTGGAGCATAGCGATGACGTGGATGCCTGGTATGAATTTTTGAAAGCCAATAACGTCACCATAAGAAAGGAACCCAAAACGCATCGCGACGGCGCGCGGAGTTTCTATTGCCTTGATCCTGAAGGCGTAACGATACAAATGATTTATCACCCGCCATTGGCGAAAGGATAAGTTTATTATTTAACCTTACCTTGTTTGGTAATAACCGGGGATGGACCAGTGAACGATATATTCAGCAAGCTCCAGTTGAAAGATTTTAACAACTTGACAAAAACCTTGAGTTTTAACATCTATGATATGTGCTACGCCAATACACCGGTGCAGGTCCAGAAATACATCGAGTATATCGACGAGGAATACAACGCCGAACGCCTGACCAATATCCTCAAGGAAGTATCCCACATCATTGGCGCCAATATATTGAACATTGCCCATCAGGACTATGATCCGCAAGGCGCCAGCGTCACCATGTTAATCGCCGAGCACCAGGTATCGAACCTCGATACGCTGCTGTCCGAATCGCCGGGGCCGTTACCGGAAGCGGTGGTTGCCCATCTCGACAAAAGCCACCTGACCGTTCACACCTACCCCGAAAGCCATCCCGACAACGGCATCAGCACCTTCCGTGCGGATATCGACGTCTCAACCTGCGGACAGGTATCACCGCTGAAAGCGCTGAACTTCCTCATCCACAGTTTTGATTCGGATATCGTCACCATGGACTACCGGGTGCGCGGATTTACCCGCGATGTGTATGGCAACAAGCACTACATCGACCATGAAATCAACTCCATCCAAAACTTCATCGCGCAAGACACCCAGGATCGTTATCAAATGATCGACGTCAACGTCTACCAGGAAAATATCTTCCACACCAAGATGCGGCTGAAGGAATTTGAACTCAACAATTATTTATTCGGCGCCGACAAGCAAGACCTCAACGACGACGAACGCGCCGAAATCGAATCGCGGCTCGAATACGAAATGCTGGAAATCTTTTACGGCCGGAATATGGATTACTGATTTCGCGCTAATCGGGTTACCGTGAGATGTGTAGGGTGGGCATTGCCCACCAGGTCACACGCTAACTACACGCACAATGGTGCGCGGTGCGCACCCTACGTAAAAGATAAGATGAGGGGTCAAGTAAGGTAAGGGGTCAAGTATAATATTGACGCTTTATATGTAAGTGTTACTGTTCGCCTTATGCTAGGTCCGTCTCCCTTAAAGAGTGAATATTGTACTTGACCCCTTTCTCTTTCTTTCCTCTTGCCCCCTTTCCTCCCTTTCCTTCTTTCCTAAGTTCACAGCGGTTTCCAAAGTTTCAACTGAGGAAGATAGGTTTCATGTTATTTATGATCTTTGTATTGCGGCAAGACCTCACCGCAGCCGCTTTCCATCGAACGTTATTGACGCCTTGCGTGCGTCAACAGGTTTATACTCACCGCTCTTGTCAAGGCTGTAAACCTTCTCCAAAAATGAAACCTTAAACCCTTCCCTGGTCGATTGAATACGGGTGATACCCAGGGCAGAGACCGGGTTGTTGTCCGCGCTCATTTGCACATAGCCGATCTCGCCCAGGTATACCAACTTGTCACCCGTGAGGTGATAAACCGCGGTACCATAGGCATATTCCGCGGCGGCATCGGCAAGCAGCAGATCCGGGATTGTACCGCCGGCATTGCGGCGCAGTTGCAGGGTTACGGTGTAAGCATCGCCCAAACCACGGGTCGAAGACAGGATCGCGGGCTGTGGGCCATCCGTAGCCAATATATAGAGTCGTAAACCATAATCCTCTTCCGTATCCGTCCTGGCAGAGCGGCACGCAGCCAGCACACGGTTAACGGCCAGCGCCACTGTCGTCGTGCAATCCGCAAGGCCCAGCGGCGCAACATCGATCTGCAAAACCTTGAGGTCAACGACCTGATACTCGCTTGTCGTCTCCGCCGTCTGGTTCTCTGCCCAGCACGCCGTGCTGTTAAGCAACAACAAACATAAAAACAAGCTTTTGCCGCCGCTGATTATTTTATTCACCATATACATTCGTCTCCGTAAGCGAATTCGTAATTTTTTGTCAGCCTGGTATCGGCGCCCTAAGCGGACAATGTTTGTAGATTTTTAATGGGCTGATGCGCCCGGCCAGGCCCGCCCCAGGACTTAATTTTGTGCGTATCTCAAAGTGCAGGTGGTCCTCGCTATGCGGCAGGTTCTTGGCGTTACCGCTGTTGCCGGTGGCGCCTATGACGTCGTTCAATGCGACGTCCTTGCCGGCGGTGACGGATGTCGATTGCAGGTGCGCGTAAAAAGCGTAATACGTCGCTCCTTTAAACTTGAAGGACATGCACAACTGCAGGCCATAATCGCCGCTGTTCTTGATGAATTCGACCTTGCCGTCCGCAACGGCATAGACAGCCGTCCCAATGGCGGCACTGAAATCCCAGCCTTGGTGCGGTTTTGGGCTGCTATTGGCGAATTTTCGCACCATCCCAAATGTGTTGCGCTCCGATTTACCCCTGATTACATTGCTCACCAATGGCCAGGTAACCTGCGTTTCTGACATTTTGATTCCCTCCCTTTCAAATTGGCGGTCTTCTTCGGTTTATGTATTTCCTGCCGCTTGCATTTGAGTTGCAGCACGGGAAGACTAACATGTGACTGAAAATGTCTTCAACCTAATTTTCCTCAGTTGAACTTCAAAAACTGAGGAAAACCGGGCAATGGGAATTTTTGGCAACAAAAATCAGTTAGAGTATTTTGGAGGCGCCAACTTGTCATGGACTCACAAGGGTTCAACAAATAAGTATTTTCAGAACATAAAATCCAGCACGCCGGGGTATCCGGGCAAAGGCAGCATAGATCTTATGAAGTACTATGATGAAAATAAAAACGCCATATCGCGAGCCGATCGAAATATGCGGACACTTGCCGACGAGCAAGATGTTAAAAGGCTGATATGGCTTAGCAATATCGCTTTTTGAAAGATCCTGAATATGCTAAAAAAAACCGCTTTGACTTTTTGGTTGCTTTTTTGTGGCGCTTTGCCCTTAACGGGTTGCGTTGTTCATCATCCGGCGGAGCGGGCAGCGGTTGTTGTATTTAATGATCTAGAGCGAAATCTTATAATCCGAATCACGTTATCCGGAAAACAAGCAACTGAAGAATTAATCAATAGCGGCGAATTTAAATATATTTTTGAATATGAAGAAGATCCTAATGAGCCGGTAAAATTTCCACAAATGTTCACAGCTATGCAAATAGATGTTCCTCCGGGTTGCAGCGTGGCAGTGGGGCGGGAAGCGTTGGCAGACTTATTTGTTAGAGACCCTGAGGGCAGGCGAACCTGGGATTTGCATGTCAGCGAGTCGTTTATAAAAAAACAGGGCTGTTAACCAATCCGGTATATTTATTAAACTAAAAAGCAGCATCCGCAAACTTAAAACCAATACGCTGCTTTGGTCATGATTTTGGAGGTAAGGGTCATGGCTTTTTTGATGGGGGCGGGCAGTTCGGCGGCGCCGGCTTCGAGCGCGATGGTGGCGTGATGCTGTTCGTCGATTTTCATTTGTTCGAGTATGGCGCGG
>DATCIR010000116.1:0-4765 GCA_036507695.1 Gammaproteobacteria bacterium
ATTGGTGGGCGGTGCCCACCCTACGCACGCACCAGCCGTCACGAACACGGAATGGTGCGTTGCTGCGCAACATACCCTGCCACACTAGGGTTCGCTCCGCGCACCCCAATGGGCTGCTTTGCCGGGGTGTAACTGAACACCCCAAAGTGCAAAGGGGGGCGAGTAGTTACGTTTATTGAATTGTTATTACACGACTTAAATTAATTACGAAGCTCCGGCTGGTTTCACAGTCCTAAGTTCGGTTATAGAGCCGCGCAACACAAACAGCGCTGAGCGAAGAAAAAGGACGGAAAGCGCCACGCCAACCAGGATATCCGGCCAACCGGAACCGGAAAGCCACACGCCGAACGCGGCAAACAATACCGAGACATTCGCAATGATGTCGTTGCGGGAACACAACCAAACTGAACTCATGTTTATGTCGTCGGCTCGATGCCGCCAGAGCAAGGCCAAACACAAACTGTTCGCGGCAAGCGCAAGCACGCCGACGGCGCCAATGGCCTCGAATACCGGAACCTGCGGCACAGTCATCTTGTAAATTGCTTGTCCTAGCACGAAAAGACCAAACGCAGCCATGATGCTGCCTTTGATTAATGCGGAGATCGCCTTCATTCTCACGCCGCGTGCGACAACATAAAGACTGAAGCCATACACGAGAGCATCACCCAGCATATCCAGCGAATCCGCCACCAGGGAAACAGAGCTAGCAAGCAAGCCCGCGGCGAGTTCCACTACGAACATCACAGCGTTAATACCCAGAACGATTTTGAGCGTCGCGCTTTGGCGGCTCCGAAGCGCCTCGATCTCGCAGGTTTTGCCAGTACAGCAATCCGCCATAGTGTGTCCTGAATATACCAAATATACCAAGAGTTATTTATGCCGCCGCACGCGATGCCTTTTTTAGCCGGCCGCCGCCTAAACCGGGACCACGAAACCGTCAACTCGGGCAATAATAGCACCGAATTCCAGCAATTTTTAGTAAGTTATACACCAAATGCAGCAATGTTTTTAAGGACAGAAAGCCACTTGATCAGAGCTTCCCTTTCCTTTTATTTTAAGATCTGCCTGGAAAAAAAAGGATACAGTACTGGCAATATAAAGAGTGTTAAAAATGTGGAAGACACCAAGCCACCCACAACCACAGTCGCCAAAGGCCGTTGCACTTCCGAACCAACACCCGTGGCCAAAAGCATAGGAATCAATCCGAGCGCGGCAATGGATGCTGTCATTAACACCGGCCGAAGGCGCGACAAAGCACCATCAATCACGGCCTGTTCGATCGCCATGCCTCCAAACACCCGGTGATTAATGGAACTGACCATAACCACACCATTCAGTACCGCGACGCCAAACAAAGCAATAAAGCCAATCGACCCTGGCACCGAAAGATATTGCCCGGATAAAAACAGCGCCGCCACACCGCCAATCAGCGCCAACGGAACATTCAACATTATCAGTAAGGCCTGGCCAATGGAGTGAAAAGCAAAGTATAGCAACAGAAAAATTAAGGCCAGCGACAACGGTACAACAATCATTAATCGCGCTTGCGCACGTTGTTGGTTTTTGAACTGCCCTCCAAACACCACCGTATAGCCGGCTGGCAACTGGATTTCGCTATCAATACGGCGGCTAATCTCTTCGACAAATCCACCCATATCACGCCCTTCCACATTAGCCTGTATTACGACGCGCCGTTGCACGTCATCACGGCGTATTTGCGGCGGTCCAGACTCGATCTTTATGTCCGCAACTTCCCCCAAATTTACCCAGGCGCCAGCAGGCGCTTGGACAATCAGTCTTTGTATCGCATCTATGTCATTACGATATTGCTGGTCTAATCTCACATAAATATCGTAACGCTCATTGCCTTGAATGACTTGCCCGGCGCTGGATCCTCCTATTGCGTCCGACACCAGCGACATAATTTGAGACACAGGAATGCCATATCTGGCCAGCAAATCCCTGTTGGGGCGTACCACTAATTGGGCTTCACCGGCGATTTGCTCCATTTCAACGGCGCGCGCGCCATCGATGGTCCTCACCAATTGTTCAATGGCTTTACCTTTCTGCGCTAAAATGTTCAGGTCCGGGCCGAACAATTTAATAGCCAGCTGCGCCTTCACACCGGAGAGCAATTCATCGACACGCGTGGCAATAGGCTGTGAAAAAGTGAATAACAATCCCGGGTGCGCTGAAAGTTGTTCTTCCATCAATACTTGTAACGATTGCCGGTCTTTTGCCGACACCCACTCCGACACCGGCTTTAATCCAACATAGATTTCTATATTGGATACCGGTTCCGGATCGCCTCCCACTTCAGGACGGCCGATACGGCTGAAAGCGTAGGTCACTTCAGGAAACGTCATCAATATGCGCTCCAGTTTTTCCGCAACACCCAGTGACGTAGTAAGACTGGATGACGGGGCCAGCGTGACGCGAATATTCAGGGTGCCTTCTTCAAGCTCGGGAACAAACTCGGTTCCTAAAAACGGGAGTGTAACAAGTGTCAACGCGAACAATATCATTGCGGCACCGGCTACAATCCATCGACGTTGAATAGCCTTAGGCAGTGTTGCTTTATACAACGATCCCAATGGCTTCATAATGACGCTATCCCGTTCGTGTATGCCATGTTTAAATAAAAAGGTGGCCATGGCGGGTACTACGATGAGCGCAACCAGAAGTGATGCCAACATGGCGAGCACAATAGAAATGGCCATTGGTTGAAACAACCTGCCTTCCACACCTTCCAAGGCAAACAACGGTGCGAATACTATGATAATAATCATGACCGCGAAAAAGACCGGGCTGCCGACTTCCCGGGCGGCTTCCTGGATACGCAACGCCATTCCTTGATTGTCATGAACGGCATCAAAGGGATCGTCCGAACCACTCGCAATATTTTGTTTGACGTCAGATTCATGCCGGGCATCAGGATGGGCCAAGTGACGGAATATGTGCTCCATCATCACAACCGAACCATCCACCATCATGCCGATGGCAATAGCCAAGCCGCCCAATGACATCAGATTGGCAGAGATCTCCCAATAGGCCATCACCATTAAAGCCAAAGCAACTGAAATGGGAACCGAAACCAGCACTAACAGGGTAGCCCGCACGTTCATCAAAAATAGCAGTAGTATCACTACAATCAAGATAAAGGCTTCCAGCAATGCTTTACTCACGGTGTTTACGGCTTGTGTAACCAAGTCTGATTGATCATAAAACGCTTCGATGGTAACACCTTGTGGAAGAGCTTTTTGAATAATGGGCAAACGCTCTTTAACCCCGTCAATAGTGGCCTTGGTATTGACACCCATACGTTTTAATACGATGCCGGCTACTACTTCGCCCAAAGGCTTAGGGTGGCCGGTCTCGTCACGCAGCGTAATCGTAACCGCACCTTGCCGAATTTCAGAACCGTAGTTAACACCGGCAACATCGGACACGCTGATTACCACACCACGTTCAATCTTGACTGGAATATTCCCGATATCTCGCAAGCCATCTGCATCTGAGCGTACCCAACCAACGCCCCGGATCACCAGTTGTTCAGCACCTCGATCCAGGTACCAGCCACCGGCGTTCCGGTTATTATCTTCAATTGCTTCGACGACATCCTGGATGGATAGCTTATATGACAATAAATTTTCTGGATTAACATTAATCTGATACTGACGCACTTGTCCGCCAAACGATAAAACATCCGTGATACCATCGACCGGCATCAGCAATAACTTGACTATCCAATCATTTAAGCTGCGTAAAGCCATGATGTCATATTTTTCCGGATCGTCTGCACGCAGGATATATTGATATATTTGTCCGAGTCCTGACGTATTGGGCCCCATCTCGGGCGTGCCGGCGCCTTCCGGAATTTCTTCCCTGGCAGTCTGTAATCGCTCAAACACCAACTGGCGGGCGAAATAAATATCGGTACCATCTTTAAAAACAACGGTGATACCGGATAAACCTGTTTTTGAAATGGACCGCACTTCTTCTACATCGGGCAGACTGTACATCACTGCTTCAATAGGGTAAGTGATCAGTTGTTCCACTTCTTCCGCCGCCAGACCCTGCGCTTCGGTATTGATGGCCACCTGCACATTTGTGACATCAGGAAAAGCATCCAGATTTAAGCGCGGAATTAATGCCACGGCGCCGGCAACGACGGCAAGTAGCGCAAACAACACCAACAGCCGGTTGGCAACACCGAGATCAATGAGTTTATTCAACATAAAAGTCTCTCCCGGGGCCGATTAGTGGTTATGTACATCAAAGCCGCTTTTGGCCAACTCAGACTGCAAAAAGAATGCACCTTTGGTGACAATGCGCATTCCCGGTGATAAACCCTCAACAATGAGTTGATCGCCTGAAGTCCTGACTGGAATGACATCGACTGGCCGATAGGCGCCGGGAGTGTCTTCAACAAATACTATCCATTCACCCTCGGCATTACGTAATGCGGCCGCCTTGGGCACAGCCATGACTGTCGACGCGCCCGTCAATTTTAGGCGTACTTCTACAAATTGACCGGGATGCAGTAAATGAATTTTATTTTTGACTTCCAGCCTGACAGGCAGGGTTCGCGTTTCTTCGTCAATAACATGTTGCACCTGAATAACCTTCCCCTCGAACCATGAGTTTTGAAACTTGATTTTCGCAGGAACCTGGTTCGATATTTGGGTGGCTTCCTCAGGACGAGCGCGCGATTCGACCCACATACTGGATTCGTCAGTGATCTCAAACAACACTCGTCCCGGAT
>DATCIR010000117.1:0-3817 GCA_036507695.1 Gammaproteobacteria bacterium
CCACACCCTGCGGGCGCACTGCGTGCGACCGGATTCGTTCCCGGCGAATCCGTCGACTGCGGCCATCCCTGGCCGCAGACGCCCCCGGCAGGAGACACCCGCACCGCTTTAACCTATGCTGCACACGGGGTGAGTAGTTACGCCGCATTGACATTTCGCCGGTTTATCACCAGTTCTGGAACATTCATTGCTTAAACTTTACTGGCTGGATAACTGAAACGCGGCCCGGAACACATTAGTAATACCAATTTGCGCTAACCATTAACAACCAATAACAACAAAAGGAATTCGTTATGTCACACGCCGACATTGGACTGGTAGGACTTGCCGTCATGGGGCAAAACCTGGTCCTGAATTTAGCCGATCATGGCTACGTTGTTTCAGTTTACAACCGCACGACTGCCAAGGTTGATGAATTCCTTGCGGGCGCGGCGAAGAACCACAATATTATCGGCGCCAAATCCATTGCGGAATTTTGCCAAAGCATTAAACGGCCGCGCAAAATCCTGCTCATGGTCAAGGCCGGTGCGGCCGTGGACAACACCCTCCTATCCCTGCTGCCGTTTCTGGATCCCGGTGACATCTTGATCGATGGCGGTAATTCGTTGTTTACCGACACTCAACGCCGCTGTAATGAACTGCAAAGTAAAAACATCCATTACATCGGCATGGGCGTATCGGGCGGCGAAGAAGGCGCACGCCATGGTCCATCCTTGATGCCCGGTGGACAGGAAAAAGCCTGGCCCGCGGTCAGCGCACTGTTTCAGTCCATCGCTGCGAAAGTGGACGGCGCCGCCTGCTGTGAATGGATCGGCACCGGCGGCGCCGGGCACTATGTCAAAATGGTGCATAACGGCATTGAATACGGCGATATGCAGTTAATCTGTGAAGCCTACCACTTGCTGCGGTTTGGCCTGGGTTTGCCGGTCGAGGCGCTGCAACAGGTATTTGAAGGTTGGCAACACGGGGTGCTGGATTCCTATCTGATTGAAATCACCGCCGCCATTCTGGGTGTCAAGGATACAGACGGCCTGCCATTGGTGGATAAAATTCTGGATAGCGCGGGCCAAAAAGGCACTGGAAAATGGACGGCCATCGATGCGCTGGAATCCGGTATTCCCCTGACCTTGATTGGCGAAGCGGTTTTCGCCCGTTTCCTTTCTTCCTTAAAAGCGCAACGGGAACAGGCCAGCCGGGTATTACCGGGGCCGGACAAACGGCGCCTGCCCCATGAGCCGGAAATGATTCAGTACATTCAGGATGCCTTATACGCGTCGAAAATCATGTCCTATGCGCAAGGATTTATGCTGATGCAGCAGGCATCGCAACTAAATAACTGGGAACTTAATTATGGCAATATCGCCCTGGTATGGCGCGGCGGATGCATTATCCGCAGCCGATTTCTGGGCAACATCAAACAAGCCTATGATGAAAATCCTCAATTGGATAATCTGTTATTGAATGAGTTTTTCACCTCGGCCATTGAACAAACACAATCGGGCTGGCGCAAGGCGGTGCAGTTTGCCATCGAGTGCGGAATCCCGGTGCCCGCATTCTCCTCGGCATTGGCGTTTTACGACGGTTATCGAACCGCATTACTGCCGGCCAATCTGCTGCAGGCGCAACGGGATTATTTTGGCGCGCATACCTATGAGCGCATTGACAAGCCGCGCGGCCAATTTTTTCATACCGATTGGACCAACCACAAAACTACACAGTAGGCGGCAAACAGGAGTCACTAAATTTATGCAAATTCTCGAACCTTGCACCTTTGTCATCTTCGGTGCAACCGGTCATCTTTCCCGCAACAAGCTGATGCCTGCGCTTTACCACTTGGAAGCGGAATACCAGATTCCGGATGGCTCATTGATTCTTTCGTTAGGAAGAAGCGATTGGACCACGGAAACCTGGCAGAATGAAGTGAAAAACATGATTGCGGATAAAGTGCGCGGCGGCATTGATGCTGACATCTATGGCCGCTTCGCGTCGCGTTTGCGTTACATGCAAGGTGATTTAAACGACGACGCGCTCTACAACAACATTAAAACCACATTGGAATCCGATCACAAGTATTCCGCCAACGCCGCGTTTTACATGGCGCTGCGCCCGGAGGAATTCGGAATGGTCATCCAGAAACTGGGCGAGTCCGGGCTTACCAACGACACGCACGGCTGGCGGCGGGTCGTTATCGAAAAACCTTTCGGTTCGGACCTGGAAAGCGCGCAAACCCTGCAGCGTAAACTGCATCGTTACTTGCGCGAGGACCAGGTTTACCGCATCGATCATTACCTCGGCAAGGGTACTGTACAAAACATCCTGGTATTTCGTTTTGCCAATGTGATGCTGGAACCGCTGTGGAATCGCAACTATATCGACCATGTGCAAATTACCCACTCCGAAACCGGCGGCATCGAGAGCCGCGCCCATTATTACGACAGCGCCGGCGCCCTGCGCGATATGGTGCAGAGCCACTTATTGCAATTGCTAACCCTGGTCGCCATGGAGCCGCCCGCCACCATGGATGCCGAAGCCCTGCGCGACGAAAAGGTGAAAGTACTCAAGTCCATCCGGCCCATTTCGCAAAACGCGGTACGGGCCATGTCATTCCGGGCACAGTATTCCAGCGGCATGATAAACGGGCAGAAAGTTAACAGCTACCTGGATGAAAAAGGGGTTGCGCCAAACAGCACGACGGAAACCTATTCGGCGCATAAATTCTATATCGACAACTGGCGCTGGCGGGATGTACCGTTCTTTTTACGCACCGGCAAACGCCTGGCGCAAAGCCAGTCCGCCATCAGCATTCGTTTCAAACATCCGCCGCAACATCTGTTTCGCAATACCGTGGTGGACCGGCTAAAGCCCGACTGGATTTTACTGGGCATCCAGCCACAGGAATGTTTGCGGATCGAATTGCAGGTGAAGGAGCCCGGTCTGACCATGACACCGCGCTCAATCAGCCTGGATGCCAGCTTCTCCGGCAATGAACCCAATGAAAAACTGGACGCTTATGAAAGCCTGTTGCTGGATATCATTGAAGGTGACCAGAGCCTTTATTTGCGCTATGACGAAGTAGAATGGGCCTGGCGGGTGGTTGATCCTATTTTGCGGGTCTGGGCCACCGACCGCGATTACATCCACACCTACCCCGCCGGCACCTGGGGTCCCCAGGAAACACGCAAGCTGTTTGTACGGGAAGACCAGTTCTGGCGTCATTCCCTGAGCCCAAACGGCGACGGCGACTGAACAGCACACACGAATCCAGACTTGCGGGGTAAGACTAGTACTCTCTCAAGGTGATATTTACGGGTTCAGTAAATATCACCTTGGGAGAGTACTAGCACGTTAGCGGATTTTGAAACCGGCCGCAGATAATAAACCGCAGCGGCATGCCTTGGACAATTGCTATTTTTTTTTGGAACTTTTAGTATGCCTTCTGAGCCGCTTTTTCTTATCGATCTGGCGCCGGGTTAAGGTGTTGCGCTTGCCTTTATAGGGATTTTCCCCGGAAAGAAATTCAAAGCGTATCGGAGTTCCCCTCAATTGCAAGGTTTCTATAAAATAGTTCATCAGGTATCGCTGATAGGAGAGCGGTAATTTTTCCGTCTGGTTACCGTGTATCACGATAATCAACGGATTACGCCCGCCCTGATGCGCGTAACGCAGCTTGATGCGGCGCCCCTTCACCAGGGGTGGTTGATGCGCTTCAACCGCGCTTTCCAGTATCCTGGTCAACTTCGATGTCGCGACATCGAGCATGGCGGAGTGATAGGCTCGCAGCACCGGCTTGAATAGATTTCCCACACCCGTGCCATGC
>DATCIR010000118.1:0-3485 GCA_036507695.1 Gammaproteobacteria bacterium
CGATGGGAATATCCACTTCCTGGTTGCCGCGCATTACATGAGCGGTACGCGCCTGCAATCCAATGAGCCGCTTGATGGCCTGGGAGGTTTTGCCTCGCGCTCGGTGTTCCAGTAATGAACCGAAATTAATAAACGCAATAATCACCGCGGACGCTTCAAAATACACATGCCGCGCCAGCTCCGGTATCCAATGGGGGAAAATCACCACCAACATGGAATACACCCAGGCCGCTCCCGTGCCCAGCGCGACCAGGGTATCCATATTGGACGAACCATGTTTAGCCTGTTTCCACGCGCCGTTGAAAATATGGGAACCGGAATAAGCTAACGCCGACAGCGTCAACAGGCCCAATAGCAGCCACAGGGTATTGACCTGGTCCAGGTGAATCGGCGGCGCCAGGTGCGTCATCGACACAACAAAAAGGATAAATCCGACCACACCGGAATAGACAGTCTTATAAAGAAGTGGCTTATCGTCCGTGGTTTCCGCGCCTGGTTCGGCGGCGTCAGCTTTTGTGTCCGTTGCGCCGTAACCGGCGTCCACAATCGCGCTGATGACTTTTTCATGGGACACATCGCCTTCCACTACGGCGCTGTGGTCGGCAAAATTAACCCACGCCACTTCAACGCCTTCAACTTTGCGGATGGCTTTTTCCACGGTGGCTACGCAAGCGGCGCAGGTCATACCGGATACGCGGAGCGTGAATTTATCCATAACTCAGGGTGACTATATACGATTAACGGTTTTTAATAGGCTACGCGCTTTTGACAACCGCCGCATAACCCACATCGGCCATCGCCCGGGAAATGGCCTGTGGATCGACATCACCGCTGACCCGCATCGTACCGGCGCTCAGGTCAAAGTCCGCGGATTGAAAGCCGCTTACCTTGGCGAGCGACGCTTTTGCGGTTGCGATACAACCGCCGCATTTTAATCCGGAAATATAAAAGGTGGTTTCTGTTATCATCAACAAACCCTCGTTTGAAAAAATATAGTCATCGGAAAATACTACGATAGAAAATATCCCACGCCAGCTGATTTACGGCAATAACAGTGAGAATTTCAGGAGTTAAACCATTTCAGGAATTAAACCTAAGACGCATGTCAAGCGTTGTCAGCGTCCGGGCATCAGCGAACAGCCGCGTGCTTGCATGCTTATTAACGATAAGAAAAAAAGTATTCGCTTTGGCTTGACCGCAGCGCACCGTGCTCGATCAATGCGAGGCCGAGGCTAGCAAATCGCGTACTTTTTCCAGTTTGGCTTTCACTTGCGGGGCAAGCTTATGCACCGCCGCATTATCGGTAAGGTCCAGCACCGCAGCGGGATCCATAAACGCAACCGTCATGGAACCGTCATTTTCTTCCCGCACCACAACATTGCAGGGAAGCAATAAACCAATATCCGGCTCCGCATTAATCGCCTGATTGGCTAGATGGGGATTACACGCGCCTAAAATCTTGTAGGGTTTGCGGTCCACGTCGATTTTTTTCTTGAGCGTGGCTTGCACGTCGATCTCGGTCAGCACCCCAAAGCCTTCCGTTTTCAGCGCCTCGGTCACTTTATCGCAAACCTCGTCCATGGAACCCGACATGCTAATGGAAAATCCGTACATAATTGACTCCTATGAATTGAATAAATAACACTGCGGCATTTTCACTGATAGGACTCGTACCATGCCGCGTACACCGGGTCCGGCCACAAGGATTGAAACCAGACGATCACCGCAATAATTTGTTCTTCGTTCAGTCTGTCTTTCCAGGCCGGCATATTGCCCCGACCCGGCTGGCTGCCATTCGATATCACCTCAAATAACGTTCCGGTGGAGTGGTGCCAGGCATGCCCGGATCCATCCAAGGGCGGCGGCGGATAGGTGCCATCGGAATTCGGCTGTTGCCAATGAGCGGCGCCTTGCGCATTATCGCCGTGACAACCCGCGCAGTGCTCGCCAAAAAGCTGTTTTCCCAACGCCAGCTGTTGCGCATCGTAGATGCGTGGCGGCATTAACCCGGTGCTGCTGCTCGACAGCTTGGGTTTTTGATCACAACCGGCTACCAGCGCTATCAGGCCAATAATAAAAACCCAACTATGAATTTTATAATTCATTACCACTCCTGTGGCCGCTGTAAGCGATCCTATTCGCGGCAGCCAATAGGGCAGCCCTGTTTAATGCGTGTGATTTTTATGATCATGATCATGGCTATGGTCTTTTTCGGCCGCCGGACTGGTGTCGGCTGCTTGAGCTTTTTCCTGGGGACTCCCGGTATCCTGCTCATGCAAGCCGGCTTTTTCACCCACTTCCTGTTCCGCTTCCTTGCCGGCATTTTCCGGCATCATAGTGCTCTGCGCATCCGGTGCTGGATGATCAGTGCTGTGATCATGCGCGGCATGATCTTGAGCGCCATGGTCTTGGGAGCCATGGTCTTGAGAACCATGGTCTTGGGAGCCATGATCATGGCTCGCATGATCATGCGCGCCGGTATTGGGTAAGGCCATTACCCCCAGGCCGTGGCGATAAACCAATTCGCTGCCTTTCCAGGCGGTAACACTGAGCGAGGCCGACGCCGCAATTAATGGCACGGTAACCAGCCAGCTGATGGCGATGGACTTTTTAGCACGCCGGAACGACCAAATGGCCAATACTAAAAATAACACGGTGGTGCCTAATGCCCAGTTGCGATGATCGGTCATGGCAAGATGGGATGGCGCATCATGGTCCACCGAATTGTAAGCGAACCAGCCCGCAACCGCGGTGATTACCGCGAACACCGCGCCCAGCCAGAGATTCCAATTGGCCACATTTTCAAACTGATAATACGTGGTGGATTTACTGTTTAACGCCGCGATAATATGAAACAGAGTCGCGATTACCAACAATGCTACCGCAAAATGCACAAAAATCGGATGCCAGTTGGGAATGATTTCTATCATAGATTTCCTTTTTTTAGGAATGGTCTCTTTTTGAATAATAAGATAATCGCACTGTTACATTGTGATTGCCAGATTATGCACAATCAAACCATATAAACAAGTTGTTCCGAAACCCTGGCATAAAGAACCAGAAATAACGCAATTCGTTTCGCATTACTCTTTTTTTCAATATCAGTTGCAAGGTCAGTTGCAATGTCAGTTGTAATGATTCGTTGTGAAGCCTGGATTCCCGGCGTGTTTGATATTAAACATCCGCGAAAATTCCACGCCGCAGGAAAATCGAACCAATCCCCGTGCACACAGCGTGCTTAATGTTTCGCCCCAGGCATCAACAACCGCCTGGATCCCAAGCCGGATATCGAATTGACGGATAACAAGGAAGCCTAGTTCTACTTTGTTACTTTAAATGGCCGCATGCACAGCGCGGGAGGCGGAGGTGTCTGGCAAGACCGTTGGCGGCAGGGAGAAGGTGAGACCCGGAACGGGTCGAGAACCTGGCCTGGGCCATGCCGCCATCGAGCCTGCAGGGATGCATTTACGGCGTGTCTTGCCAGA
>DATCIR010000119.1:0-5936 GCA_036507695.1 Gammaproteobacteria bacterium
CAACCGTTCCAAAATTAACGGAAATAGATCTGTCAAACGCGGACCTACGTGGTGCTAACCTACAGGCGGTACGCCTGCTGAGTGCTATATTAAATGGTGCAAATCTGACCGGTGTTGACCTAAGTAAATCAGATCTACGAAGGGCAAACCTGTCGGGGGCTCAATTAATTGAATCAAATCTATCTTTTGCAAACTTGTACACTACAAACTTTAATAAGGCGAACCTACGAAATGCGAGTCTATCCGAAACAGACCTAACAGAGGCGTGTTTTAGGAATGCAGACTTGCAAGGCGCAGACTTTATCATGTCGAAATTAATACGTGCAGATTTATCCGGCGCAAACCTGATCGGAGCAGATCTGCGCTTAGCTAATTTGTATAGATCAAACTTTACGAATGCTATATTGACTGATGTTAAGTTGTGGGAGTCACAACGCCCGAGATGGGTTATCAAAAACGTAGTTTGTGAGTCGGTTTTTTGGGACGATAACGCCGGAGGAAAAACTTATTATCAACCCGGCGAGTTTGAAAAATTATACGGCCAAACGCACACAATACTGCTGCGTTACGATGGGGGCATAAGCCCGCTAGAAATTACAACTCTGCCCGTCCTAATACAAAAACTGCAAGAAAAAGAGGGTGTATCGCTGCGCCTTAAGTCCATTGAAGAAACTAGCGGAGGTAGCCAAGTTACCGTCGTTGTGGAAAATCCAGAAGCAGCAGACAGGCTAAAACACGCTGTTGAAGCATTACCCCAGCAACAACGCGCCATGTCTAGGGAAGACATTCGTCAAATAGTAATTGAAGAAATTATGAGGCTACCTGTGGGAAATACTACCAACATTAATATCAGGACTATGAGCGGCGGACAATTAGCGATTGGTGACCAGTCCACCAACATCAACAATCAGCAAGTAACGGAATTGGCCAAAGCAGTGGAAAAAATACCGCCAGATGAAAAAAGCGGGTTTACTGATGGTATGAAAAATTTGCTTGTTACGCAGCTAAAAGAACTGGCAGCCGAGGAAATTAAACAACTGAGCAAAGATGCTATCGCGGCTCTGAAATAAAAAATCGTGGAGCTGTCGCCCGGTGTAGCTACTATCGCAAAATCGATAATGGGTCTATAGTCTGGCGATCCATCCTTATACAGTAATTTGCTTGCCCGTCGGAGGCAAATGACGGTGTCTGGTTCCGATGTTTTTCGTGTCGGTTAAACTTCTGGGGTGCGTGTCAAGGGATTGTAGGCATCCGCTTGCTCCTAGACATGCCGCTGTGTTCCGATTGATTACTTTTTTAGGGGTGCGGCCGTTGGTGTCATCGAGTTGCATCGAACCCAGCTTCGCTTGTGATCGAGCCTTGCCAATTTTGGCATGATATTAGGATGTTGCTTTGTGTTTAGCGTAAATGAGTCTTAAAAAATTCGGATGCAGCGGGAACATGGAGTGCTGCAGCCAACGGGTACTTTGTAGTGCCAAGCAAATTATTGGGAAATAATATTAATCAATAGGGTTACATATTGTTTTGTTATATAGTTCTCGAATTTTAAAAAATAGTGCCATAATTCAGCGTGATTTAGGGAGATCTGTTGGATATCTTAGGCCACAAGTGCTACAAACTTACTACGGAACTGTTCAAGAGATAAGCAGGCAGGTGTTCCTCGCATCCGTAAGGTACCTCAAAAATTTTAAGCCCGCATTCTCGAATATCGTCGCAACCAAGCGGAGTGTGAAATGAAGTTGAGAACATTTTTCTTTTTTGTTTTTGGGATCAGTGGCATGGCCTTTGCCTCCGCTGGCGTTGCGAGTGATACCAGTCAGGAGTCCGATAAGATCAAACAAATCCTGCTCAATGCCAAGTCTGCGGAAACTCAAGCGATGACAGGCGACGCGAGCCAGGCGCGTGACGAAAACGCCGTTCAATACAAGATCGGCTTTAAGGATGGCTACCAGAAAGCGGTGGACGATCTTAAAAAATCCCTGAGTGGTGGAACCGGCGCGCCGGCAGCCGCTGCGCTCACAGCCACTACTGCCGCCGTTGAACGTCCTGATCAAACCAAGGCCAAAGCCAACGAGCTGGTTCATAAAAGTTTCGAGCAATTGGTGCAAGACGGAAACTGGGAGGCGGCTATCCAGTCAACGACGGCGGCCATGAAATTAAACCCCGTGGATCCGGTGCCCTACATAAACCGCTCGTGGGCACATGCCGAGAAAGGTATGCTGGATGAGGCCATCAACGACGCGAATAAAGCGGTGGATCTGGCGCCGCGTAATGCCATGGCGCATAACAACCGGGCTTACGCCTATGAGCTTGCCGGTTCACTCACCAAAGCTAAGCAAGACTACAAAATCGCCTGTGAATTAAAATACCAGCCGGCTTGTGATACCGTGGCGGTGTTTGAGCGCGCATTGACGGGCGATACACAAAAGGAAGTGAAGGAATTGCTGGACCAAAGTTTCGAGAAATTTAAAGACAAAGACTGGCGCGCGGTTGAGGAAATTTCCACCAAGGCGATTGACCTGGATCCGGGCAGCGCCATGGCCTATGTGAACCGTTCCGGCGCCCGCGCCGCGTTGGGATTGCTTTCGACAGCGCTGGACGACTGCAATCGTGCGATTCAACTCAATCCCGGCCTGGGGCTCGCCCACAATAACTGCGGCTACGCCTATGAGCTACTGGGCAAGTCAAAACAAGCGGAAGTGGCTTATCAGCAAGCCTGCAATTTGGGTGTAAAGAAAAGCTGCCGCGATTATTTCCGCCTGACAAACGCGGTACATTAGGTAAAATCCTGAATCTGCCCGGATCGCGTAACTGTGGGTGACCCGCTATCCTGAATACCTGCCTTGCGATCAGTGCGTTGCGCGTCTGCGGCTGGTTGTTTTATCCTAATCTTCTTTCCTGCCGGCGCTGAAGCCTTGATTTTTCAGCGGCCGCGCCCATATAAATGCAAAAACTGAGTTCCAATTTATCCAATATTCAGACTAATTAACCCAGGTCAAAACGAGTAGGAGCGATACATGACTGTTGAAACGCAGGCGGCAACAGGGCAAAAAGAAACCCTTGGATTTCAAGCGGAGGTAAAACATCTCCTCAAACTGATGATCCATTCGTTGTACAGCAATAAGGAAATCTTCCTGCGAGAATTGATATCCAATGCGTCGGATGCGGCGGATAAGTTGCGTTTTGAAGCCTTATCCAATAGTTCGCTGTACGGCAAGGATTCTGAACTCAAGATTCGGGTTGAATACGATAAGGATGCCAGAACCATCACGGTATCGGACAACGGCATTGGCATGACGCGCCATGAAGTGATGGATAACATCGGCACGATCGCCAAATCCGGCACCAAGGCATTTTTTGAGTCGTTAACCGGTGATCAAGCCAAGGATGCCCATTTGATCGGCCAGTTTGGTGTGGGTTTCTATTCGACATTCATCGTGGCGGACAAAGTAATCCTTTTGACACGTAAAGCGGGCGAGAGCGCGGACACGGGAGTGCGCTGGGAGTCCGCGGGGGAAGGCGACTATTCCATTGAAAGTGCGAATAAAGCCACGCGCGGTACGGATGTGATTTTGCATCTGCGCGAAGGTGAAGATGAATTTTTAAATGGATTTACCTTACGAAATATTATTCGCAAATACTCGGATCATATTACCCTGCCGATTTACATGGCGAAGGAAAGCTATGACGAGAAAGAACAGACAACCAAAAAGGGCGAAGAAGAGATCGTTAATCAGGCGTCGGCACTCTGGGCGCGATCCAAGAACGACATCACCGATGCCGAATATATAGAATTCTACAAGCATGTAGCCCACGATTTTGAAGATCCCATTGCCTATGTTCACAACCGGGTGGAAGGCAAATATGAATACACATCGTTGTTTTATATTCCGTCCCGCGCGCCGTTTGATCTGTGGGACCGGGAAAGCCGCCATGGCATCAAGCTGTATGTGCGCCGGGTGTTTATCATGGATGACGCAAAGCACATTATGCCGAACTATCTGCGCTTTGTCCGCGGGCTGGTGGATTCGGACGACCTGCCGTTAAATGTGTCGCGGGAGATTCTGCAGCAAAATAAAGTCATCGATAATATCCGCTCCGCCTCAATCAAAAAAGCGCTTGGCCTGCTGGAAGAGGTTGCCAAGAATGATCCCGGAAAATATCAAACCATCTGGAATGAATTCGGCCGCGTGCTAAAAGAAGGGCCGGGCGAGGATTTTGCCAACAAGGATAAAATTGGCGCCTTGTTGCGGTTTGCGTCAACGCTTGCCGATACCACCCAACAGAATGTATCCCTTGCGGACTATATCAGCCGCATGAAGGACGGACAGGAGTCCATCTACTATATTACGGCCGACAGCTTTGCTTCCGCCAAAAACAGCCCGCACCTGGAAATCTTCCGTAAGAAAGGCGTGGAAGTATTGCTGTTGTCCGATTCCGTGGATGAATGGCTGGTGAGTTCATTTACAGAATACGAAGGCAAACAACTGGTCAGTGTCACCAAGGGCGAGCTGGACCTGGGTAAGCTGGAAGACGAGGAGGAGAAAAAACAACAGCAGGAAGCCGGTAAAGAATTTCAAGGTATCATTGCGCAAATGAAAGATACCTTAGGTGATCAGGTGAAAGAAGTGCGCCTCACCCATCGCTTGACGAATTCACCGGCGTGCCTGGTCAAGGACAGCTATGACATGAGCGCCAACCTGGAGCGTATCTTGAAGCAAGCCGGGCAATCTATCCCCGCGTCCAAGCCGATTCTGGAATTGAATCCACTACATCCCCTGGTGCAAAAGTTAAAGGATGAAAAGGACGGCTCCCGGTTCACGGATATGACATTTATATTGTTTGATCAGGCGTTGTTGGCGGAGGGCGGTCAACTGGATGATCCAGCGGCATTTGTCAGCCGCCTGAACCAGTTATTACTGGATTTATCCAAATAATAAAAAATACCGTCCGCCCATTTTAGGGTCAGCCGGTGGATCAGTGGGCAACTCGACGCCGATATTAAACGCAAAGACGCAGTGGTGCAAAGGATGCTGCTTATTTTTAAATAATTGCAAAGGCTTGAATTTTGGATTCCGATATGAAATTCCAAAAATTCTTGCGACTGACATGGATGCTTGGGGTGTAAAAATTTGGATTCTTTGCGCCTTCGCGCCTTTGCGTTAAAGTTATTCAGGCGTTGGGTTACCCATAGTTTTTTCTGGCGAGATATTTTCAAGAAGTGGAATGGTGGTTACCGCTACTCCACAATTTGGGCGCTGTTGAAGCGCACTTCAACTTTGCCGGACTTGCCCAGACTATTTGCCGGGACACCGGTGTTTACGCTTAGCTGAGCGCCCGGCTTGACAGTTTCTGTCAATTGGTAATCTTTGTGAAAGATCCGGCTGCCGCTTTCCGCATAAAGATTCACGGTCAGCTGTAAATTTTTCACCGGCACCAGCGAGCGGTTTTTCAGCTCGATTATCACATTGCCTGCGCGATCCGCCGTGCCCTGATAGGCGATATACCTGGCTGGGTTAGCGGGTAAGTCGAGCCGCGTATAGGACAACGCTGACTGCTGTCCCGCCGCGGATTTGGAACCGGCCGCTTTGCCGTAATATTCTTTCGCTGCTTTTAAGTCATTTTCTTTTTCCGCGATGCCGCCCAGCGCCTGATAAGCCGGCGCGGTGGGTAACAAGGCGATGCTTTTTTGCAGATCCTGTTTGGCTTTTAAGTCCTGATTTAATTTTCCGTAGGTCAAACCACGCTCCAGGTAAAACAGGAAAAATTCGGGATTGTATTTAATCGCCGTGGTAAACAATGTTTCAGCCGTGTCGTATTGTTTTTCGTAGAAGTGGATATCGCCTTTTAACGCGTAAAACAGACCCTCTTTGGGTTCGATTTTTAATGCGCTATCGATCAAGGTCATGGCCTGTTGTGGTTTATTGTCCTTAACC
>DATCIR010000120.1:0-4496 GCA_036507695.1 Gammaproteobacteria bacterium
CTGGATTAAGGTGGAGTGGCTATTGGTGCACTATATAAAGCTTATACATCTCATTCGAATACGAACTTTCACTACTTATACTGACTTCCATAATAGTGTAGATTATGAGGGCCGTGAGGTTACAAACCAACAGTCACTAACAGTCAAAAGGGGAGTCCAGGCCATGCAATGTCCCAAATGCGCTCAAACGATGGAAAAAGTGACCTTTCAGGATGTTGAGATCGATCGTTGTATCAATTGCGGCGGCATGTGGTTTGACATGCTGGAATTGGATGAACTTAAGAAATTAAAGGGCGCGGAACGGATTGACACCGGCAGCGCCACTCTTGGCAGGCAATACAACGAAGTAGACCGGATCAGTTGCCCGGTCTGCGATACCCCCATGATCCGCATGGTGGACAAGGACCAGCATCATATCTGGTATGAAGGCTGCGCCACCTGTTACGGTGTATTCCTCGATGCCGGTGAATTCCGCGACATCAAAAAAGAAACCCTGATGGATTACGTCAAAGATCTGTTTACCCGGGCGCGACACTAGCAGAGCTTTAAGTCCGGTTTTTGGGTTCCCGGCAAATCTTTGGGACCCTGTGGAACATAAAATCCTCAACGCAGAGGCGCTAAGGCGCAACAAGAAATTTGTTTGCGCACAGGTAGTGTAAGCATTGAATTGGTTTTTTAATAGCGCCGATAAATAATGCGCTGTGAAAAGCTACAAACTGGAATTCACTGTAATACATTAAAAAATCCTTGCGCCTTTGCGTTAGAAGTGGTTTATTAATTTTACCCGCGAATGTTGGGCAGACTTATTGTTATAAGCCCAGCGGGTTATTGGGATCAACCCCATCCATAAAGGGCAGTTTGCGGTCATTGTTGGTAATCTGGTAAACCTTGCCGATCCAGTTGTTGATGACCGCTTCCGCGGTATCGTGCCAGGTGTTATGCAATAATCCCGCTACCAGTTTTTCCGGAAACTCCGGCGGTGGTTCACCTTTTGCCGTGGCGCCCAGCAACTTGTCACGGTATTCCGTAAAAACCGCCTGCACCTGCAAGCTGAAATAATTTTCCGGGAATGGCGGATAATCATTGCGCGCGCCGTTAACAAACCGGTTGATTTCGCGTTTGTATTCCTTGAGCAGGCTGTTGATATCGTATTCCGGATGGCCCTGGAAAAATATAATGCGGAATTTGTCCCGGCTGACAGCCATATGCACGCCGGCTTCCTTGCTTTCAGCGAGCACGTGCAATCCCGCGGCTTCAAACTGCGCTTTGCTGATTTCGTTAAACCGGGAGTGCGGCACATCAAACAAGGTGTTGACATCATTAACCAGCGGATGTTTGCGGTCGATAACTTCATGCCCGAACACGCCCCAGCGTTTTGCCGGCAGGCGGTAACGTTTCTGGCCGTGCTGAAATTCCATGGCCGCGTGCGTTGCCAGGCAGGAGCAAATCGTGGACGTGACATTATTATAGGCCCAGTGCATGACGTCCTTAAGTGGATCCCAAAACGGTTCCTGTGACAAATCCGGATGGGTGACATTGGCGCCGGTAATAATCAAGGCGTCAAGG
Organism: Gammaproteobacteria bacterium; assembly: GCA_036507695.1. Taxonomy (GTDB): domain Bacteria; phylum Pseudomonadota; class Gammaproteobacteria; order SZUA-152; family SZUA-152; genus JAKEGK01. Next base: position 1,567 of record DATCIR010000120.1, read on the forward strand.
CCGTCCCGCTTAACCTGGTCAAAGGTCTCGTAATATTGTTCGATGTGGGCTTCGCCTTCCGGGCTGCGCTCCAGTTGCGGTATGGAAAAAGGATGCATGTGAAACTGCGCAATCTGGTTGCTTTCTCCCACCAGCCGGAAAAACTGCCGCTCGGTTGCGGCCAGGGCCGCATCGGGCATCATGTTCAACAGGCCCACATGTAATTCGCGAATATCCTGATGCGCCGCGCGATCGGGCGACAGCACGGTTTCGCCTTCCTCTTGCAGGCGTTTAAACGTCGGTAAATTGGAGTTGGCGACTAAGGGCATTACCGGTTATCCAATGTTATATCTTTTCAATAGTGCTGTTTCAAAGACAAGATCCAGTGCTGGTAAGTTCAGCGCTTCCGGCGTACCGCAATGCTTAACAGGTCAAGAAAATCTTTTTCATCGCGCACCCGGTAAAGCTCCTTGGTGGTGACGGTATAACCGTGCGCGTTGGCGATGGCTTCATAACGCGGTATGCGCGCGTAGAACAACTTGGGAAAAATCCAGCGCACAAAATCGTCTGGATCAACCATCGCGACATACTCTATCTGTTTTTCCTGTTTGTAAAGTGACAACTGCTCGTCCAAAAAAGCTTCGCGGTAATACAGCGGTTTCGGGTCCGACGTGGCGCGGCGGATCAGCTCCTGCTCGTCTTCCTTGGTGGCCTTGATATACAACAGCAGGGTGTGTTCCGTCAGGATGCGCGTTACCTCGTCATCCTCCAGTTCACAGATACTGCCGCCCACATCATTGATAAAGTGCTCGTAGCCGTAGATTTCCCTGGCCTTACGGATAAACTCAGGCACATCCCTCATGGCGGCGATTTCCGCTTCGCGGTGCAGGCGTTGGCGGCGCTTGAATTCATCCAATGGCAGGCCGCCCAGTTCCGGATTGCCCAATTTGCCCAGAAAGCTGGAAACCGGTTGCAGATTGTTGACGGTAATATTGTTGCAAATGTAAATGGAATCACTGCGCAACAAATGACGCAGAAACGGCACTTGCATGGCCTGCTGTTTGATGTTATCCAGTATCGGTTCATCCAGGTAGCGGGTGCCGATGCGGTAGTCGCCCGAATAATGAAACCAGTTGGCTTTCATCAGGATATTCGATAAATAGGTCTTGCCCACGCCCGACATGCCAAGCAGGGTGATACGGCGGTTTTTCCAGTTTTTGAATTCTTCGGTGTTGAGTTTCACAGGCTTTGCTCTCGGTTCACTCTCGATACGCTTCACGGGCGATAAAGCGCGTATTATGTAAGAAATTTAGGGAATTGGAAAATTTCCTTAAGGTTGAGGAGTTAAAGTGCCGAGGATATCAACAGAAAAACACGAATTTGCCGGCTGGCGCCGGCCCGCATTTGCATTTATGCTTAAGGCATTGTAAATTTTACAGAATCTTCTGTGGTATTGGTTTTTGCAACATTCTCCGCCGTGCAGAATGCCCGCTGGTGTCCCGCCAAACCGCAACTTTATCCATATCCATCATAATCGGAAAGCACTCAGTATGACCCAAAGCAGTTTTTGGCAATCCGTCTTCAATCGCCGGATGTTAATTTGTGTATTCACCGGGTTCACCTCCGGCTTGCCGCTGTACATTTTAATTTCCCTGATACCCGCCTGGCTGCGCACCGAGGGCTTGGATCTGGCCACCATTGGCTTGTTCGCGATTATTCAGTTTCCTTATACCTGGAAATTCGTCTGGTCGCCGTTCATGGATCGCTTTGTGCCGCCGTTTCTCGGCCGGCGGCGGGGTTGGTTGCTGATAACCCAAGTCGCGCTGTTAATCATCATTGCCATGTTCGGCATGTTCGATCCCCGGCAATCCATTTGGGTGATCGCCGGTTTGAGTGCCGCGGTGGCGTTCTTCAGCGCCAGCCAGGATATCGTGGTGGATGCCTACCGGCGTGAGTTGCTGCCGGATAATGAACTCGGTCTGGGTAATTCCATTCACATTAACGCGTATCGCATATCGGGCTTGATCCCGGGGTCGTTGTCGTTGATTTTGGCGGATCATATGCCCTGGGATACGGTATTCCAGATCACTGGATTATTTATGGTGGTGGGAATTGGTATGACGCTGGCGATTAAAGAAGCCAGCCTCAATGTGCCGCCGCGCTCCCTTAAGGCCGCCATCGTCGAACCGTTCCGGGAGTTTATCGGGCGCAAGGGCATCGCCAGTGCATTATTGATTCTCGCGTTTATGTTTCTTTACAAGATCGGGGATAACATGGCGACGGCCTTGGCCACACCGTTTTATCTCGACATGGGATTTACCAAAACAGAAATCGGCTTGATCGCCAAAAATGCCGCGTTATGGCCAATGATCGTCGGCGGTATGCTGGGTGGACTGCTGATGGTGAAGATTGGCATCAACCGCGCGCTGTGGTTATTCGGCGTGGTGCAACTGGTTACAATTCTGGGTTTCGTGGTTCTGGCGCAACTGGGCAATGACAAAGTGGCGCTGGCGACCGTAATTAGTATGGAATACCTGGGTGTCGGCCTGGGCACCGCGGCATTTACCGCGTTTATCGCGCGCTCCACCCATCCCAAATACACCGCAACCCAATTTGCCTTGTTTACCGCCTTTACGGCAATACCCCGGACCTTCGTCAATGCCTCCGTCGGATTTATTGTTGAATCCGTCGGCTGGACCAACTTTTTTATATTCTGCACCGTGATTGCTGTTCCCGGCATGCTGTTGTTGTTCAAGGTTGCGCCGTGGAATGAAAACCCTGAGGCTTTAGGCGGGCAGGAAACCGGGGCCGAACAGGCCCGGTAAGTGACGTTTGCCGGATGGCACTGTTTATCGTGCGCATTTCGGCCTGCATAACCATGTGGTTTTTCCGCTATCGGTAACTACTCACCCGTGGGCGGCGCCGGTGTCTCCTGCCGGGGGACGCCGCAA
>DATCIR010000121.1:0-9773 GCA_036507695.1 Gammaproteobacteria bacterium
ACCAAGTCCAGCAAGAGTTGCTCGCTGACGACCCCGCGGCTCACCGCGCTCTCTTCGCGCAGGGCGCGCTGCAATTCCGGCACACTCGCGGTCGCGGTGCCCAGTTTACCCACCACAATACCCGCCGCCAGATTGGCCAGGCTCATGGCGTCCGCTAAGTCTTCGCCCGCCGCCAGCGCGGCGGCCAGCACGGAAATCACCGTGTCGCCCGCGCCCGTCACGTCGTAAACCTCGCGCGCGCGCGTCGGAATATGCAGGGGTTTGTGTTGGTCCCGAATCAAACTCATGCCGCGCTCGCTGCGGGTCACCAGCAAGGCTTGCAAATCCAACTCGCGGCGCAACTGCTCGCCTTTTTGCTCAATGTCCTCATCGCCGGCGCATACTCCCACGACGGCTTCAAATTCGGAAAGATTGGGGGTCAGCAAGGTCGCGCCCCGGTAACGATAAAAATCCGTTCCCTTGGGATCGATCACTACCGGCTTATCCTTGTCTCTGGCGAGTGCAATTAACTGCTCAACGATTTGCAAGCTGCCTTTGCCATAATCGGATAACACCACCACATCGGCCGCCGGCAGCTCTTGCTCGTATCGCGCCAATAAACCTTTGGGATCATAGCCGCAAAAACCGTCCTCGAAATCCATGCGAATGAGCTGTTGATGGCGGCTCAGGATACGCAGTTTGGTGACTGTCGCGTAGCCCGGCAGTTTTTCAAAACAACAGGCAACGCCTTTGCGTTCCAGTAAGTGCTGCAAGGAATTCGCGGCTTCATCATCGCCGGTTAAACCAATCACGGTCGCCTTGGCGCCCAGCGAGCTGATGTTAAGCGCCACGTTACCGGCGCCACCAGCCCGTTCTTCCGTGTCACCCACGTGCACCACCGGCACCGGCGCCTCCGGCGAAATGCGCGTGGTGTCGCCGTACCAATAACGGTCCAGCATCAAGTCCCCGACGACCAGAATGCTTGCTTTAGTAAAATCCGGAATTTTGGGTTTCATGTGCAGCTGTGAAATTAAGCTATTTAAAATCAATAAGATAGATTTAACGCGGCTCTAAAAATGGTAATCATAGCATAGCTTTACGGCATCGCGCCGCAAAGAATCGCCTTGGCCTGCTTGATTATACGCGCGCTGTCGAACATGGATTAAGTTAGAAGTTTTTGTGCACGCAGCGGATGGTTTGCATGATGTATTCCGCGCGTTTTACATCGGTATGGTATTGCAGCAAGTGGTTTTTTCCATTGGCGGCAATCCGCTCGCGAGCCTCATTATTTTTCAGATAATATCCGCAAAGTTCCAGCAGGTCCGACAAATCGTCCCGGCAAAATACCACATGCTGTTCATTAACAAAATTATTGGGGATATTGAATTGCGGCTGCTGGGAAATCATGAAACTGCCCACGGCAGGCACTTCCCAATAACGCATGGTGTCCCAGCCTCCGCCGCGAAAATTCAAAACGATTTTGCAGCGCGCCAGTTCCTGCAGGTAAAATTCGCCTTTGCGTTTGTACTTGCTGAATTTCTGGTTGCGTTCAGTGCCGTTGGCTTTACAGTCAAATTGGGGAGACAACAGGTCCAGCGCCTGAACCCTGATGGGATGCGATTCTACCGCCCAAAAAGACACAGCATATTTTTTTTCAGTAGGCAGTTTGCCCACGCGATCCATATTAAACGACATGGGCAACGGAAAAACGTTTTCGCCATAGTCCTGGCCTATCAGCATTTCCCGCTTGAACATCAAATCGAATGGGCGCTTTTCAATAGCGGCGTGATATAACTCGGTACGACCGTAGATAGTGAGATCCCTGCCGATGACCGCCTGATCACCGCCATCGATAAACACCACGGGTACCGCCGCGGGGATTTTATCCATGAAGTTAAAATAAGTCTCAAAACAATCGACTTTCGCCGAGCCGACCATAACAATGTCAAAATGCTTTACCGGTAGATTCACAATGCTGGGCAAAAAACTCCCGGTAACGTAACCGAGATTTTTGGGGTACTTTTTGTAGGGGACGTGGTATTTCTGGTTCCAGTGATAATCGATGACGTTTTTTACGCCAAAAAGCTTTACAAGACCCGAATAAGTCAGGTCCTGCACATAGTCAGCGGAATGGCTATTAATGTATAATATTTTCATTTTTGACCGGCATAGGCTTGAATGGCCGGAATTCTAGCAGGAATGCCTCTGCAAACAAGCGTTTCATAAAATCAATAGACTCACTACAACATGCCCGACAACGAATCCGCAATGCCGCATCTGAAAGTCAGCCTCATTATCGCATTTTACAAAGACCTGGAAGCGCTCGATTTGATATTTAACGCGTTGCGCCTGCAGACGTACAAAAATTTTCAGGTGGTCGTCGCGGAAGATAACGATTCACCCGACACCAAGGCGTTCCTCACCAAACAAACCGGTCTTGACATAGCGCATGTTTACCATCCCGACATCGGCCGTACCAAAGCCGCCGCGCAAAATAAGGCGGTGTGCGCCTCAACTGGTGACTATTTGATTTTTATTGACGGCGACTGCATACCCTATTCCACTTTTATGGAGGGGCATCTTGTATTCAGTGCGCCAAAACGCGTAATGTCCGGGCGGCGTGTAAACGTGCCGGAAAAATTGAGCCAACAACTAAGACAACGGACACTTTCCAGCCTGGAGCTTGAAAAACATTATCTTTGGTATTCGCTCCGCGACCTGATGTGGGAAAAGGGTTCTCATTACGAACAAGGATTTTATTTCAATCCCGGCGGTTTTTTCTATAACAACATAATGAGCATTAAACCAAGAAACCTGCAAATTCTCGGCTGCAATTTTTCCTGTTACAAACAGGATTTCATCGCCATCAACGGCTTCGACGAGAGCTATGGATTATCGTTTTTAGGCGACGATACCGACCTGAATTGGCGGTTTGTCGACTATGGCGCCGCTCTCATGTCATGTAAAAACATTGCCAATACCTTTCATCTCCACCACGAGCGGCCCAAACCTAAATATGACCCAAGTGAGGATGTGCGGCGATTCAACAAACGAAAAGCCGAGCGAAAGTATTTTTGCGAACAGGGAATTAACCAATACTGTAAATAACTTACCCATCAGCCGGAAAAGATGATTGGGTTTTGTGATTGATACTGCTCATCAAACCACTGGCAAATACTATAAAAAACATTGCATATAAATTCACAAACGGATTCCTTGTCAGCCAGCCCTCGCTTAACCCAAAAACTGCAAACGCGGTGATGAATGTTACACCACCAAGCGCATAAAATCGTTGCGCATGCTCCGTAACCTTGTCCCAATGCGAGTAGAACAGTAAAAATGGCAGCATCAGGATAAAAACTACCAGCGCAATGAATCCAACCATACCCCGGGTTGCCAACGCCTGAAAATAAATGCTGTGCGCCTGATCGCCTTCCAGATAAACCTTATTCGCCAGACCTTCTTTGGCGAGCCGCTGCCTGTCAATTGATAAATCCCCAATTCCCGTGCCGAGTACTGGATGTTCTTTAAAAATCGTGACGCTGTCGCGCCATAAGTTGAGGCGAATGCCCCATGATGTGCCAAGAGCGGGATTTTTCTGATAGGCCTGCAAGTCGCGCATGCCGCTGTTGAAAGCCGATTTGATTTTTCCAGGTTGCCAAATTGAACCAACTCCAACACTGGTCAATAACACTAAACCAATAACAGCCCAGCCTTTTGCATTGATACTGTGGCGATACATCCACAACCATATCGGCACTAAAATCGGGACCAACAACCACGCACCCCGCGTCAATGACAACACGCTGGCATAGATGCCAGCACAAGCCGCAACAATACAGATAATAATCTGCCATTTTTTCAGTTTAAGCGTAAAAACCGCAGCAATTAGAATAGCCGAAAACAATATCGCTGTATCACCCAAAACAATCTTGTGATAGGCGCCATCAGCAGCGCTGTAATTCAATATATACACTTCATACCATGCTTGCGCGCCCAAAATAATTGCACCGATGCCGATACTTAAAATGAATGCTTCCGTGGCTGGTTTGGTGTAATAACGCACCATACAATAAATTGGAATGATTGCGATAAAACGTATAAAATTCTCGAAGTGTTTAATTCCCTCCCGGAAATTCTCAGTATTGAGATAAGACAAGATAGACAAACAAAAAAATATCAGCAAGCCTGTTAACACCCGCTTTTCCCAGGGCAACAAAATTTTCCAGCCCCGCCAACCAAACACCAGCGACAGCAGGAACAATAAAACATATATAATAGTGCCGCTATGTTTTACACTTGCAGTAACTAATGGAAATAAAAGGATGAGAATTAAAATCGACTGTTTTAACAACTTGTCAAATTGCATGTTTACTAATTCCAGAAATAACGAACCCGGTTAAACCTACAGGTAGAATTCTAAGATTATGAAGAGCTTGGTAAAAAGATACAACTGGCTTACGAAAGTTCATTTTGATAAAAAATCCGGGTTCCATTACTACGACAGATATAGGTACAAAGTATTCATAAGACACCCCAGACATTATTTACCTGAAAAAGATATCCAATGGCTTTGCGAAAACATTATTTATAAGCATTACCTGCCAAAGGATGCAGACCAGGTTGTCGATCTGGGGGTTGGCTATGGCGATGAAGCAGTATATCTGAAAAATCTGTCGCCCCAGGTAAAATATCTAGGCGTTGAAGCACAACCGGTTATCTATGAATGCGCTTGCAATACATTTCGTCAGCTGGGTTCGCATTTTTCCGTCTCTCCTTTTGCTGTAAGCAACGAAAAATCACTACGGTTTGCCAGCCAATTTGGATATGCGGCGGTCGGTGATACCGATAACGGGTATATCGAGATACCCACGCTAACCTGGCCTGAATTGCTTGATCGATACCACATTGCAGAAATAGACTTACTTAAAATGAATATAGAAGGCGCCGAAAGACACGTATTGTCATCAATAGTAGATTTCAGTAAAGTGAAACGGCTGGTGGTCTCCTGCCATGATTTTCGCGCTAACCATGGGGACGGCGAGAGTTTTCGCACCAAGGAGTTTGTTACGAAAACACTATCTGACAATGGATATCATGTTACTTTCTTCAACTATGGTATGGACTGGAGCGATGACTGGATATTCGCGTCAAGAATATAGCCGCTACAACAATACTTCCCCCTAGACTTGCTCCTCGATATGAAAGCAGAAAATATTGGATCCTGCCTCATAATAAGCCGTGGTTTTCAGGCTAACATATCGGAATGACCACGGTTTTCGAGATCGAGCACAACAAGCCGTGCCCAACACCTCAACCCGAGATAAACTAGTATACTTAACGGTGCGGGTTAACCAACCATTTCAATTGAGGAAGATCCTAAAGACTTATATTCATTGCAATACATCAAGACATTCCGCTTTTTCCCGTTCAGGACTAAAAATTTTTATTGCCAAATGAGCTTGCTGCAGGTTTGGAATATTAACTTCACCTAACAACTCAACCGCATTCAATAATTTTATTTTAAGATCTTCGATATTTTGATCTTCTGCCATTAAAAACGAAAAGCCAAGCTGCTGCAATTCGGGGAATGAGGTATTTTCGTAACAGATGCAGATCAACCCATAACTTAATGCCTCAATAAAAGAGTTGCTCAACCCTTCTCCTTTACTGGGGAATATAAATATTTGCGCGCGTTGATAATATTTATCAACATCGGTGGTATAACCAACTAAGTGAATCGAGGACGAATAGCTTTTTGAAGCTATAAACTTTTGCAGGCTTTTCTCAGATTTTGCATCCATTTCTCCGACTAAAGTTAATTCAAATGGGATGTCGCGCTCGTATAAAATACCACACGCTTCAATCGCTTCCCTCTGCCCTTTGCCGTCCGCTATGCGGCCGACATGTAATAAATGTATAACACCGTCTTTTGGCTGATTCTGCTCCAGCATGGGTTGTTGCCGTAACGAAGGGTAGATGACTTTCAGCTGCGTTTTTTTGGCAAATGGAACGATAACCTTTACATTTTCCGCCAGATGCTGGCAGATGGCCACATGACAATCCACGCAACTGTATATCAAGCGGTGCAGCCAACTTTTCTTGATCCGGGTTTTCGTGGTGCCGTGACGCACGATGACATTCAAGTCGCGGCCCAGAAACGCAAAATATAATGAACGCAATTCCGAAGCGCCGAAAAAAATGACGTTTTTTATTTGGTGCTTTTTCAGGACTTGCCGTGTTTTCCGGATTATTGACCAGCTAAACGCATGTCGAAATTTCACGGTCTCCAGCGTTATGCTGCTATCCAGCATGTGGCTCAGGTAATATCGATCGATATAATAACCAGTCTGTGCCAGTAGCGTAACGTTCACATCGTTACACAATAGTTTGGCCAGTTTGATAGCGTCCATTTCCATGCCGCCGCTATAGGGCGACAAACAAATGATGAGCGTATTGCCTTTTGCCGTGGCCTTGGAATTCATTGCATTTGAAGATGTGAATGTGTCAGATAATATTGCTCGCGATCATTGACCATCCGGCGCTTCCGGGTGACAGGTGCTCAGATGCAAGACAATGGTAGGTTTTGTTATTTCATTATTGCCCTGCAACACAAAATATCAGCGGCCAGAATTATTGTAACTTTTTAAACATACAGAATTTGAATGCTACCGCCAAAATCAATCCCTTAACACATATTCCGCGCCGCAATAGGGGCACTTGCCGTGGCCGTCATCCATGGGAATATAAACCCGGGGATGGGAGTTCCATAAACTCATGCCCTCCGTCGGGCAATGCAGCGGTAGGTCGTCGCGGGTGATTTCATAGCGCTGTTGCGCGTTGGCCACTTGTTCGTTATTTTTATTTGGTGCTTGCGGGTCACTCATTACTGCCTTCTCCAATCACAACAAATCTGCAATTAATTATCTATGCAACCGGCATCAACCAATCAAGGTGTTGTTCCGCCCGGCCATGCACCAGGTCAAAATAGGCGGATTGCAGCTTTTCGGTGACGGGTCCGCGGCGGCCGCTGCCAATCGTCCGGTTATCCAGTTCCCGGATCGGGGTGACTTCGGCGGCGGTGCCGGTGAAGAATGCTTCATCGGCGATATAGACTTCATCGCGGGTAATACGCTTTTCCTTCACTGGAATATTAAATTCACCGGCCAAACGAATAATCGTATCGCGGGTTATGCCATCCAGTGCAGAGGTTAATTCCGGCGTATAGATAACGTCGTCACGTACCAAGAAAATATTTTCGCCGCTGCCTTCGGCAACGTAACCTTCCGGGTCCAGCAACAACGCTTCGTCATAACCGCAACCCATCGCTTCCTGCAGCGCCAGCATGGAATTAATGTATTGCCCGTTGGCCTTGGCCTTGCACATGGAAATATTGACATGATGCCGGGTAAAGGACGAGGTTTTGATGCGAATGCCTTTTTCAAGTCCATCGGCGCCCAGGTACGAACCCCAGGACCAGGCCGCGATCATCACATGCACTTTCAGATTGTCCGCGCGCAGACCTAACCCCTCTGAACCATAAAAACACATGGGGCGCAGATAAGCGGTTTCCAGTTTATTCTCGCGCACCACGGCGCGTTGCGCATCGTTAATGGTGTCCTTATCAAACGGGATGCGCATATTCATGATATGCGCGGAACGGAACAAGCGGTTGGTGTGTTCCTTGAGCCGGAAGATACTGGTGCCTTGTGCGGCTTTATACGCACGCACACCCTCGAAAACGCCCATGCCGTAATGCAGGGTATGCGTTAATACATGCACCTTGGCGTCGCGCCACGGTACGAACTTACCATCCAACCAGATGACGCCGTCGCGATCATCTAACGACATACTGCTTCTCCTTAACTTGTAAACGTTCAAATTAGAATTTCAATACGGTTAAACTTGCCGCCGTTCCGTCATACACTCCAGATATCGCACGCCGAAACATCATTTCGATTCCGGATAAACACCTTTTCCAAGATTGGGGGTGTCGTAAAAGCCGCGCATTGGTGGGCTGTGCCCACCCTACGTGACAGGTGCGGCGCTAAAATCAAGTAGCGCCCAACATATGCGCCTGCCAGATGTCGCAAACCCGCGCCTGTTGCCGGGCGATTTTATCCTCTGCAACAACCGCATGCTGTTCCCGCAGCGCGAACTTGTGTATGTCCGAACGGAATTGCCGGTAGATATCCGCGAGGTCCCGGCACTCGTCCCGGCTTAACAATCCATTTTCGGCGATGGCATCCAGAATGCGGATATTATCACTATAAGTGACTAAATTCCCGTAACTTGCCGCCCAGGCCAGAACCACATATTGGACCATAAATTCAATATCAGTGATACCTCCCGCGCTTTGTTTCAGGTCAAAAAGCCCGGCTTGGGTCTGCACCAATTCCTTGCGCATGCGCTCGCGCATTTCCACGACTTCAGCGCGCAGTTTCTCCCGGTCCCGTGGCTGCATCAGCACCTGTTTGCGCAGGTGATTAAACCGCTCGATGACCTGCGCATCACCCGCGACCGGCCGGGCCCGGACCAGCGCCTGGCGTTCCCAGGTCCAGGCCTGCTTGAGCTGATATTCCAGAAAACTATCGACATGCGTCACCAGCAAACCCGATTCACCGCTGGGGCGCAAACGCATATCAACCTCGTACAAATTCCCCGCCGGGGTAAAAGCCGTCAGTATATGGATCAAGCGTTGTCCCAGGCGGGCATAAAACACGGCATTGGCGATGGATTTTTCGCCGTTGGTGACACCGTTGGCATCGGCGTCGTACAAAAATACCAGGTCCAGGTCAGAACCATAACTCAACTCGAGCCCGCCCAGTTTGCCATAGGCGATAACGGCGAAGTGCTGCCTCGCCGCCGGGTCAGTAGCGCCCGCGGGTACGCCGTGACGTTTAATCATATGATTCCAGGCCAGCGCCAGCGCGCTTTTAACAACCGCTTCGGCAATATACGTTAAGTGATCGCTGACAATCATCAGCGGTACCGCGCCGGATACATCCGCCGCCGCCACCCGCAGTACATTGGTCTGCTTGAAATGACGCAACACATCCATCTGTTGCTCAAGATCTTCCGCTGCGATGTGCGCCAGACGCCGCGTAAGATCCTGCTCCAGCTCATCGCGCTTGGGCGGATGATACAGGGCGCGCGGATCCAGCAATTCATCCAATAACAAGGGATGTTGCTTGAGCTGGCGGGCAATCCAGGGACTGGCCGCGCACAGCTTGATAAGTTGCGACAAGGCCATGGGGCTTTCCAGCAATAACGCCAAATAACTGGAGCGTTGACTAATCGCTTGTATCAATTCCAGAACACGTTTTAATACGTCATGGCCGTTGCGGGTGGGCGCTACGGCGGCGATTAACAGCGGCATCAACGCATCCAGCCGTTGCCGGCCCGTTTGTGATAACGCGCGGGTACTGGACGCCGATGCCAGCGCCTTGAGCGTCTCCAGCGCACTGGCAGTCTGCTCGTAACCCAGTTCTTCCAGTAATCGTTGCGCCTTGTCACCATCCAGCTTTTGCAGCCAGATTTGCTTGAGCTGCAGTGATTTATCCACCGCATCGGACTGGGAAATTTGTGGGGATTCGAATACCTGGTCGAAATGATTCCGCACCCGCCGGCGATGCAGCTTTAGTTGCTTGGAAAAGTCCTCCCACGACGCAAATCCCATCGATAACGCAATGCACGCTTGCTCATCGGGGTCCTTCGGCAAGCGATGGGTCTGCGCGTCGCGCACCTGCTGCAAGCGATGTTCGACGGTGCGCAGGAACTGATACGCCGCTTTC
>DATCIR010000122.1:0-9783 GCA_036507695.1 Gammaproteobacteria bacterium
CGGTTCTGGCTTGTCTTCGCGTCCGTAGGCTTGCTCTTCACTCAAGCCATAGCTACGGCTATGACTTTCGCTCCAGAGCGGCGCCTACGAACACGAATCCTTCGCCAGCTCCCGCGATCCTGGTGAGAAATGCGGGCTAGAAGCAATGCGCCTATTAAAGCATAAAATCGCGGGATTGGCATGTTGCACAGGAGTCGCAATACAGGGCGCCGTAGCGGAAGCAATACAAGGTACTGCAGCAGGTATCCGCGATGCATTACGCTGGATCGTTGCCGATACAGGGGAGTTTTTCGTTTTCTGCTGCGAATGGTCTAATGGAGTTATCAGGAAGAACAACTCACGGAAATATTACAGGCCCAATCCGGCGGAAAACCTGCATAGCGCTGATGTTCTGGCTGTTCATCGAAAGGACTACGCAACAGGTCAAGCAAGCGGCCGATTTCCGAGTAGTCTTTCTCATCTTCCGCCTTACGAATAGCGAGCTCCGCCATGTAGTTCCGCAAAATGTATTTGGGATTGGCTTGTTTCATGGCTTGTGACCGGATTTCGTCAACTGAGCTTTCTTGTAACAAGCGGGTTTTGTAGCGGACCGCCCACTGGTCGAACGCGTCACGTTGTAAAAACAAATCCCGTATGGATTCATTGCGGGCATCGGCGCCGCTGGAAAATTCACTCAGCCGGCGAAACAGAATGGTGAAATCCACTTTGTCATTCGCCATTAACACCAGCAGGTCTTTCACCAGTCGTTCATCTTCTTGCTGACTGTGTTGAAAACCGAGCTTGGCGCGCATGCGTATGGCATATTGATTGATATACAAGGCGTGGTATTGCGCCAGCTTGTGTTTCGCGATTTCCACAGCTTGTTCCGGCTCGTCACTTAACAACGGCAATATCGCCTGGGCAAAACAACTGAGATTGAACAATCCAATATTGGGCTGCTGATCGTAAGCATAACGGCCGCGGTGGTCGGAGTGGTTGCAGATATATCCGGGATCATAGGCTTCCATGAAACCATAAGGACCATAATCGATAGTGAGTCCCAAAATCGACATGTTGTCGCTGTTCATTACGCCGTGACAGAATCCTACGGCTTGCCAATGTGCGATAAGTGACGCGGTGCGGCTTATAATAATTTCCAGCCATACGGCATAACGATCCTTCTCCTCCAGCAGTTGCTGGTAATGGTGTTCAATGACAAAATCCGCGAGCCGGCGAAGCGGTTCAAACTGGTTGCGGTAATAAAAAACCTCAAATGATCCAAAACGCACGTGACTGGGTGACAGACGCGTTAACATGGCGCCAGGCTCGATGCGTTCGCGATAAACCGCGTCATCGCTGCCCACGATGCACAAGGCACGGGTCGTGGGAATGCCCAGCGCATGCATGGCCTCGCTGCACAGATATTCGCGGATGGTTGAGCGCAATACCGCGCGTCCGTCACCGTCGCGGGAATAAGGCGTTAACCCGCTGCCTTTGAGTTGAATTTCCCAATGCTCGCCGCGTTGATTGGTGGTCTCGCCGAGAATAATGGCGCGGCCATCGCCCAGTTGCGGAACATAATGACCAAACTGATGACCCGCATACAACATGGCAATAGGCTCCGCGCCTGGAAACGCTTGTTTGCCGGAAAAGAGTTCCGCTAAATCGGCTGCACGTTTTGGATCGCGATAAAGCGCAGGATCAAGGTCCAGGAGTTCGGCGGCATGCGGATTGTAATGAATCAACAAGGGCCGTGTTTCAAACGGAGTGGGATTCACACGTGAATAGAACGGCTCACCCAAAGAAACAAAGGAATTACTCAGCGGTAATGTGGACAACGTATGCTTCATGTATGGAATATGCGAGTACGGCGTTGAAACTTCAAGACGCTTTATACCATGAAGTGGGTGGCAATAAGACGCGCAGCTTATAAGGAATTAATCAATAATTAGTAATTGCTGATCGTAACTACTCACCCGTGGGCGGCGCGGGTGTCTCCTGCCGGGGGGGGCGCCACAAGTACGTCCCTGTAGGTTGTTGTGGGCCATCCCTGGCCCACACCCTGCGGGGTGCACTGCGGTGCGACCGGATTCGCTCCCGGCGAATCCGTCGACTGCGGCCATCCCTGGCCGCAGACGCCCCCGGCAGGAGACACCGGCACCGCTTTAACCTATGCTGCACACGGGGTAAGTAGTTACTGCTGATCAGTAAAACGCTTATTTGGAAACATCCTGGGGATAATCAATGTCCCGCAGAATCGCGTCACTGAAGGTATCGATTAACTGAATCTGTGAGCGGTACTTGTCAATCACCGGTTTTGCGCCGGTGTCTCCCTGTAATTGCAGAAGTTCAGCTTTGAGTGGACGTGAAAACCCTACCGGATGCCCGCGTTGCTTCTTGAATTGTGGCGCGGCGATGAGAGCGCCTCGCAGGAGTGCGCCCACAACCTGCTGGATCACCAGGGCCGGAATATAGGGCATGTCCGCTAGCGCAATCACCCAGCCCGAGGCATTGGGGACATACGGGTTTTCAATGCCGCGGCGAATACTGCGGCTCATGCCCAGATGGGAATCCGGATTTTCCACCACTCGAATGCCGGTTTCAAGCAGCCGTAATTGTAATTCCCGATCGCTATCACGGACTACGGCAACACTGTCCGGTAAAACTTCACACAGCGTGCGTGCCGCCTGTACCGCCATGGCAATTTGGGTATCGGGTAACGGCTGCAGTAGTTTGTTGCCGCCAAAGCGGGTGCTGTGGCCGGCGGCGAGCAAGATGCCAATAATTTCAACAGTCATCCGCGGGTACTTTGCCGGTCCGGTAAAACGTATCAGGCCGGCAAAACCTGGTTCCGCACGGCGGTAATCTCCGCCATGATAGACACGGCGATTTCCGGCGGGGTATGACTGCCAATGTCCAGACCCACCGGCGCGTGCAGTCTTGCCAGTTGCTGTTCGGTAACGCCCAATTGCCGTAGCCGTTCCCGGCGCTGGTCATTGCTGCGCATTGAACCCAGCGCGCCGACATAAAATATGTCATCCGTTAAAGCTTCCATTAATGCCATGTCATCCAGTTTGGGATCGTGCGCCAGCGTGATCAGTATGGTTCTGTGTTGATTGATGATCTGTTTCACCGCGTCGTCGGGCATGATGCGCGTGAGATGCACGCCTTCCATGTCCCAGCCGGTTTGGTATTCCTCCCGCGGATCGCACACCGTGACATTGTAATTCAGCATTAATGCAATGTTGGCCACATAACGGCTGAGGTGGCCGGCGCCAATCAGCAATATGTGCCAGCTGGGTCCATAGACCTTTAGCATTTCGTCCTGTGTATAACGAAAGTCATTGACCTCGGATGCAGTATGCAGGCTGACTTCACCCGTGTTCATGCAGACGCGGCGCGCCACCAGTTGACCGCTATTGATTCTTGAGAGCAGGGTTTTCAAGGGTTCGGCGCTTGCGAGTCGTTCGACGACTAATTCCAAACGGCCGCCGCAGGGCAAACCGAACCGCAAGGCGTCCTGCCGGTTTACACCATAGTTAACCAGATTGGGGAAATGATCCGTGAGTTCGCGATGCTGGTAACGGCTAACCAAATCTTCTTCAATACAACCCCCGGATACGGAACCGGCATGAACACCATCTTCCCGCATCACCAGCATGGAGCCACAGGGCCGGGGAGAAGAGCCCCAGGTCCTGGCAACGGTCACCAGCGCCACCCGGTGATTTGATTCCAGCCAATCAATGGCGGTTTGCAGGATTTCGCGGTCGGTGCTGTAGATGGCCACGTGTCATTTTCCTAAGTTAACTTAATCGGCAATTGGTAAAACCGTTTTCCGGTTGCATTAAACAGGGCGTTGGCCACCGCCGGGGCGATTACCGGTGTCGCCGGTTCACCCACGCCCGTCGGCGGCTGATCGGATTTAACAATATGCACATCCACCTGCTTTGGCATTTGTTTTATGCGCAGTATCTGGTAGTCATGAAAATTGGATTGTTCCACTTTGCCGTCTTTTAAGGTGATAGCGCTCGATAACGCCGTGGCCAATCCAAATCCCATGCCGCCTTCCATTTGTGCGCGTATCACATCAGGATTAATTGCCAGGCCGCAGTCCACGGCAATCACCACGCGGTCGATGCTAAAACTGTTGTCATCGTTAACGGTAACTTCCGCGACCTGCGCCACACAGGTATTGAATGATTCATGCACCGCTATGCCACGGCCCTTGCCTTTGGGCAGCGTTTGTCCCCAGCCGGCTTTTTCCGCCGCCAGTTCCATCACACCCCGATGGCGCGGGTGGTCTTTTAGCATGGCGCGGCGAAATTCCACCGGATCTTGTTTCGCGGCGTGAGCCAGTTCATCTATAAATGTTTCTGTGGCATAGGCGGTATGGGTTGAACCCACCGAGCGCCACCATTGCACCGGCACCGGCAAAGTAGTGGTGTGCAGGTCAACCTGTAGATTGGGAACAGCATAGGGGAGGTTGCTGGCGCCTTCCACCGAAGTGGCATCCACGCCATTTTTCACCAGCATGGGTTCAAACGCCGTTCCGGTCAAAAGAGACTGGCCCACGATACGGTGTTGCCAGGCGACCGGATTGCCGTTTTTATCCAGGCCGGCTTTAAGCTCATGATAGTACATCGGGCGGTAATACCCGGCGCGCATATCATCTTCGCGTGTCCACAGCATTTTAACCGGCGTATTGCCCCCATGGGCTTTGGCAATGGTAGCAGCCTCCAGCACATAATCGGAAAACGGATTGGCGCGGCGGCCGAACGAACCCCCGGCATACAAGGTATTTATTTTCACTTGACCCACTTCTATACCCAGCAACCGGGCAACCGCCATTTGATCCGCGGTTTGGGTTTGCGCCGCGTTCCAGATCTCACAACCATGGGCATTGATTTGTACGACACAGTTCAGGGGCTCCATGGCGGCGTGCGCCAGGTAAGGAAATTCATACGCGGCGCGCAAGGTTTTGGCGGCCGTAGCCATGGCCTTATCCACGTCACCGTCTTTGCGCGCGACCGTGCCCGGTTGTTTGGCCAGGGCTTTGTACTCGTCCATGAGTTCTGCCGAGCTTTTTTTAAATGCGGCGCTTTCATCCCATTCGACCTGTAACGCGTTTCTGCCTTGCAAGGCGCTCCAGAAATCCTGCGCCAGCACCGCAATACCTGTCGGAATTTGCACCACGTTGACGACACCTTGGATTTTTTTGCATTCGGTGGCGTCGAACGATTTTATTGCAGCGCCAAAGCGGGGCGCATGGGCGACCACGGCGGTTAACATGCCGGGCAGTATGATATCCTGGGTGAATATGGCCTTGCCGGTGCACTTGGCGTTTGAATCCTTGCGCGGCAGCGTTTTACCAATCAGACGAAACTCATCCGGTTCTTTTAAAAATACATCCGCCGGCACCGGTTCTTTGGCGGCTGACTCCGCGAATACGCCAAAGCTTGCGCGCTGGTTGGAAGCGGCATGGGCCAGAATGCCGTCCTGCACGCTGATTTCATTTTCCGGCACCTTCCACTGTTTGGCGGCCGCGGCAACCAGCATATGCCGGGCGGCAGCGCCCGCTTTGCGCAGCTGGGTGAAAGAGTTGGCGATGGCGGTGCTGCCGCCGGTGCCTTGCATCGGTCCCCAAAAATTATTGTTATAGAGTTTCGCATTCGCCGGCGCGGCTTCCACCTGTATTTGTTCCCAGGCCGCGTCCAGTTCCTCGGCAATCAGGGTAGACAATCCGGTATAGGTGCCCTGGCCCATTTCAAAATGCTTCATAATTAAGGTCACTGTGTTGTCCGGTCTTATGCGGATGAACGCATTGGGGGCAAAAGAAAAATCACTGACCATTTCGCCGCCCGCTTTGCCGGGTCCCGCTTCAGGCCGGCTTTGAGTTTGCGTTTCTTTCTTGTCACCGCAACCGGTCAGATGCACCCCCAGGGTGAGTCCGGCGCCCATGGAGACACTGGTAAGCAAAAAACCGCGGCGGGTCATTTTTATTGCATTCAGTTTTTCATCCGTTTCCATGAATATTCTCCTGTTATGCCAGCGCTTTCGCCGCCAGTTTGATTGCCGCGCGAATGCGCACATAAGTATTGCAGCGGCATAGATTTCCATTCATGGCATTATCGATATCATCATCACTGGGCTGTGGGTTATTGGAAAGCAAATCCACGGCCGACATGATTTGCCCGGACTGGCAAAAACCGCATTGCACCACATCCAGTTTTTGCCAGGCATCCTGGATAGCGCGGGCTAACGTGGAATCGAGTCCTTCAATGGTAATAATCTGTTTACCTTGAGCAAGGCTGACCGGTGTGACACAAGACCGGACTGCCTTGCCATCCATATGCACGGTGCAGGCGCCGCATTGCGACATACCGCAGCCATACTTGGTGCCGGTTAGCCCGATGGCATCGCGGATTGCCCATAACAAAGGCATCCGGGGATCAATATCTAACGCATGGGTTTGGCCGTTAATCGTCAGTTCTATCATGGCAGGTTCCCTCAACAATGAAGGTGAATGGTATATGCTACCACGTTAATCCCGGTAATAAAGAGCAGTTAGAACCTATCCAAAAATTACAATTCAGCAAAAGAAACCACCGTGGACAGGCTATCGACTCCGGGGACCCATTTCAAAACCGCCGGTGCCATGGATTTATAATCTAAGGTAACAAGTGCCCTGTGGGTATGCCGCCGTCGAGCATTCTTTCAAAACCATTTTTTTAAAACTGTTTTTTAAAACTGTTTTTTAAAACAAAAATGGTCGGGCCGCTGACGGCATTCTCGACAATTGCTCCTGCATTGTTTTACCTTCGTCCTTCCATGGGCTCGTGCCTCGCATGGCGTTCGCACATCCGGGTGGATCGTATTGACAACGTGTTTTGAAATGCACCCCCCGACATCGCTAACGTATCAATTTTGAAACAGGTTCTACTATGGTTTATTCAACGTAAGTTAACTGCAAGGCCCAACGCGTCAGGGTTCCGGTATCCAGGCTTTCCAAATCCGCGACACGCAGAATCCAGTCGCCGTGAATGGGTTCACCCGTCAACACATGCAATGCGGGCGAATTGCCGGAATTGGTTTGCAGCAGCAGGTCTTTGGTGCGGCCGCCGGTTTTATTGTGTAAGATCGCGCTTTGTCCGGAAGGGGCGATGAGTTCCACACGCAGATCGCCAATATAAGTATGTTTAATATCAACGACAATGTCGAGTGCCTGTACGGTGCCGCGCTCGGTAAAATTCAGCACACTGCCGATGCCTCCGGCATTGTTGTCCGGAATGGACCGCGCGTTATTGTCTTCTTTCCTGACTTGCTGGCTGCGCGCGGCCAGCTCAATTTCCAGGCCCCAGCGGTTAAGTTTGCCCACGTCATTGCCCATCAAATCAGAGACCCGCAATGTCCAATCGCCGTTGACCGGCTGACCGACCAGTGGCGCGAGCGTGCTGTTTGAAGATGATTCATATATTGTTTTCAAATCATTTTGTGTGCCGCCACTTTTGTTATGCAGCAATACACGATACCCCTGCGGATTAATCAATTCCACGCGCAGGTCTCCGATATAGGTGTGATCAATATCCACGTGCACCTTGAGATTGCGCGCGATACCGGAACGCGTAACCCGCAATACACTGGCGATTCCGGCCGGATCATTGTCGGGGATTGACAGGTTTGGCGTCTCTTCGGCACGGATGACGGACGCGTCTTTATCCAGTTCAATGGCGAGACTCCAGGAATGCAATGTTCCAACATCCGCGCCGGTAAGATCCGCAACGCGCAATGTCCAATTGCCAGCTGCTTTGCCGCCCAGTAAATCCGCTAACGCTGGATTGCTCGCGGATGAATAGGTTTTTCTCAGATTGTCGGCATTGCCGCCTTCTCTGTTGTGCAAAGTCACCCGTTGGCCGGAGGGCGCAAGCAGTTCAACTCGCAGGTCGCCAATATAGGTGTGCGCAATATCAACGCTGACCGCGATTTGCCGCACCATGCCATTTTGAGGGTTATCGATAATGCTTTGAATACCGGAGGTATTGTTATCCGGAATGGCTGTGTTAGGGCGTGTTTCAAGTTGCACTACATCCGAGTTAACAACCTGATCGCCGGCAAACTGGATGTCGAGCAGGATGTTTCCCGTATCCATATCGCGTTGGATACTCTTCAAACTGATGCCCGAGTCCGGTCCCTCAGGGAAACTAGTGGAAATTACACCGCGATCGGTCAGTTCGGTGCGGTTGGAACTGCCCGGAAACGGATCGCCCGCGTCACCGGTGTTCCAGTCATTGGGTGTTTCCAGTTGACGCCGGCCGTCGGCTTGCACTAGCAGCAGGGCGGGTTTTTCCGGCGCGAACATATCGGCGGACTCGTCAACCTTCCATACCAATAATCCTTCGCCTGGCAAGTCGGAATCAAAACCGGTTTTGGCGCGATTCTCCAGCAGCAGGTATTGACCCGGACGGTATTTGGGGCTGACGACTTTCAACACTTCGCCGGATGTTGTTGTGTATGGTTTCAGGGAAAATTGTCCCGACGCCTGTAGCTCCCGCACCGTAATCCAGTTGTGCTGGGATTTATGCAGGCCGGCGGGATGGCAGGGACGATGGCCATTACCGTTATAGGATCCTCCCGCCATTAAATCCCAACTGCCCGAACCATCCCATTCCTTGCCGTCCTCGCCATAATTGGGATCATAGAAGTCTTCCCATTGAAACGCCAGGTGGCCCAGTTCATGGGCGCACACACCCACTTTACAATCATTGGGCACGGTCAGATAAGTACTGGCAAAGAGATTCGGCGCAACCTCGATCGGTTGCCGCATTATCCATTTATGCGACCAGATGTGACTGCCGCGAATACTGGGATTGAGGGTTTCCGCACCCAGGCCCGCATGAATCATAAACAGCGCGGCAATGGTGCCGTCATTCAGCACGTCCAGGCTGTTCTCGAATGTGACGCCCGCTTGTTGAGCGGCGCGCACGGCATCTTCGGCCATGCGTTGTGCATTGCGCGGATAAGCGTTCCCTTCCGTGCCGGATTGTCCGTTGGTGTAATAGCCGTACTCATTGGGCATGCGCAGCCAGCCGTGCACACTGCCGTTGATATCCACCTTGCCCAGGCTTACCTCGCGATAATAGTCACGCATGCTGCCCGTGGGATGAGTATCTTTGGAAAAGAGTAATTGCTGATAGTGGGACACGGGCAGGGCGCCGGGCCGATCCGGGAAATCAATCAGCAAGACCTTGATGCGCAACTGACCCTGAATCGGTTTGCTAGGAATGGAAATAAGCTCCAGTCCATGAACCCCGGTACGCATAATCGCGGCATCATCCATACCGTCGACATTTTCCGCCGGATTGGTATAGCCGATACTGACCAGGTATTCGGCGAAGGTAATTCCGTGGCCCTGGGCAATACGAATGTAATCGGCATAAATTTGGGCCATTACTTCGGGTGCGGGAGGTACGCAATGTAATTTGCTCATGTTGAAATCCTTTTGAGGCGAAAAAAAACTGTGGGCGTAAAAATCCGCAAAGCTTAAAGATCCTATAGTTAATCAAGTATCAGCGCGTGCGGCAAGTTATTCTGTTTCATAAAAAATCTAAATCATACTCCAAGCACTATAAGAAAAGTTTATTTATCGTTTTGTTATGAGTTTTTAGGGTAACTACTCACCCGTGGGCGGCGCCGGTGTCTCCTGCCGGGGGACGCCACAAGTACGTCCCTGTAGGCTCGACTGCGGCCATCCCTGGCCGCAGACGCCCCCGGCAGGAAACACCGGCACCGCTTTAACCTATGCTGCAC